>NZ_LMQJ01000034.1:0-394342 GCF_001424605.1 Bradyrhizobium sp. Leaf396
GGGAACGCTTGACTCGGACGTCTGCGTGCCAAGCCCTCAGACAATGGCGCTAAAGGACACTTCTCAGCGCATGACCTAAATCGTTGCCGACCTTCTTGAACGAACCGATGGTAGCCATGTCACTTCTCCTTGTTGTTTCGGACCGCGACCACCGCGGCCTCGATGGCGATGACCAGGCCGAATGACGATCGGCGACGCACCCGCTTGCGGGCCGAAGCATCGCGGAGGACGCCATGGCTGAGACTTTCTTGTCTCGCGAGGAATGGGCTTTAGCCCAGGGGAAGAAAGTCGCAGGACTGGCGTTGCGGCTCAGACGATCGAGGCGCGGCCGGTCTTCGGCCAGATCAAGCCATCAAAGAGGCGAGGTGTTCGCGTGCTGAACAACGTTGGGAGGAGACATGACTGGCATCGGTCGTACGGTACAAGAGGTCGGTTTGTTTTCAGGTCGGAAAAGAGAGAGCACGTGCAGGAACGGCGATTCAATGCCGAAGATAAGCGCACCTGCAAGGAGGCTCCGATCCAGCACGTAGTGTGCCGAGGGTTGGGCAATGATGGTAACGAAGTGCTGTGAGGAAGGCGCACCTATCGAAAAGACCGAACCTCCAAGCGCCCAAAGACGAAGCAACAGTCGATGCGGAGGCGAAGGTTACACGCTGTTTTGGTCGCGGCCGTGGGCGCCTTTAAAGACTCGTTCGAACCCGCTTCTGTCTCGTCGGGCGGGTTTTGTGGAGATACCAAACGGAAGTCGCACAGTGGCGCCAATATAACCGCGTAGACACAGATGAAAGTCGCATTGTGACGGCGATGATCGGCACAGTTGGCAAATCGCCGTGATTTCTCCGAGCGTCGTTGCATGCATGGCGCGAGGCGGTAGGCTCGATCGCGGCGCTATGCGCCGCCGTCGCCAAATTTCCAGACCGGGATTCCCATCCGCCGTGCCTTGTCGGCGAGATTGTCCTGAATTCCCGTTCCCGGGAATACGATGACGCCGATCGGCATCATCGTCAGCATGAGGTCGTTGCGTTTGAATGGCGCAGACTTGGCGTGCTTCGACCAATCCGGCTTGAATGCGACTTGCGGAACCTTGCGGTTCGTCGCCCATTTGGCCGCAATCAGCTCGGCACCCTGTGGTGAGCCTCCATGCAACAGGACCATGTCGCTGTGTTTAGCGTGAACCTTGTCGAGGCGATCCCAGATCAGATGATGGTCGTCGAAGTCAAGACCTCCAGTCAGTGCGACCTTTGGTCCGACCGGAACAAGCACCTCGGTCTCGGCGCGGCGCTTTGCGGCGAGAAAGTCTTTGGAGTCGATCAGCGCAGAGGTGATCGATCGGTGGCCGACGAGCGATCCGGATCGTGGACGCCAGAGTGAGCCGGTGTTGGTTTCGAATTGAGCGATAGCTTGCTCGCGGAACAGCTCCATGCAGTTGCGGCGCTCGATCAGAGAGAGGCCTTCCGTGATGAGCCGCTCAAGTTCGACCGAGCGTACCTCGGAGCCATCCTGCTCGTGTTGGCTCCTACGCTGGGCCTGCTCGTTCTGGTCGAGCTGGCGCTCGATCCGGCCTGCGGCTCGATGGAATAGATTGACCGTCGACCAGAGCAGATCTTCCAGATCCGGCTCCATGCGGCTGTCGCTCAGGGTTGCCACGAAGGCATCGAAGATGTCGGCAACGGCACCAGCGATCATTTTCCCCTCGGGGAGCGGCCTCGGATCGGGCTCGTCGCTGAAAGGGCGGTAGCCGTAAAGTTGCAGTTCGGTCAAAACCTGATGAAGTGGGGATGAACCGTGCTGCGGTTCGAATGCCATGTCGTCACGATCGATCATGGGATGAGGCCCTCCGTGGATCGGCCGCGACCATCGCGGCCTTCGTGGCGATCACTCAGACGGCGAGCGGGCCGGACCAGAACCCGAAGCAATGCGGAGGGCCGAAGCGACAGCGGAGGATGGCTGGGCGCGGCTATTTTGCTTCGCGATGCAAAGGCGGATGAACCGATCGTTGTTGATTTAGGCGGTGACCACCGCCGGCGGAAAATAGCCGCGCCCTGCCATTGCCGGTGCGGCCCGCTTGCCGTCCGATCGCCCTCTAGAAGGCCGGGCGCGGCCCTCTCACGACGTGGCCTCGCCTGATTGGTCTACGACCCCGATTGCGAAGCGCAGGCGCTCATGCAGTGATCGCGACCGCCGACGGCAAGAAGCGGACGACATCAGCCGGCGCAAGCTGAATGCGAAGAGCCGCTCGGAGCTCATCGACGCCGCAGGTGCGCAGATCCTCGTTGAAATCGCCAAGCCGGGGCGATAGCGGGATCGCCTCGATACCGGCGCCTTCCGCCCGTTGCGCCAATGCGGTTGCGACCGCCTTTCCGGCTGCATCGGCGTCATGGGCGATGTAGAGCCGGCGCAGGCGCGGTGGCAGCAGCATGGCCGCGAGATGGCTGGCCGATAGCGCCGATGCCATGGGCAAGGTCGGGAGGGCGCAGCGCAGGGAGAGCAGGGTCTCGATGCCTTCGCCGGCGGCGAGAACATCATGTGCTCGTCCAAATCGAACCGCGTTGCCGAGCAGGAGGCCCATCGCCCGGCGCGGCGTGTCGATCGGCGCCTTGCTCCGACCGGACGGATCGAGCCAAGTGCGGTGCGCGCCGGTGATGACTCCATCGAACGTGGTGACAGCGGCGATCAGGGCCGGCCAGGTCTCGGTCGGCAGGTCATCATCCGGCCTGTAGTAGCAACGCGGGTGAAACCGGAGGCTGGTAAGCTCATGTAAGTCCAAAATACCGCGCGTCCGGAGGTACGTTTCGGCAAGCGTGCCATCAATAGGCTTTGACATCGCAAACAGCCGCCGAGCCGATTCCGGCGAACCGATGGGAACGGGTGGGAGCGGCGATTTGGATCCCGCCTCGGGCTGCGGCAGGCTGAGAAAACGCCGCGCCTCGGCAAGGACATCGCGGAATTCAACAAGGCCGCAGCTTTCCCTGATGACGTCGAGCAGATCGCCGTGTTCGGCGGTCGCGGCATCCGTCCACTTGCCAGCCGCTCCCTTACCCCCATGATGTGGACGCAGCCGAACGAACGTGGACCGGCCGCGCGTGTTGTGAATGTCACCGACGATCCAATAGCGTCCAACGCGCCGGCCGTTCGAAAGATAGTGCCGGCAGACGAATTCGGCCCGCTCGGCCAGCCGGCGGGCAAGATCGGATGCTTGAGCTGACATAGCTGATCCTTGTCAAAAAGAAGGCCCGCCGGTGACGGCGGGCCTTCGAGTTCGACGCTTCTGCTTATTTACTCGGCCGCGACAAGCGGCTCGTCGGGGAGAATTGCACTTTCGAGCGGATGCTCTGCATCCGGCATGGTCCCTTCGCGTTCGCTCACTGGCGTGTCCTCCTCCGACGCGGATGGGGAGATCAGGCCAGATTCAGACGCCGGTGATGTTGCGCTGGAGAGGCAACCAGCCGTCCGCAGCGGCTCGGGAAGCCAGCCTGAGCCAGTAAGGAGTTCTTGCGCCCTCTCCGCCATCTCGTCCTTCTTCAGGTGCTCGATAAGCTGAGCCGCAGTTTCTCCCTTGGCTTCACGGACGGCTTGCAGGATGCGCGCCTTGGTCACCCGGCCGAGATAGTTGTCGACGGTCGGCGACCAGCCGGCCGAAGCGACATCGAGCCCGATCGCCTCGGCGAGGCGATCGGCGTGGCTCAGCGCACGCGGGCGTCGATTCCAGGGCTCGTACACCGCATTCACGCTGAGGGCGACGCAGTGCGCGAACAGGGCGTCGCGGCTGTCACGATCGAAGGTCGTGAGCGCGTCCCAGAGCTCGGCCGATTCACGCGGCAACTGCTCCGACCACTGCCGGTGCCTCTCGTCGACTGCCTTTGCGATCGTGGTATCGCCGAGGCCCGGCGCCTGGCTGCCGAAGACGACGCTCTTCGCGTCAACGTCGAGGCAGGACTCGGGCGTGTAGCGGTAGAAAAGCTTCAGGCAAAGGGCGTGAAGCGCCGCCAGGAACGCAGTGTCCGAGTCCTGTGCCAGCGCGTCGCGCAAGGCCAGGGTGCGATACGCCGTGAGTTCGGTCATCAGCCGATCTGGGATCGGCTTGATGCTGTCTTCCTGATCGGGCTCCTCGGCATTTGCCGAGGCGCCTGTCAGCCCTTCGGTCGCATCTCCTGAGGCAGAGGTCGCCCCTGGTGTGGCACTCGACTCGATGTCCGCCTCTCCCTCCGGCTTCGAAATTGCCGGTTCATCCTCGGGTCGAACATAGCCGCGCTCGACCCGCAGCGCGCCCGACGCGTCGATGTTGGCGAAGGTACCCGCGCGCGCGATTTCGTCAGGATCGTACTGAACGGGCCGCTCATCGAGTTCGGCAAGGGCCGTCTCGATCTCGCCAAGGCGCTGATCGATCCCTTCGGGAAGGAGATCGGCGTCGGAATGCTCCTGCTCGAGACGCTCATACTCGGCGCGCAGGGCTTCAGCCGCGGCGACCTCCTCCTCGGTCATTGCGACCAATTCGCCGGAGATGCGACGCAAGCCGTAGGTGTGGCCATACGGAAAGTCGATCGCCACCTCGACCCACTTCCAGCCCTCGGCGCGGACGTAATCCGCCGCACGCTCCAGCTTGTCGGCGACGAGGCGATCCAGCAGCATCGGATCCTGGAGCCAACCGCCGTCGTCCTGCTGGAACAGATCCCGCATGACCTCCCCGCCGGCGGCCTCGTAGGCCTCGATTCCGACGAACTGGGCGCGTTTGTCGGAGGCACGCACGGCGCCTTCGGTCAGCAGACGCCGGATGTAATACGGCTCCTTGTTGTGCGAACGCTGCACCGCCTGCCATACCTGTTGCTGCCGCTCGTGGTCCGGATTGACCGCAAACGCCATCAATTGGTCGAGGCTCATGCCGTCTTCAGCATAGACGTCGAGCAGCGCTGGCGAGACGGCGGCGAGCCGCAGCCGCTGTTTGACGACCTGGATGCTAACGAAGAAGGCAGCAGCGATCTCGTCCTCACTCATGCCCTTCTCACTCATGTCACGGAACGCCCGGAACTGGTCGAGGGGGTGAAGCGGGGCACGCTGGACATTCTCGGCCAGCGAATCCTCCTCGGCTAGGCCATCGGTCCGGATGACGCAGGGAACCGGCGCGGTGCGTGCGAGCCGCTTCTGCTTGACCAGCAGTTCGAGCGCGCGATAGCGCCGGCCACCGGCCGGAACTTCGAACATGCCGGTCTCGGCGCCGCCGTCGTCGAGAACCGGACGGACGGTGAGGCTCTGAAGCAGTGTGCGCCGCGCGATGTCCTGCGCGAGCTCCTCGATCGAGACGCCCGCCTTGATACGGCGAACATTGGACTGGCTCAGCACCAAGCGGTTGAAAGGGATATCGCGAGACTGGCTTAGGGTGATCTTGCGAACGGATTTTGCCATTGACGTTTTTCTCCGCGACGAGCGATCCAGAGCCTCTCTCTGGACCTTCTGACCCGTCACGAAGCGAAGCGCCGCCCTCTTCCTCTGAGGGCGGCGTTGGGTCGAAGAAGACGGGGCGGAATCGGCTGCGGATAGGCCGGAGATAGGCCGCCTTAGTTGACGTGGTCGAGCAGCTTTTTCGCGCGCGCCTCGAGATCCAGCCGAGCATCCTGATGCAGCTTGTCCCGCGCAACAGCGGTAATGCCCTGCACGAAATCGAAGACGCTTTCGGGCTTGCGGCCTTCCTCAGCAAGCACGGTCTCGATGATCTTTGCTGTCTCCGCTTTGCCGAACCCACGCTTGCGCAGGAAATGGGTTCGCTCCTCGTCGCACCGTGCGACGACGCGCTTCCGCGCCGCCTTGATGCCGTTGACGAATGGCATCGGCGAGGAATCGGCAAAGCGCGTGAGCGCTGGCGCCGCCTCGTGGGCGAATCGCGACGCCGCGTATTTGGAATGGCGGATGGTGATCTCCTGGAAATCCTCCACGCCCCAAAGATTGCGATTCTGACAAACGGCGCGAAGGTAGAAGCTCGCGATACCCAGCGTTTTGGCACCGACCTCGGAATTCCAGCAATAAAAGCCGCGGAAGTAGAGGTCGGGCGAGCCGTCAGGCAGCTTGCCCGCCTCGATCGGGTTGAAGTCGTCGACCAGGAACAGGAACACGTCCCGGTCGGAAGCGTAGAGGGTCGTGGTCGCTTTCGTGATGTCAACCCGCGGATTGTAGATTCCGGTCGACCAGTCGAGCACCCCTGGCACTTTCCATCGCGTGTCGCCGGTGCCGTTACCGGCGATGCGCTGCACGGCGGCGACCAGCTCCTGGTCAAAGATGCGCCCATAGTCGGGGCTGGTGACCGCCCGCAGTTCGGTGCGGCCGTCTTCGACCTCGAGGGTCTTGATCTGCTCCGCGCGATTCGAGCTTAGCCCAAACTGCAGGTTGATGGCTGCAAGCGGCGCGGGAAGTTGGCGAAGGTAAGCCGATGGCGCGCCGACCATCGTAGCGAGCTGGCCGAAGCTCCAGTGCGTCGGCGCAAGAGGCGCTGACTCAGCCGGCAGCATCAACGTCAGCCGCTCCGTATCGTCACGACTCGCCTCCACCCGAATCGCCGCGCTCTCCACCGTCCGGGTCCGGCTTCGCTCGGCACGGCAGCGCACGGCAGCGTGAAGGTCGGAGAGTGACAAGTACCGCTCGTCCGCCGGCCGGGAAAACCATTCCGACGAGACGCGGCCGACGCGCTCACCACGGCTCACATCTACCTTATAGCCGCCACGCTCACCGCGCGCGGCGTCCAGAACATCCAGCTGGGTCATGAGATATCTCCATGACGGGTGCCGCGAGGCTCTCTCGCCGCCTCAACCCGTCACGGAAAATCCGGCCACACTCTGACTCTATGATAGCTGACGCGCTTAGATGCCCTTTGCATCTGCGCAATCCAGATCTGAACACTCCGTTGCGGACGCATGAGCGGCCTAACGCGCAGGCACTCGCGGCGCTCAAGGAATGTGGCGTAGCCCGCCACCTCTCGGGCCCGATTGTATCCCGAAAGTGGTCGGAGCCGGCCGGCGGCACGGAGAGCCCCGGGGTTGCTCGCCATTGTGAATGGCAAAACGTGATTGCCATCGCGTCGAGTTGCTACCGCTCCCGACGGCCTATGCCCCCTATGAGCCTATGGGTTCCTCCGGTGATCGAGCCTGAGATCCGCGATCTCGGATCATATGCCCCCTATGCTTCCTATGCCATTGGCGTAGGCACACGCTCTCAGCGAGCTTCTGCTCAGCGGGAATTGGCCGCGCTCGCCGAGCGCCGCTAATCGGTTTTCTGAAGGACATACGTGGACGTGCCCCATTTTCCGAGGGGCTTGTTGCGCAGCATGACGAAACCGCCCGCGCGCGTCCCCTCGAGGTTGGCAACAAAGCCCGCAAGGCTTTGCCGACTTCCGCGACCATGCGGATGAGCAAGCAGTGAAAGGCGCATGTCGAGCTCTTTGACCTTGATCGCGCGGTCGCCATAGAGCTCATGCCAAGTCGTAAAGAACTCGACGACCTGAACGCGGCGTGGATCGTCGCGCTTGATGTCGGAGATTCGTTGGACGGGGTCGGCGCAGCCGAGCGCAAGCAGCGGATCGCGGCACCAACTCGCCCACTGTTCAAAGCTACCAAGCGCCTGACCTTGCTTGAGGCTATTCTGGCGGCCCCACCGCCAGATCGTGAGCGCTGCGGCAAGAAGGTCGCGGCGCTTGCGCTGGATCAGGAGATCGAACTCCTCGCTGAATTCGCGCCGTTCGGGATCCTCGCAACCGGCGTCGAGCCCAACGATAAGGAAGCGCCGCGCCAGATCCTCGGACACGGCAATGGCGTTCCCGGTGATCGCGAGAAAAGCGTTCGTGGTGATCGACACCATCTTCGTGTTCTCCCGAAACGGTCGGATCGCACACGGGTTTTCGGTTGCGATTTGCGCCAGGAGGTTGGAACGCACAATCTCCGCATTGACGTTATCGAGAAAGACGACAGGGTCTGCAGCGACCAGCGACGCAGTCAAACGCTTATCGAGCTCCGCGCGATCACCCGTACTCGTGAACGCTTTGGGCGCGAAGTCGAATGCGATGCGCGCGGCGGCGCGAATGAGCTTCCCCTTTCCAGTGCCCGCGCCAGAGTATTGCGGCGAACGAATGATGAAGCCGGGAGCGAGCGGGAGACTGGGACGGCAGACGGCGGTCAGGATGGCGACCAAGTAGCTTGCCTCGTCGACCCTCGGCGGCTGCGAGAGGTCGACCATCAGCCTGCCGCCCGAAACAGCGGTCTTGAGCGCGTCAGCAAAGGGGAACGTTGCGAAGACCCTGCGAAGACTGTCGAGCGCCTTCTCAGCCTGCTTTCGCGTCGGGCGATCAGGAATGCGGGGCAGTTCCACCCCAATGCACCAGAAGTGCGTCTCCTTGTCGTACCCGTGCGTCGCGCGGATCGAGCCATCGTCTGAAAGGATCGGGGCCCGGCAAATGCCGTCCAGGTGACGGACACCCCAAGCGTCGTGCCGGTTGAGGTAGAGCTTGGCGACGCGCTCCGGAAGCGTCACCGGCTCGCGCATGAGCTCGCCACGCACGATCTTTTGCATCACGGGACGACATACCTGGTGGCTGTAATTGACAACGTCATGGACGTTGAGGAGAAGAGTTGAAGGGCCTTCGGTGGTATTCACCAGTTTCACGAGGGTAGAACCCCGCTGAAACAGGCTCGGCGAGCTCGCCAAACGCTCAGCCAGTTTGCCGGCCGCGGCGGGCAAATCGGCCTGGTCAATGATCAGATCGGGCCGCTCGTCGGCCTTGGATGACTGACGGGGCGCTGACGGATTCGGGTTCGGGCTATCTCCAACACGGCTCGAATTCTTGCGGGACATGTGCTTCCTTTCTTCGATCGAACCGACTGTTAGCCGATCGGCTCTTGGAAGCCCTAACCCGAAGCCGCGAAGAAACTAAGCAAGTGACCTCATCAGTTTGCGGCAGCCCGCACGGCCAATGCTGGCTAGACTACTTGCTCCTTGCTTGCTCCTGCGGTGGGTCCTCAAAGGACTTTCGCGGGATTGAATTCGCGACCTCGACCCGCACCCGCACGGGATCGCTGGTCAGCACTTTAAAGAAGTGCCTTATGCGTTGCTCGATATCGGGCAAGCGCGTCAAGCCTCGGAAATGCCTTTCGAGCGGTTGCCGGGCGTCCGCCAAGGCTTCGAGGTCTAGCGCGATGGGCGCAATCGATCCATTGCTTAGACGCTTGATCAGCTTCTCGGCGTATAGGCCGTCGTCCGTAAGATGCCAGCGGTTCGGGACAACGATCGTGCCCCAATCATTAAGCTCATCCAGAAGGGCGTTTAGTTCGGGACGTCCTTCGGTTTCCGTCTCGTAAACAATCCTAGCACTCCAGTCGATCTGGCGAGGGTCTTCACCCTCGTTCCTGGGATAAATTGCGCGGCATGTGACGCCAATGTCTTTGACCAACGGCCTCTGAAGGAGCTCGAAGAACGACTCGATATTCCTCTTGTTGTCCTCGTTGTAAGTGCCGTCACCCTTCTCTTGCTGATGTCTCCTGCCTTTCGCGGAGTGGTAACCATAGATCGGAACTGACAATCCCATAAGTCCTCCCCAAGCAACGCCTATGCCGCAACAGATCTGAAGTACAGTGGATCGCTAACAGGTACTATTCAATGAAAGATTAGTCGGTGAACGTCACATGTCCGATTGATGAAAGCTGACTAACCCGCCAGGCCTGCCTAAACCAGAAGCGCGAACTCCTCGTCCGTCAGCCGATTTGAGCTCAAGTCGCCGCTGTCTCCGTTATTCCCGACGAATGAATTTTGTAGCTCGGAGATGTCAAAGGACAATCGCAGCAAGAGACTAAGGATTTCATCTCGCTCCATGAAGACAATCGCGTCGGCGCATTCTTGCCTTAGAACGGGAAATGGAATGCCTTCTTGCGGGTAAATTTGTAGCCTCTCGTAGTATCTCAGTTTGTCGGCGGTTGCGCTCGGCAACAGACGATCATAAGGCAGAAGGCAGATGCAGGTGCTGGCATCGTAGGGACGCTGCGAGCCCATTCTGGTGACGACACCTAAGGCCAGATCCCGCAATTCGGTCAACGCGCGCGCATCAGCCAGCCGCTTCCAAGCTCTGGAATGGAGAGCGGTCATGACGCCCTTGATTGCAATCTCGCGATTACGATCCGCAAACATGTCGTGATCCTCGTTGCTTCTGGCGATGAAGGCTTCGCCTACTATCAACGCACCGCTGAATTGACCGCCAGCAAAGGAACGTTGGATCGTGATGGCGCGTCCCACGGTAACGGGTCGGCGTCGGCATTCAGTGCAACCGTTGTGTGGAATCAGTTGAGGCTCGGCCTCTTCGAAAGGTCCGATCGCCAATGGATAATGTCTGGTTACGTAAGACAGGCGCGATTTATGGATCGATTGAAGCCATGTTTCATGAACCCGCACCACGCCGGAATAGAAGTCCGCGCCGGCATGATCGATGTCATCGGTAACGCGCACGTCCCACGGGGTTCCGAAGATGGTCTGCGGGAGAGTTGCGCGTACCGCGCTTGCGAGTGCTTCGTCAGCGAGCCTGCTCATACGGGCCGTCCGAGATTGAATACGATCATCCGATAGCGCGGACATTCAAAGCGATCGTTGCGCAGATTGATAAAAGTCTATGTTGGGGATGAGATTCACCGCGCCGGCTAGGTCTGCGCGCTCGTCGGTCGTGCCATTCGCGTTTTGGTGCACGGGCGCTCGCACCACTGTAGGTGCGCGCGGTGCTGATCTACCGGCTCGAAGCCGGATCTGCATCTCGTCACCAACGGTCAGACGTCAAAACTCACGAAGTCACTTCCTTAGTTTCCCGGCCAGACCGACGTAACGTTAGGCCAGGGTAATGGCATTCGACCCGTCGTTCATTCGAGTGCCGCACGACTATGAGTAAGCATCATGCGTTTCTTTACCAGCGAAACGAGAATCAAGCGGGACGCCAAGCGCCTCATGAAGTCGTTGGCGCGGCATGGCCAGGAGTTGAAGTACACGAAGTGCCTGGAGTTGATGGCGCAGCTGCACGGCTTCTCGCACTTTCAGGAGTGGAAGAGAACGGTACTGGACGGTCCGTTGAGCACGTTCGACGAGGACGCCGATGACGAGACCGTCGAAGCCCGCTTCCAGCACCAGGAGAGCGTGATGGCAGAGGCCGGGTTCGCCGCCGTCGCGGGGGTGGTGCTCGACGAGGTGAACCCCACCGGGTGGCAGAAGCAGTCTTTTGGGAACGGCCAGCCGTTCACCCACGATGCGACATGAGGAGGAGTTAGTAGATGCGTATCAAGGTTAATAACGTCAACGCCATGCGGCTCGCGGCTGCGCTGAATGGCGCGAACGGCAAAGCGCACAAGCACACGGCTTCGCTGGCCGACGTCCTGGCCCTCGCGAACAGGGCCGAACGGTCGTTGATGGCGGCGGGGATTTCCGGGCGCGCGCGCGCCGGCGCCGAGGTGATCTGGCACGCGGCCGGGCCGGTGGCCAAGGCCTACGGCTATAAGATGACCCGCACCTGCGTCACGCTGACCAGGGGGACGCGCGACTGGTTCCTGACCGAGGCGAAGCGCGTCGGCGTCTACCCGCAGCAGAGCGAGCGCTACCGCATCAGCATCTCCACCGCCCAGCGCGACCGCATCGTCGCGATGGCGCTGCGCTGCTTCGAGGTGCGCAGCGCGGCCGCTGAGGTAAACGCCGAGCCGGCGGTCTAGACACGGGCTAGTCACATGGACATGAACTTCGACTCCGATCCCGAGCATAGCGAGCAGTCCGGCGAGCCGGAGCCGCGCATCTCTAAGGCCCGCCTGAAACGGGAGGGCTGGCGGGAGGTGCGCGCGTTCATCGAGCCGGGCGAGCAGGCGCCGGCTACGAAAAGCGAGCAGACGGAGGCTCGGACCGACGCCGAGCGTAAGGCTGATCAGCGCCAGCGTCAGCTGGCCGATGGCTTGCGGCAGGTCAATGTCGTCGCCCCCAAAGATGACGACGCCCGCGCTCTCGTCATGCAGGTCGCGAAAGCTATCAGGTCGAAGGCGGTTCGCCGCGACATCGCTGCGGTTCTCGCCGACCGCGACCTCGTGAAGATCGGTCGCAAGGTCAGGCGGCTCCGTGGCAACGTGGCCGACCAGGTCCGCGCGCTGCTGAAGCTTTAGACGCCATAGCATGAAAGGAGCCACACCGATGAGCAAAGTGTACCTCGCCCAGCCGCTGTTCGACCAAAACAGTCCCGATTTCGAGCACCTTCCGAGCCTGCCTGCCAAGTTCACGCTGGACACCCCCGGCGCGCGGCTGGCGTTGGCGCTCAACTACTACACGGTCGAGGCCTACGCGCGGAAAGCGGATCGGGATGCCGCATGCGGCATTACCGCTCACCCGGACATCATGTACGTGCCCACTGCTAAGGTCTCCGCAGAGGAGGCTGACATGATCGGCTGCGGCTATTCCATCGACCACCCGGATTTTGAGAAGGTGCTCGCTCCGATCTTCTCCCGGCTGGTCGACCGGTTGATCGCCAAGATGATGGCCGCGGGCCCGAACGCGGAAGGTCCGATCGCTATGGAAGCGCTGTCCATCGCGCGAACGCGCTACACGATCGAGGCCATCGCCGATCACGACATCATCCGTTTTGAAATCGATGGCTTGGCCGTGTTCGAGCAGCGCGATCGCGCGACGATCGACGCCACGTGCGCCTTTCTCGATGAACGGCTCCGCCTCCACCTCCTCCCGACGCCGCCGAAGCGGAAGGCTCATTAGATCCACAGCACGCGCAACGCGTCGTCATCGTAATGGCGAGCCAAACAGGGCAACAACAATGAGCGAACTCATCCTCGATCCGACAGTCATTCATGCAGAGCAGCGGGACTGCTGGCCGATCCAGGAGAGGGGCCGTCCTGCGCTGCCTCCCTGCTTCGACCTGGCGCTCGGATCGGGCCTTCTCAAATTGACCCATGCGGCGATGCCGGAATGGGTCACGGTGTCGACCGAGCACGTCCGCATCGCCATGCCCGATGCCGTCAACATCACCCTTCTCCGCAAGGCGTTGGGCACCGGGGGCGTTCTTCGCTCGGCCCTGGTCGACTTGCGCTGGGCTGCGATCTCCGACCGCGGAATCCTCACCGCGTGCGGTGAGGTCAAGAAACAGCTGCAGAGCCTTGCCGAGCAACCGGGCAGGCGTGGCACCGACCACGATGACGCCGAATTCCATGATCCGGTGATGCAGCCGTACGATCGCTGGTGGTACGGCGTCGAGCGCAACGGAAACGAGGCCTCCACCGACAAGCCGCAGGTGTTGGCCTTCCCGATCACGCACGTGAATCGTGCGAGGGAGCGCAATCCCAACCTCATCATCGAGGAACTGTATGAACTGCTGGCGGAGGGCCTCAGCCCGGTGATGGCCAAGATCGGCGTGCCCAGGCACAGCTCCGATTTTGCGGCGGTGCGCGCCGAATGGATCGAGATTGCGATCGAGTCGCTCATGGCGAACATCGAGGAGGCCGTGAAGGGCTGGTCGGTCCTGCCGGGCGAGCCGTTCCAGAACATCGTGATGATCGACGACGACATGTTCATTATTACCCTCGACACCATCGACGGCGTGACCGTGGCCTCGGCGACGGCCTCGAAGCAGGCACTGGAGGAGTTCAGCCTGGAGGTCCACAGGGTTGGGCACCTCCATCTGGCGCGCGGTCTCGCGATGCTGCACCGGGCTGTTGTGTCCTGAGTTGACGTAGCTCCCAGGTCTAAACCGCCCAACTCGAGCCGACGCTGTGGCTGGCGCGGACAAACACACAATATTCATTAGGAGCAGACAACATGGCAAAGCACAGCGATACGATGGGCTGGCGTGAATCGACGGCCAATTACGGGCAACTCGATCGATCTGAGGCCCGTGAGCGCGACCTCGCGACGCGGTACCGGCACATCCGCAGCCATATGGACGTGACGCAGGCGCTGGAAAGGCTTGGCGGGATCGAGAACGCTGGTTTCCAGGACCTGCTGGCGCAGCTCGCGGATATCGGTGTGATCATCGGTGCCGACGCCGTTCTCCCCAGGGACATGGCGCGCCGCAGTGACAGGTTTGGGCTGACGCTTGTTCTTGCCGGAAGCGGGCCCCTGATCTGGCTCAATCTGCTCAAGCACGACAGCGTCGCCGGTCTCGTCGACACCGTTGTCCACGAAGCTGTTCATTCCACGATCCGGCATCTCGGTCGTCTGCCGCGTACGCCGGAGCCCGACGAAGCGATTGCTTCCTATGGTGAGGAAGTCGTCGCCCTTGCCGGGGCGAACCTCATTCTGCGGAAGATCAAATTTTCCGCGCGTCGCGAAATCGCGCGGAACATGATTGCGCTGGCCAATTGCAAGACGGTCCTCGGCCAGCTCGGATGCAGTGAGGGGTTCCTGCGCGACCGGATTGCTGAGGCGGAGGTTGCCGCATCCTTCCTCACTGATTTCGGCATCGATGTCGCCGCTCCCACCCTGGAAGCGATTCAGTCGCGCGTCGGCCGCAAGTAGGCAGTCTGCGGACGGACGAACTGAGAACAATCGATACACAAGCAAGTACCTTTCAGGAGCAGCATCGCGTGAACAATCTCCCGAGGATCCTCCAAAAGATCGAGAGGTTGGCCGCCGCTTGCCGCGCGGAGGTCGAGGCCTCTGATCGTCCGATCGACGCTTTGCCCGTGCAATGGGTGTTGCCGTTCTTTTTCGTGCACCCCGACCATGCCGCGGAATGGTGGCAAAGCGTTCGTCCAGAGGTCTGGGAGCGGATTCATCGTCTAAAACAAGAGCCGGAGCGCCTGATCATTCCGGAAGCGGAGTTGCAGAGGACGCCGTTCGCGTTGTCGCACGCTGAAATGCAACAGTTCCGCACTGGGCCGCTGCTTCGGATGTTGTCACTGGTGGACTTGCGACTCGCTCGACATCGCGGCGGCCGGCTCAAGCGTGAGGTCGAGCTCGCCGTCCGCGAGGCGTTGGAATTCGAGGTCTTTCGGCGAGATCCGGAAATCGGCGCCCTGCTGTCCTGCATGCACGCGCAATTCGATGGCGCTGAGGTGTCGGTGGTCAAGGGCGCCGGCTTGAATACGCTTGCAGAGCTTGCCTGGGTGCCCGGGATCCCGACCAAAGGAAAGGCGGCAGACGACGACCTCAGCGAGGAAGATCGCCGTCTTGCGCTGTTCGAGACGCTGAGGTCGGAAGGCGAAAAGCTCGCAGTCCGCTGGCTCCCGGGCCTGACCGATCCAGCCCAGGCGGAGGCAGCCGTCGTCGGGCAGGTTCGCGATTGTGTTGACGGCGGCCGCTGGTCGCGAGCGGAGTTCGAGGATGCGATCAAGGCTGCGGCGAACTGGGTCCACACGCTGGCGAAGGCGTGCGTTCATACTAAAGAGGTCGCGGAAGAAAAGCACCAGCTCGCCAAGCGCGCGAAGGACGTTAAAGCGTTGAAGCGCCCGCGGAAAGGCAATGATCCCTTTCACCAGGAGCCGATGACGCGCCAACAGCACGAGCTGTTCACCAGAAACGAGTTTTCGGCGGTCGAGCTGGCGTTCATTGCCGTGGCCGCCGATGTTGATCCCAATCTGGTCACCGTCAACCACGTGCTGGCGACGGCGGAGTTCCGGCTGGCTCGCAAGCTGGGCCAAATCGGCCGCGGACATCAAGCGCTCTTCGACCCGAAAGAGGTCAAGGACCTGGACGAGCTGATCCTGGGCGAGAAGGGCCGTGCTGAAGGCGCGATTTACCGCGATGTTCACCGGTATCTGGCCAAGTGCGCCCTCGACATCCTGGTGCTGCCTGGGGGGAAGGATCGTCTGAACAAAGCGATCGCTCACGGGCAGGATTTTGCTCTTCCGGATTAGGCTCGGCTCTCAGGCTGCGACGGCGCAAGCTCGAATTCCTGGCCGCCCGCGCAATTAGGTCATTCATTTCCGAGACGGGTACCGGGCCGATGGGCTCCTCTAGGCGGTGGATCGCTCAAGATCCATCCGAGAGGAGAACATGTCGAAAAAGATGCGTAATGACGGCCCGGTGCTGCCGTTGAAGTTGCCCGCGGCCGCGATCATCACCCAGGACAAGGGCGGGGATGGAAAAAGCCTGCTCGGCCACGCGCTGTCGGAGCGCGCGCGGATCGCCGGCGTGCCGCTCGGTGTCGTCGAGGTCGATACCCAGGGACAGTCGCTGTCCATCCTGGGGCCGCATGTGGTCTCCATCGCGACCGACGCGAAGATGGCGCGGCGCGATCCGAGTGTCGCCTTGCGTGCCCTGACGCCCCTCTATGACACCCTCGAGACGATGGCCAAGACCAGTGGCCTCACCGTGGTGGAGTTCGGGGCCAATGAAGCCTCGCGTGGGGCATTGTGGGCAGGGATGGTGGATCTGCAGGAAGACCTCTCGACGCTCGGCGTCGAGGTCTTCGTGATCACCCCGTTCACCGCCCAGGCCGAATCGATGCGCCGCGGCGCGAAATCGGCCTCGAGCTTTCTCGAAGTGCTGCCCCACGCCCGCCTGGTTCTGATCGAGAACCAGCGCGACGGCGCGGTGAGCGATCTGCATCCGGCGAGCGATGCCGCCGAGGCGTATCGCACCTCCATCATGCCGCTCGCCAAGAACGCGGTCACGCTGCGGATGCCGATGATCGAGGCCGGCAGCTGGCGGCCCTTCGAGGCGCGCGGGGCGCGCCTCGTCGATGCGGTCACGATGCCGATCGACGAGATCATGAAGGTGACGGGGCTGCCGCGGCCGGAGGCCAAGATGATCCGCGGCGATGTCGCGGCCTGGTGCTCGGAGATGTTTTCCGAGTTCGACAAGCTGATCGCGTTCGAGGGTGACAACAATGGCTAATGAGGACTTCGAGGACGTGGTCGCCGCGGCCACGGCCGATGCTTCGGCCAGCCGCAAGGAGCTGGGCTGCAACTATGCAGCCGAGTTCCGGGGGGATCCCGAAAGCTTCGACCCGCGCAAGCTCATCCTTCTCGGCAAGGAGGGCCTGCTCTCCTTCGTCACGACCGTGAGCGTACCGACGCGCGGCATCGACACGACGAGCCAGCCCGAGGTCGAGGTCGAACTCGCCGAGCAGACGTCGGCCGATCTCGGCTGGCGCGACAAGCAGACCGTGCCGCTTCCCTTCGAGATCTCCGCCCTGCTGTTCGGCGCCTTGGCGGGGATCGGAATCGTGTTCGGGTCGGCAATCGCACTGACCATCTGACAGCGAGAAAATCTATCATGAACAATCCTATCTGCCTGTTTCGGTCCGCCCTCATCGTGGCGCTCGGCGCTGCCCTGATCACGCTCATTGCCGGGGTGATCTCGCTGTTCCTCGTCGCTCCGCCGACCGTCGACGTGCTGTTCCACGGCAACGTCAGCCTCGCCAGCGACGTCGCGTTTCACGAAATCGTTCAGAACCTTCGCGGCGAGAGGTGCGGCCATTCGAGCTGGCCGATCGTGTGCCGGTTGGACTGGATCCAGGCGATCACAGCGCAGTTGCTGGAGTCACCGATCGGAGCCCGGCGGCTTGCCACCATCGCTCTTGCGGTTCTGGCGGCAAGCGGCTTTGCCTTTTCCTTCGCTTACGCCGATACGCCGCCGATCGAGAACCTCACGGTCACGCGCGGCCGGCGCATCGAGACCGGCGCCTATGCCTCCCGCGCGCTGCGGCATGCGATCCATCGCCACGGGCCGCCGCAGACGCATGATCTGTGGCTGCTCCCAGAGGTGCAACTGAATGCGGCTTCGGCGGCGCGAAATCTCCTGCTGGTCGGCACGCAAGGCTCGGGCAAGACCGGCCTGCTGCGAGCGTTTGCCGAGCAGTACCTCAAAAGCCCGAGCGGTCGCACGTTCGTGTTCGACGCGAAGGGCGACATGCTGGCCGGCTTGCCGGTGGATTCGATGATCCTGGTGGCCCCTCAGGATGCGCGCGGCTGGGCGATCGACATCGGCCGCGAGATTACCAATCCGCTCGTCGCGCGGGAATTCGCCGCGAAATGCGTCCCGGTGTCCGAGCAGGACCCGATGTGGGCCCATGCGTCGCGGAGCCTTCTTGCGGACATCGTCATGGCGCTGCGCGTACGCTCGGGCGAGACGTGGGGCTGGAGCGATCTTGCCGAGGCGGGGCTCTCGTCCGTGGCGGAGATCCGCCGAATGTTGCTCGAGAGCGGCGGCAAGAGCGTTGCGCTGCTGAATTTCGGCGAAGACCCCGAGGAGAACCGCACCGTCATGTCAATCCTGATCACGCTCTGGGTGACGGTGTTGAGCGTGATCGAGCCGCTCGCGCGCGCCTGGTCGGAGGTCGACCCACCGCAGCGGTTCACCGTGCGCGACTGGCTGGCGCCAGGTTCACAGCTCCCGCGCACGCTGCTGCTGCAGAAGTCGGGTGAGTATGCCGAGCTCTCCTCTATGGTCGGCAGCTTCCTGGCGGAGCGGGTGGCCGCGGCGGCGCTCGTCTCCACTCGTCGTCGCGCCGGCACGGAGCACCTGACCATGCTGCTCGATGAATTTCCGGAGGTGCCGATCGAGCGTCTGCCGCGGCTTCTCGCACTTGGGCGCGAACTGCACGTCAACACCATCGCGACAGTGCAGGACCTCGGTCAGATCACCGCTATGTTCGGCCAAGAGAAAGGTTCCGTGGTTGAGGCGCGCTTCGGCATCCGACTGGTTCTTCGCCTTGAGCCCGGCGAAACCGCAGGTCGCATCTGCGAAGTCTGGGTCGGACGCCGTCAGATCCGCAGGCGCCGCGATGCGACCGTGGAGGAGTTGGCCCGAGGGATCACGAAGCCAATGGAGACCGTCTGGGAGGACACGATCACGACCGACTTCCTCTCGGATGCGCTTGGCGTGTTCGAGACGTCAGCCGGAAAAATGATCCGCGTCCTGGTGACGGGCTTTCCGACGCTGGCCATCGTCGAAGTTCCGCTAACGACCTGGGCAGATCGGCGCGAAGGCCACATCCCGGCGCCCTGGATTGGCGACGCCGGGATGCTGCATAGGCACGAAGCGGAACGCAGGGTGAAAATCTCGTCGAAGAACGCCAGCTCGACCACAAGGCTATTACCGTAAGGGAGTTTCGCGCGCTTTACCTCAATGATGGCAATCTGATGAAGGCCATCCCGGCGCCGCTGATCGTGCACGCGCTCCAGATGATCGCGCGCAACGTGCTGATCTTCGTCCATCATCTCCTGATCGGCGTCATGCTCAAAGCGACGCCGAACAGCAAGATGCTCTGCCTGGGGCGACAACGCCACCAAACCGAGCCGTCGCGGTTGCGAGCCAAGCGCGGCCTCGTGTTCTCCCGAATTTTGGGTGAGGCGCACAAAACATCGTCATCCCAGACTTCGTCGATTATTTTGTCGCATTCTGGTTCTCGCCCTTTGCACCTCTGCCACGACGACGACGTCTGCGGCGTTTCGGTAGCGTCAGCTCCTGATGAGGCGCGTTCGTGGGGGCATTGAGAGTCGGCCACCCGTCGGTTAGCCGGCGCCTGACGTTCGCTGCAAGACCAGGGCTCTTGATGTAGAGGCCGATTTCGCCCAATGGAGCATCGGCGCTTGTATCGGCCGACGACCAATTCAAGCTGGTGAGTACGAGATGGTCGTCGTCCCAAAGAAGAAACTTGCCGTGAAGTTCACGGTCCTGAATTTGAACTAGCCTGACGCCAGCCGAGCCTGCAAGTGCAGCTAAGTCCTTGGCATCTTGCTTTGTGACTGGTCCTGAGGGCTTCGAGTAGCAGAGAATTCCCTGCACCGAGCGCTTCGCGGCCGCCATCATGGGAATGATCGTTCGCGCTTCTGCCGCCAATCCGAGACGATCACCGCCGACCACAATCGATTTGGTGGCCGCTTCGCGAGCCAGCCGCATGAGATCCGCGTGTTCGTCTCCTCTGACCAGCTGTAACTCTGCTTCACCGTCTGGAGCAGGATGGGTGCGCAGTGTTCGGGCCAGCGACGTCAGGTCGGAGGCTGCGTCAGAGCTCGTCGCGATGTCAAAGATCAGTTCGGAAAATTCCTGCGCGACCCGCGCCACAGCGTGGGGATGGCGCAAGACGGCCGACGTTTCCACGCGATTGAACCCGCTATAGAGCCAGTTGCACGATCCGACTACAGCGACAAACTCTCCAGTGCCGCGGCCAGTGGCGTCCGCGATTAGGAGCTTGGCGTGGGAGCGCGTCGTGTAGAGATGAACTCTCGCACGTCCCCGCAAATTCTGGTCTGCTGTGATCCGGTGATTGATCGCAATGGCCGCCTCCAGGTTGGCTTTGCGATCGGTCTCATCGCTGTTCGCACCCCAGAAAATATCAATCTGAACACCGCGTTTTGCCGCCTTGCCAAATTCCTCCTGCAACTCAACGAAGGCGCTCTCGCGTAGAAACGTCGAGTGCATGATCAACCTGGAACGCGCTTGGCGGAGAATTTCGATCAGACGGTCGCGATGATCTTGTCCGCTGAGCACAATATCGTCTGGTCGAATCGGGGCCGTGCGCACGCCGTTTCGAGCCATCGCAGAAGCCGCCGATCGACGCGGCGTCTTGATCGTCATCGGCGCGCCCGGCTTCCGTTCTTTGGCTGCCTGGCGTATCGCGGCAACGAGTTGTTCGGCGGAGTCTTGCGGCAGGCCTTTGATGCTGTTGCCAATCACCGTGAATAAGGCGAATTGGTCCACGGTGTCGGAAGCGCTGTAGTCGACGCTGGAAAGCTCCTCGTCATCCGACAGCACCTGATCTGCGGCAGCGTAGAGATCTAGGCTCGACAAGCGCCCCCATCCGCCATCGATAACGAGCCGACGGACGTCATGCTCACGCTCAATCGCCTCGATTTCCGAGGGGCGATATGGTTTCAGATCGCGCAGACCATAGGCTCGCCAAGCGAAAGGCTCCATCGCGAACGATATTCTGCGCGCAACCCGTCGAGTGACGGGCGGTAAGGTCTCGAACGTTTCAACAACCTCGCGGCCGGCCTCGGTGGTGCGGAACGAGGCGCCCTTCGGGGCGGCGGCAAGCTCGACCCAACCAAATCGCATCATGCGCAGGATTATTTCCGTGATCAGCCGCGCCGGAATCCGTGCAACCTTCGCCAACTCACCGGCGGTGCTCGGCTCAACAGTCAAAGCCCACAGGATCAGGCGATCGACTCCGCTCCAATGGCGTCCCTTGTCGACCCAGACCCGCAGACGCGCCAGCTTGACCGGAACAGCGACACGCACCGCATTCTGACCGCTCATGATTTGGTGTCCGTCATGAGCGAAGCCGCCGACACCAACTTGAACTTCGGCGTCTTTCCATCGGGGAGCGTCTCTTTCGCTAACTGGTCGAACACCTCTGACATCTTCGCGAGGAATGCCGGCACGCTGCGGTTATCCGTGTTGTGACGACGATATCGCCGGCCTTGGACACGCAGGAAGTCCATGCTACCAACAATAATGAGTTTCCATTTGGCTCGGCTCAACAGCACGTTCATGCGCCGCCGGTCGCGCAAGATGCCAAGCGCACGTCGCCCGACATGGTCATTGTTTCGCACCAACGAGACAACCACGACGTCGGCCTCACTGCCTTGGAACGAGTCGACCGTGCTCTCGAATCCCGGCGCATTCGTCCCACGCTTGAAATCCACGATATTCGCGAGTTTGCCTTGCAGCGCATCTTCGATCGCACGGCCCAAGCGCTCGACCTGCTCGTTGTATGGGGATAGAACAGCCAACGTTGACGGTTCCTCCGGCTTTTTCGGAGCGGCTTTCAACATTCCGAGGACGGACAATACAGCCTGCAATTCCGCCGGATTGTGATAGGTGGGACGTTGTTCGCCAGCGTTGCCTTCACGCTGCACATACGGGAGATCAATGAAGACGATCGGCGAAGAGGGCAGGCGCTCGTCCGTGATCGTGAATGGTGGCTGCTCGGTATCGAATTCTGCTTTGCGTTCTTTCGGCGTATCGAGCGTTCTGTCGTAGAAGCACTCGGAAATCACGGTGGCAATCGCAGGGTGCATCCGATGCTGCTGCAGGAGTTCGGTCGCCACACGCCGCCGGCGCTGGTCAGATCGTTTCTGCCGGTCGAGCTCGCTGGTGACCAGGCTCTCGAACAGCAACAGCATGCGGCGCGCCGACGCACAAATCTCGCTCAAGACGCCATCATCTTCGATCGCTTCCTTGAGATCATCCAGTCCGAAATCACGAAAGATGTTGCCTATGAGTGGATCACTTTCGGCCAGCGCATCCTTGACTCGCGTTTGGTCTTCTAGAAATTCCGCGATCCGGTCGGTGTCAAACGGCGGCAATTGGTTATGATCCCCGATCAGAAGACGCCGCATCGATAGCAGTTGAGGAGCGAGCAGTTCCGATCCGGTTGCCTTTGCGGCCTCCTCGACGATAGTCCAGTCGAACAGCGCGCCATCGTCGATCAAGCGCTCCAGGTCGCCGGAGTTGGTCGTCGAGAACAGAACATTGGCCGATTGCAGCACGAGCGCTTCGAAGGAACGCCGCTGACGCAGGCTTGTCAGGGAAAGTCTTGCTCGCAGATTGCCGGTCACGTCTGCGGCCGTCGTCATGTCGCGCAAAGATTGCTGTATGGCCCTCGGTGCCCGGCGATAGAGCGAGCTATCCTTGAGTTCTTTGAGATAGGCCTTTGCCCGGTCTGGGGTCTGTGCGCCAGAAAGGCCGGCGCCGTTGTCTGCCTTGGATCGGACCAGGATGACATCGTCGTCCAGCCCGGTTTTCTTCAGCATTTTCTGAACTGAGGCTGCGAGATGATCCAGGGCCTGATGTGCCTGCGCGCTAAGCAGAAGCCGGATCGTTGAGTCACCCGCCAGCGCTCTGCGCACGATCTCGGTCACCAGTCTGGTCTTGCCAACGCCAGGCGGACCGACAACGAGCTGACCGGGACCGGTCGACCAAATCGAGCGCAACGCCTCCTGCTTGGACTCGTCGAGCTTGCCGAAATGATCATCCTCAACAAGCGGGTCGTCCTGATAGGTGCGCAGTCGTCCGCGGGGATCGGCAAGCATGTGAGCGAGTTCGGACTGGGTGGACAACGTCGTCAGCATGCGAAGTCGCCGCCGGAGGACTTGGTCGGTTCCTGTTTCGTCGACCTTGCGTAAATGAAGCTGTGCCTGCGGTGGGACGACGCCATCCAGAATCTCGAATTCGTAAAGCCGCCGGTTATTCTGTTGGACGGGACGAATAAAGCGCACGCTGGCTGCAGCCCGCACAGTCATGCCGAGCCCAGCTACTTCAGTAAGTTGCCATTCCGCATCGACGTCGGCTTCTTCGCGGTCGAAAAGTCTCCGCATCAGTTGGTGCGGCTCGCCCACGCCCAGTGCCTGCGAGAGCCGTATACGATGCTCGGAGTCGCTTGCCGCGATTTCAACGATCCGTTTGTCTCCTTGACGCCGCTGGTTGACCAATTCCACTGGCGCGATCTCGGCTGCCTTGAAGAGCGCTTCGGCAATCTGCGCAAGAAGCAGGCCGCGCCGAACGGTGAGCGTCGGATCGCCATCCGGCGTCATGTCGAAGGCCGCGCTCCAATCCAGTGCATCCGACCGCAATTCATTCAAGCGCCGCGACGCGGCAGCAAAACGGATGATCTCGATCCGGTGTGCGGGAAGGTCGGTTGTTTCCCGTCGTCCCAGGTGGACGTCGTCCCGAAACCGGGCGTTGTTGCAGGAGGCGACATTCCAGGTTTCATCGGACCCCGCGACACGCAGGGGCTGGAGATCATAGACTAGGCTTTCGGTCATCAGCAGGAGATCGCCCCTTGCTGTACGGGTAAGACTTACCCCTGTTTCCAGATCGGCGCGAATGAAGTCGAGCTGGCTTTCGGCGTCGTCGGTGTCGAATGTGTCGCCCGATGCCGCGTTCAGGATTGCAGAAAGACGGCTTGTCTGCCCGAGTCGAAGTGCCAGCACATAACGGTCGTTATCGGCGAATGCTTCCGCATCCAGCTCATTGAGAATAGCGTCAACTCGGTTCGTGACCGTTGCGGCGTCGAGGATACGATTGCGTTCTGGTTCAAATAGCAGCCGGATCAGGTCAATTTCTGAGGCACGCAAATCGATTTTCGCGCGCCCTTCAAAGAACGGAATGTCCTCTTCGTCGAGCTTGTTTGCATCAAGGCCGACGAGATCGGCGATGACCTTGCCCAGCGCGCGCCAGTCGTCGAGGAAGGAAAAGATGACCGAGCCGACGGGACGACTCTTGGCGATGACATGCAGCGGTGCCTTGTTGAGTTCTGCGACCCGCAGGCAAAACTCGAACCCGCCCAAGCGAAAATCCGGGGTTGTCGCAGCCCCGGTAGAATAGACGGCCCGGCCATCGATCCGGCCATGGACCAACCCCTGGCCGTGAACGGCACCGAGAGCTTCCGCCAAACGGCGCAAATTCTTCCAGAGGAGAACGCGCTGACGCGGTCCGTGTAGGCTGCGGAGCCAATGATCGGGGCGCACAAATCGGGAGGCGTGTTCCAGCGGAGCGACGTCGCTTGGCATGACAATGTAAAATGCATCGTCACTTTCTCCCGAGGCGAGAACCTCGACAACGACTTCATTACCGCGCGGGAAAGCACGCACGCGCTCGCTCTGGCGCATTTCATGCCGCCACAGTTCTCGGAAGTCCGCGTCGACCGCGGTTCCGGTCTTTGCCCAGTATTTAAGGACCACCGGATCGCCAGTACGGCGGTCGGTCGCACGGATCACTGCAGATTTCAGCGCGGCCGTGTTTGGGGATGACAGGAAGGTTTCATCGAGCTCGAAGCGTTGCTCAAGCGTATCGAGTTGCCGTTTGGCATTCCTTGATTGCATCAATCTCCCCAACGCCACCTTGAATGCAAACGTCGATATGGCGCTTGCGCGTTGTTCGAATCAGTCACGGCGGAGCCCTCACGATCCGTGTTTCCTGTTTTGTTCGCAAGGAGGGTCATGGTAGCCAGCTGCCCGAGTCTTACGAGGATCTCGCTGGCTGTCTCCATTCTGGGTTGGCACCGTTCTGGCGTAGCGCGGGTAGCCCCGAAGGACTAGCGAAATTGTTAGCTTCGTGCTACATATATCAAAATTTTGTAGTGCGAAGATGTCAAATGCCGACTCCTCACAATCCTCCCGCCGCTGTGCGGCGCACCCTGCGCAAGCTGGGCGCGGACATCCATGACGCCCGCCGCCGCCGCCGGCTGCCCATGGCGGTTGTGGCGGAACGCGCCTTCACGTCCCGCTCCACCCTCCAGAGAGTCGAAGCCGGCGACACCAACGTCAGCATCGGCATCTATGCCGGTGTTCTCCAAGCGCTCGGTCTCCTCGACGGCCTGAGCCAGATTGCCGACATCAGCAACGATAGCGTCGGGCGGGCTCTCGCCAGTGCCGAGCTGCCCAAGCGCGTCCATCTCAAGCGGCCGGCTGGACCGCCCCGTAATGGCTGATTTCGAGGTCCATATCGATCTCGAAGGTCGCACGCACCAGATCGGGCTGGCGCGGAGCAATCGCGTTCGCGGCGCCGAGACGATCCTCTTCGAATATGACGGCGCATGGCTGGAAGACCCCGACGCCTTCTCGCTTGAACCTGCCCTCGCTCTGGGCCGCGGCGCCTTCGCGCCGCCCGCCGGCCTTGCAACTTTCGGTTCCATTGGCGATTCGGCTCCTGACACCTGGGGGCGTCGCCTCATGCAGCGTGCCGCGCGCCGCCTCGCCGAACGCGAAGGCCGTGCGGTCCGCACGCTCGCGGAGAGCGATTATCTCCTCGGCGTCGCCGACGAGACCCGATTGGGCGCGCTGCGCTTTCGCTGGGCTGGCGACGATACCTTCCAGGCGCCGATTCGCGCGGGCGTGCCTGCCCTGGTCGAGCTTGGCCGCCTGCTTCAGATCACTGAACGTATCCTTCGCGACGAGGAAACCGACGAAGATATGCAACTCATCTTCGCCCCTGGCTCCTCCTTGGGCGGGGCGCGGCCCAAGGCGTCGGTGATCGACCAACACGGGCAACTCTCCATCGCCAAGTTCCCCAAGGAAACTGACGACTACAGCATGGAGACGTGGGAGGAGATCGCGCTGCGCCTTGCGAGCCAGGTCGGCATCGTCACCCCCAGACATGAATTGATCGACGTCGCCGGTAAGAAGGTCATGCTGTCGCGGCGCTTCGATCGGCGTGGCGCAATCCGCATTCCGTTCTTGTCAGCCATGGCGATGATGGGCGTCCGGGACGGCGAACGCGGCAGCTATCCCGAAATCGTTGATGCCCTCGCTGAATATGGCGCGCAGAGCAAGACCGACGCGCATGCTCTTTTTCGGCGCGTCGTCTTCAATGTGCTGATCTCCAATGTGGACGATCATCTGCGTAACCACGGTTTCCTGTGGCTCGGAAGGGCAGGATGGTCGCTCTCTCCGGCCTACGATCTCAATCCTGTCCCGACGGATCTCAAGGCGCGGGTTCTGACAACCAACATCGATCTCGACGAGGGCACCTGTTCGCTCGATCTGCTGGAGGCTGCTTCCGAGTTCTTCGCGCTGACGCTGGTGCAGGCCCGCGCGATCATCAAGGAAGTCGCCACCGTCACAGCGACCTGGCGCCACACCGCGAAGTCGGTGGGCGCGCGCGGGGCCGAGATCAACCGCATGGCCAGCGCATTCGAGCACGACGACCTGAACCGAGCGCTCGCCTTATGACGAGAACCTTTCTTCACAGCTTCGACCCGCCGACCGCCAATCCCGTCACTGGTCCCACCGTCGACCTTGATGTCGCAGCCATCGAGGACGCGGGTATCCGGGAAGTGCTGCAAACGCCGGGCGCTGCCTATGGCGCATGGTCCATTCTGGATGCGCTGCTCACCCCAACCGGCTCTGGAACGCCCTTCATTTTCAAGGAGCCACTTGGTCAGGCCCGCGAGGTGAAGGTGGCCCTATCTGGTCTGTTCGGGCGCTTCATCGCGCGCGCCTATCTTGAGCGGTACTTTAGCCTGTCGATCTTCGCGCATCTCGGCAGCCGCGTCATCGATCTCGACGGGCGCCGAAAGGTGAAGGTCAAGCGGTTGTCCCGAGGTGATCTGCCTGACTGGATCGCTTGTGCCTCCGACTTGGCCGCCCTGACCGTCGCGGAGGCCAAGGGCTGCCATGATGCAGGAGGTCCGGCATCGGCATTGGCCCGCGCCTGGAGGCAGGCCGCGCGAATTGATGTGACGGCCCGAGGCCGCAAAGTCACCGTGAAGCGCATTGCCGTCGCGACACGTTGGGGCATGGCCGTCTCAGGCCCGGCTGATGCCCATCTCTCGGTCAAGGACCCCGTGGACGAGGGCGAGCCCATCAAGCCAGAGGAGAAGGACGCACTCTTCATTGGGCTGCTCCGCCTCCACATCGCCAATCTGATTCGGCCGCTTGGTCATGTCGAACTGTCGGATGCCCTGAAACGCATGACCCATCAGCCCTTCGCCAACCGGCTCCAGGCTGACCTCCAGACGGCACGATCGCTGCTCGACGCCGCCCCGGTGGGCGATGTTGAAAAGGCAAGCGCGATCGGCGGGCTTGTCGGTGGATTCGTCACACGCGCCGGACCTGTCAACGATGCCGATATTTCCGTTGCCGATCAGGAAGCGCTCGCCCGCCTCAATCTCCGGCCGATCTTCGTGGGGATAGACCGGGATCTCATCCGCGCTGCCATCGACGCCGAGCCCGACGCGGTGCGCGTCCGGCTGACTGAGACCGCGCAGCCGGATGACTTTGCACGGCCTGATCGTGCGGGTGGCTGGATCGTGCCGCTCGGCCAGGAACGCCGCATCATCAGGGGGACCTGAGACGGTGATTGCGAGAACGAAACGTGGAAACGGGGCCTGTGGCAGCAGGTAAGGGTCGGGGGAAACCATGGACGGACAGGACGAGGATCTTTCGAACGAAGCAGCAGCTCTTGCCGACATTCTCAAATGGTCCGCAGATTTGCCGGCTTGGCAGCGCGATGCGCTGCGGCGGCTATGTAGTCAGCCCAAGCTGGAAAGCGCCGATATCATAACGCTTGTCGCCATCTGCAAGGCCGCCGAACAGGGAGTGCCCCTCGACGCCAGCCACGTCCGCGACCCGTCGGCCAGCCATGCCGTCGTCAGCCTTGCCGCCCTTTATGGCCTCTCGCACGTCAACGCCCTCGCGCCCGGCGAGCGGCTATCCTTTGGCAAAGCCGGCCTCACGGTCATCTATGGTGACAATGGCGCAGGTAAATCCGGATATGCTCGCGTTCTCAAGCAGCTTTGCCGCGCGCGTTCGCCGAAAGGCGATGCGATCCTGCCTAACATCTACGCGGCCAGCCCCGGCACTCCCGCTGCCTGCATCGACTTTTTTATCGGCGCACAGAAGCGAAGCGCGTCGTGGACCCAGGGCAGCGCGCCGGACGCCATGCTTTCCGCCGTGAGCGTGTTCGATTCCCGAACCGCCAACGTCCATGTCGAGAACACCAACGATCTCGCCTACACTCCGCTTCCGCTCCGCATTCTCGCCGGCCTCGCGCAGGCCTGTCAGGACGTAAAGGCCAAGCTGGCCGCGGAGATTAAGTCGCTCCAGGAGCAGACGCCGGCTGTCCTTTCCACACCCGAATGCAAGGAGGACACTGCAGTAGGCAAGCTGATCACCGGGCTGTCGGGCAAGACCAAACCGGAAGACATCGAGAACCTCGCCGGTCTATCGCCCGACGAGGAAGCACGCCTCCAAATGCTCACAACAGATCTCTCAAGTGATCCGACCCGGACTGTTCGTCAGCTCCAGGGCGAGGAAAACCGCATCAAGACCATTGTCAGCCAGCTCGAGCACCTGGCTGCGGTCGCCACGGATGAAACGTGGACAGAGCTCAGCGAAGCCCACACGCATTTGTCGAACGCGCGCTCCGCCGCCGCAGCCGCATCCGCAAATCTCTTCGCCGATGAACCGCTGCCCGACATTGGTGCTGACGTTTGGAAGGTCTTATGGGAGGCCGCTCGCGATTATTCGCGCGCATCTGCCTACCCGGATCGGCCGTTTCCGGTAACGGAAGGCCGCGCCCATTGTGTCCTCTGCCAACAGCCGCTCAGCGAGGAGGCCGCGCAGCGGCTCCGCAGTTTTGAGACCTTTGTTCAGGACGAGAGCAAGCGCCGCGAGCAGGAAGCCGCTGACGCCTACAGTGAGAAGTGCGAGGAGGTCTCGTCGAAAGCCATCTCGATGACGGATCTGCTGGCAATCGTCGCCCTGATGCGGGATGGCATCGGCCAGGAAGAACTGGCGGCCACTCTTCGCCGTGAAATCCTGCAACTGGCCTGGCGGCTGCGCGCGCTTCTCAGAACTCACCACTTGGCGGCGATGCCGGCCCTTCCGCCCGCAGCAGTCCCTTCCGTCGCGCCGTTGCGCACGGTGCTCGATGATATCGCCGCCCGCATTGCTGGCCTTCAGGCGGAGGCCAATTCTCCACAGCGGGCAGCGCTCATCGCGGAGCGTGATGGCCTCACCGACCGCAAATGGCTCGGTGTGGTGAAAGCCGATGCGCTGGCCCAGATCGAACGCCTCAAGGCTATCGAGGCGATCGAGAAGGCCAACAAGGACACGGCGACGAACAAGATCACGACCCAGAGCGCCCGTATCGCGCAGGCGCTCGTCACCAACCGCTTGCGCGGCCAGTTCGCCATCGAGGTAAACAAGCTCGGCGTCGCCGGTCTTGCCATCGAACTTCAGCAGGCGAAAACCAGTGCGGGGGTTCCCTTCTTCCAGGTCCGGCTCATCAACAGGCCGAGTGAGCCGGTCGGTAAGGTCCTGAGCGAAGGCGAGCATCGCTGCGTGGCGCTCGCCGCTTTCATGGCGGAGCTTTCGACCATCGACGCCCAGTCGGCGATCGTGTTCGACGACCCCGTCTCCTCACTCGACCATCTACACCGCGACAAGGTTGCCGCCCGACTGGCCGAGGCCGGGCAGACCCGGCAGGTGATCGTCTTCACCCACGATATGGCCTTCCTGCTCCTTCTTGATGAAGCCTCCCGGGCCACCAAAGAGCGGGAAGCGACACCGGTGGCCTATCGGCTGATCAGCCGCGGCGCCGACAACGCCGGCTATTGTCACCAGGAGCCGCCGGCCAGCGTGATGCCGCTCGACAAAGTGATCGAGGGGATGAAGGCGCATCTTGCGAACGTGAAAATCCATTACGAGCGCGGCGATCAGGCGAAGTGGCTTCGCGAGGTGACGTCCTTCCAGGATCAACTTCGCACCACATGGGAACGCGCCGTCGAGGAAGTGGTGGGGCCGGTGATCCGCCGCTTGTCGCGCAAGGTCGATACGACGGGCCTCATCAAACTGACGGTGCTTACCAACGCTGATTGTACCGTGATGCGCGAGGCCTTTGGGCGCTGCTCGGCGCTCCTACATAGTCAGCCCGGTGAGATCAATCCGCGCTTGCCAGCCCCGGCGCTTATCGAGGGCGAGATCGATGTGCTAGAAAAATGGATCGCCGACGTGCGGACCCGTCAGGATAAAGCGGCATGAAATGGTCCGAGCTGAAGCGGACGTCCGATACCATCCTCGCCGCCGGTCGGTACCGCTTACGCACCTCAAGAATGATAGCCGTGACGGACTCTCCTCTTCTCGTCGCCGCGCCGGCACGGAACACCGACCATGCTGCTACGGCTTCTCGCGCTGGGGCGCGAATTGCGCGTCAACACCATCGCAACCGCACAGGAGCTGGGTCAGATCACAGCTATGTTCGGCCAAGAGCAAGGCTCGGTTGTCGAAGCACGCTTCGGAATCCGACTAGTCCTTCGTCTGGAGCCGGGTGAAACCGCAAGGCGCATCTGCGAGGTCTGGATCGACCGGCGTCAGGTCCGCAGGCGCCGGGATGCGACCGTCGAGGAGCTGGCCCGAGGAATCACGAAGCCGATGGAGACCGTCTGGGAGGACACGATCACGACCGACTTCCTGTCGGATGCGCTTGGCGTGTTCGAGACATCGGCCGGGAAAATGATTCGTGTCCTGGTGACGGGGTTTCCCGCGCTCGCCGTCGTCGACGTCCCGCTGACGGCCTGGGCTGATCGGCGCGAAGCGCACGTCCCCGCGCCCTGGATTGCCGAATCCGGCATACTGCATCAGCACGGAGCGCAGCGGGCCTAAGGGGCGCCCCAGGGTCGAAACTAGGAGAATAGGCGAAAAGTTCATTCATTTCCGAGACCCCTACCAGCACGCGCTCTAATTGGAAGGCCTCCCATTCGGAGGTCTTCTTCGTGGTCGCGACGTGGAATCCTGCAGCAAGCGCGAGCTACTACACGCGCCAGACCGAGTATTACCTCGGCGACGGCGAGCCTGCGGGCCTCTGGTACGCCCCGGCGGGGGATTTTGGCGTTGTAGACGGCGCGCAAGTCGAGCGCCAGACCTTCGAGCAATTGTACAATGCCCTCGACGCGGATGGCCGCCCCCTCCTGGATAAGATTCGCCGCCATAGGGAGCGGACAAGCGCGTTCGACGTGACACTCAGCGCACCGCGCTCGGTATCCCTGGTCTGGGGGCTGGCGACGCCCGAGACGAAGCGCCTCATCGAAGTTGCGCAGCAGCGAGCTGTTAAAGCAACGCTGAACGTCCTGGAGCGAGAGGCCACCTGGGCGCGCCGGGGCCGCAACGGCATGTCGCTGGAGAAAGTCGCTCTCACAGCCGCCTTGTTTCAGCACGGCGAAAGCCGCCCTGCAAAACACGCCGACGGGCGCATATTCGCAGATGCAAATTTGCATACGCATTGCGTATGCATGAATATCTCGACCCGCCAGAGCGACGGCACAGTTGGAGGTCTTCACTCCAAGGTCATCCGCGATTGGAAGATGGCGGCCGGCGCGACCTATCACGCCGCCCTCGCACATGAGCTGACGAAGCTCGGCTTTGACATCGTCCGCGTCGGCAAGAACGGCATCTTCGAAATCGCCGGCGTGGATGATGCCACGATCAAGTACTTCAGCGCGCGTCGTCAGGAGATCGAAGACGAACTGGCCGAACACGGTGTCGCCAGTGCTCAGGCGCCGGCACTCGCCGCTGCCATCACCAAAGCGACGCGCACCGCCAAACGCGACAGCGAAACCGCTCGCCGCGAGGACACTTGGCGAGATGCCGCGGAATCGATCGGGATCGAAGTCGAGACGTTCACCGAACGTCTGCGAGATCCGTCGAGGATATTCGATCGCGCAGCGGCCGAACAACTCTTGTCGGAGCGACTGGACGCATTGCCGGCCGCCCTCACCGAGCAGGAGAGCGTGATCGAGCGCCGTGAGTTGTTGCGTTCCGTGACCGCCACGCTCGTTGGCACCGGGCTGCCGGCCGAGCGTGCGGAGGTCGAAGTCGATCGCCTGCTGAGGAATGGCGCAATCGTCGAGATCGGTCACGATGCCCTTGGCCTGCCCAACTATTCCACCCCCGAAATGCTCGCTATTGAACGGGAAGTCGTCGCGATGGCGCAGGACCTCGCGTCCCGCTCCTGGCACGCCGTCGATCTGACGCGAATCGCTGAGCGCTGCGTGGCCATCGGGCTGAGTACGGAGCAGACCGAAGCCGCCATTGCTGCGTGCGGCGGCAACGCGATCTCGATCATCGAAGGAGCGCCTGGCAGCGGGAAAACAACCACACTCTTCCAGATCGTTTCGGCCCACACCGCGATCGGCTCAGGTGATGTGACGTTCAAACAGGAGGGCCGACGAGCAGGTCCGCCGATCAGATGCATCGCCACGGCCACGGCCTGGCGTGTCGCAAATACCTTGGCTAGCGACCTCGGCATCGAGTCGCGCGCGACGGCGTCCTGGATCGCGATGCTCAAGGCCGGTCACAATGTCTTCGATGAACGCACGCTCCTGATCGTCGACGAAGCCGGCCTGCTGTCCTCGCGCGATATGCATGTGTTGCTCAGCGCTGTGAAGAAGGCCGGCGCCAAGGCCGTACTCGTCGGGGATCGCCGCCAGCTCCAGCCGATCGGGGGACCCGGGCTTGACCTGGTGTCCCGCGCCGTCGAAGCGACTCGGGTCGACAACATCGTTCGCCAACGCGAGGCGTGGGTCCGGGACGCCATTACCGCCTTCGGCAAGGGCGACGCTGCAGAAGGATTGAAGGCCTTCGCCGATCATGGCCTGCTGGTGGAATCCCAGGGCGCCAAGACTGCCATTGCAGCTACGCTTGATGCAGCCGAGGCGGCCAAGGTTCGCGATCCGGCCGGTTCAATCCTTATTCTTGCAAAGTCCAATGCCGCGGTTGCCGCGATCTCGCGCGTAGCGCGGGAACGCCGCAAGACCGCCGGCCTCATTAGGGGCGACGAGATCTCCTTCACGGCGGTCACTTCCTCGGGACACGCCACTCAATTGGCGCTGGCTGCAGGCGACAGGATCCGATTCCTCGTTCGCAATGACGATCTCGGCGTCATCAACGGCACGACCGCGACGGTCGTGACGGTCAGCGAGACGCAGGCGCCCTTCGGCGAGACGAGCCAGCTTCGGATCGAAGCCGACGTAGGTGATCGGCGCATCGTCTTCAATCCCACGTGTCTTGCCGACGCGCAGGGGCGCCCGCGCCTTGGCTGGGCCTACGCCTCAACGATCTATGGGAGCCAAGGCCTGACGGTCGACAACAGCATCGTCTATGTCGACCATACCCTCAGCCGGCACGATATCTTCGTGGCATCGAGCCGGGCGCGCGAGACGACGACCCTCGTGGTGGACTCACAGCGCATCGATCGACACCTCGCCTCCGAACTGCCGTTCGACCGGCAACATGACGGATCGGCCTTTTCCGAAACGCAGCGACGCGAGTGGCTCGCCGAGCGGCTCTCCCGCGCGGCACCTAAGATCTCCACGCTCGACGTGATCGAGGGCGTAAGTTTCCCTGATCGGAAAGCCGAACATTTGCGCGACCGGCGGCGGGAGCTCAACCATGAGCTCTAGACGCGCAAGCCTTCGCAAGCGAGCTGAGCTGAGGTCCCGCGATGCCGCACCAGGCGAGTCCTGTACTGCGTCAGCACAGTCCCCAAAGAAGCGCGGCCCGCGTCAGCTACAGCCGGGGGATTTCCGTGTGACGATCGAGATGCCGCATTCTGTTCCCATCCTGGAAAGAGAACTGCGCGCGATCGAAATTTTGCTCGGCGCTGAGCTTCAGAATGTGCTCAGGGGCAGTGCCAAAGAGCGCTAATTCCGTGCGCAGATTTTGATTGACAGAGCACCTTGTCTGCTGCGCAGATTCGATCCTGGCGACAAAGAAATGCATTGTGCAGCCGTAGATCTGACCATGAACAAGCACGTATTTCGCAACTCGGCCCAGAACCAAACAGATGCGCCGAGGCGCGTTGCCACCTATTATAGAGTTAGTACGGGACGACAGCTAAACCACGAAGCCTCAATCCCGAGCCAACGCAAGGTCACCGCAGCTTTCTGCGATCAGAATGGCTATGCCATTGTCGAAGAGTTCGTGGAGGCGAAGACAGCAACGGACGACCGCAGGCCCGTGCTACAGGACATGATCGATCGCGCCTGCGCTCCGGATCATCCCTACGATGCTATCGTGTTTTATGCGTTTAATCGCTTCTTCCGCAACGTCGCTGAAATGGAGTTGACCATCCGCAAGCTGCGGAAGCATGGCGTCGAGGTCGTGTCGGTCACTCAGCCGACGGGCGATGACCCTAGCCAGATTCTAGTTAGGCAGATCATCGGAGCATTTGATGAACATACATCTCGGGAAATCTCCAAGAACACTACGCGCGCAATGCGCGAGTCAGCGCGCCAGGGTTTTTGGAATGGCGCCACGCCGCCGCTTGGCTACAAGATTGTAGAGGCGGAACGACGCGGACAGAAGATCAAGAAAAAGCTCGGCATCGATCCCGTCGAGGCCGAAACGGTCCGGCTAATTTACAAGCTCTATATGGACGGCGATGGGACTACCGGTCCACTCGGCGTGAAGGAAACGACAAAGTGGCTGAACAGCCACGGCTACCGCACGCGACGGGGCGTGACCTTTGGCGTCGGGCCAGTGCACAAGATCCTGACCAACGCCTGCTATGCTACCGGTCAATGGCCCTATGGCGTGCGTAGCTCGCGGGATGGCCGCAAGCACGATCCATCCAGCGTCGTCAATATCACTGTTCCGATTCTGATCGAGAAGAGCGACTTCGACCGCGTGCAGGCGAAACTCACGCAGAACAATCCCAAGACGACGCCGCCACGCGTGGTCAACGGCCCCTCGCTGCTCACGGGCATCGCCGTCTGTGCGTCCTGCGGGGCGGGAATGACCCGTACGGGAACCACCAATCGGCAGGGCCGGTCGTATTCCTACTATTCCTGCGCGGGTTGCCAACAGAAGGGCAAGACGGTCTGCAACGGCCGGCATATCCCGGCGGCGACCCTGGACGATATCGTCCTGACCAACCTGAAGACGCGCGTGCTCGCTCCGGACCGGCTCGCCGACCTCCTGAAATCGCTGATCGAGCGCCAAGCCGCAAAGAGCGAATCCGCGGACCAGCGGCTGATAACGCTCCAGAAGGAGCTGACGGACGTCGACGAGCGCTTGAGGCGGCTCTACCGCTCAATCGAGGACGGCATCGTAGAACTCGACGAAATCTTGCGGGAACGCACCACGGCGCTGAAGTCCCAGCGGGAGCGCGCAAAAGCGGCTCTTGATCACGCTCGCGCTCAGTGCAGTACGGCGGCCGCAATCGACGCCGGGAAGATTGACGCTTTCGCGAGGCTCATGACCGAAAAGCTCGACGCAGGCGACACGAACACCCGCAAGGCGTACATCCGCTCGATCATTGACGCGGTCGAAGTCGACGATCGGGCGATCCGGATTGTTGGCAGCAAGGACATTCTCCAGGCTGCCGTTGCCGGCAAACAGACCGAGAACGGAAATGTTCGTGGTTTTGTACGCAAATGGCGCGCCCGGAACGATTCGAACGTCCGACCCTCAGATTCGTAGTCTGATGCTCTATCCAGCTGAGCTACGGGCGCGTGCTTCGCAAACAGCGCGGGCATGGACCCGCGACGCATCTCCCGAGGACCGGGAGGGGTGCGAAAGAGCGCTCTGACTAACCGCTCTTGTCCCGATTGGCAAGGTCTGGCTTGCCGGTATTTTGGGGCATTTCCGCAACTCTGTTCGTCATTCCGGGCGCGACGAGTCGCGAGCCATGGTGCGCAATGCGCATCTGAGAATCCATAACCACCAGCTGGGTTATGGATTCCGGCCCCGACCCTCAGGTCGTCGCGGAATGACGGAGGGAATGGAGATCGCCCCGCTCGTTCAGTCGGCCTCTGGCCGACTTACGCCCTGGCTCGCTCGTTGCGGACGGAGAGCAGTTCCACCGGGCGGTCGGGGATGACGATACGGAAGGTGGCGCCGATGGTGCCTTCGACCAGGTGGATGTCGCCGCCATGGGCGCGGACGAGTTCGGCCGCGATGGCGAGGCCAAGGCCGCTGCCGCCGGGCCGGCCGGAGGTCTGGAACGCCTCGAACAGGTGTTCCCGGGTTTTCTGGGGAACGCCGGGACCGGTGTCGGAGACCTCGAGAATGGCGACGGCGCCCTCGCGTTTTCCGGTGATCCGGATCTGCTGCACGCGGCCCTCGCCCGCCGCATGGCTTTCGAGTGCCTGGGCGGCGTTGCGGACGAGGTTGAGCAAGACGCGGAACAGCTGGTCTGGATCGGCATCGACCGCGAGCCCGCGCTCGATCGCAGCGACCCAGGCGATCGAGGCGTCGTTGGCGAGCCCGGCCGTCTCGCGCACCTCCATCACCACCGGCTCGATCAGGATCATGCGGCGATCGGGCGCGGCCTCCTGGGCGCGGCCGTAGGACAACGTCGACTGGCAGAAGGCGATGGCGCGTTCGAGCGAGCGCACGAGCTTGGGCGCGAAGCGCTGCACCCGCGGATCCGGCACGCTGGCGAGCTGGTCCGACAGGAGCTGGGCTGAGGCAAGCAGGTTGCGCAGATCGTGGTTGATCTTGGAGACGGCGAGGCCGAGGGCGGCGAGCCGGCTCTTCTGATTCAGCATCGACATGAGGTCGCGCTGCATGTCCGACAATTCGCGCTCGGCCACCCCGATCTCATCGCTGCGCTGGCTCGGCACGATGATCCCGGCCGAGCTCTCGGGATTCTCGTGGAAGCCGACCAGGCTCGCAGTCAGCCGCCGCATCGGCCGCACGAAGAGATAATGAAGCGCGAGATAGACGAGGCCTGCGGTCAGCACCGCGATGATCAGCGCGACCACCACGAGGTTGCGGGAGAAGCGGTACATCTGCTTGCGCAGCGGCAGTTCGTCGGTGACGATCTCGATGAACTGAGCATTGCCGACCCCGGGCCCGACGATGCGGATGGCCTGATTGCCGGTTTCGAGCATCATCCGGAACGAGCCGGTGATCGCCTCCCAGGCCGTCATGTCGCGCAGGTCAATGTCGTGCTCGATGGCGGTCGGAATGTTGTCGCTGGCGAGCAACCGGCGCTGCTGGCCCATCTTGATGGCGACGGCGCGGGCGTTGATGCTCTTCAGGATCTGGCGCGAGAGCGAATCAGGAACCATGCCGAGCGGCGCAGCGTCCAGCACCAGCGCCGCCGTATTGGCCGCCGCAACGCGGTCATTCAGCCGGTTGACCCAGAAATTGGCGATCGCGGGTACGTAGAGCAGCACGGCGGCGATCATCACGAGGGGGATGGTGAGCAGCAGCAGCTTGCCGGACAGCCCGAGCCCGCGCGACCCACGGGGCCCCATGGCCGGCTGCTCCGGCTGATCCAGATCCTGGATCGGCTGGCGATCTGTGGCTGCCACGAAATTCGCCCCTGTTGGCCTTGGCTGGTGGAGGATGCGACCCGCCCGATGTCCGGTCAAATTACGGATCGCTAATCTGCCGAGGTGGGATGTAGGCGCTGATATCGCGAGTCGCCACCTCAAGGGATAAAAACCCCGCACAAACAGCGATATTCACCGGAATCGCGCCCTTGTGCGGCGTTGACGAAAAGAAGGCGCTCCCTTATAAGCCGCGCAAATTGTCCGCGATGACCCGGTGCGACACCGGGAGCGGCTCTCTCGGGGCCGGAAAAGGGCCCGTTTTGGGCCGCATCTTCCGGACTTTACCATCAATTCTACAGGCAAATTGCCCGGTCAGCGGAGAAAAACCCGTGAAGCGGACTTATCAACCCAGCAAACTGGTGCGCAAGCGCCGTCACGGCTTCCGCGCCCGCCTCGCCACTGCTGGCGGCCGCAAGGTTCTCGCCGCCCGCCGCGCCCGCGGCCGCAAGCGTCTGAGCGCCTGAGCCGGACCCCCCTTTTGGGATTTCATCATGGATCGGCTGAGGCAGCGGGCGGATTTCGTCGCCGTTGCCAATGGCGCGCGGGTGAATAATCCCGCGTTCGTCCTGCAAAGCCGCCGCCGCGATGACCTTGGCCCGGTCCGCATCGGCTTCACCGTCACCAAGAAGAACGGCAACGCGCCCGAGCGCAATCGTATCCGGCGCCGGCTTCGCGAATTGGTGAAGCGGCTCGATCCGGTGTCGATGCAGCCCCATCATGATTATGTCCTGGTCGGACGAAGAGACGCGCTCTCGCGCGACTTCGCCACCATGCTCGACGATCTGCGCATAGCGTTCACGAAGCCCGCGCGGCATACGGCCAAAGCGCGCGGCCACAGGCCAGGTCCCGCCGCAGCGACCAGCCGCAAACCGGATTGATGACGAGACAATCGAGATGACCGACAATCGCAATACCATCCTCGCCGTCATTCTGTCGGGCCTGGTGCTGATCGCGTGGCAGTATTTCTACAACGTGCCGCAGATGGAGAAGCAGCGCGCCCAGCAGCAGACCCAGGCCGAGCTGCAAAAGGGCAGCACGCCGCAGCCGAGCGCGTCCACGACGCCCGGCAGCGCGCCGCAGCCCGGCGCTGCCCAGCCGTCGACGCCGGCCGTGAACCAGGCCCAGCCGGTCGTCGCCCGCGAGACCGCCATTGCAGCAAGCCCGCGCGTGAAGATCGAGACGCCGCGGATTGCCGGCAGCATCTCGCTGAAGGGCGGCCGCATCGACGACATCGCGCTGGTGCAATATCGCGAGACGGTCGATCCGAAGTCGCCGCCGATCATCCTCTATTCGCCCTCGGGCACGGCGGAGCCCTATTACGCCGAGTTCGGCTGGGTGGCGGCGACGGGCGTGACGGCAAAGATGCCGGATGCACAGACCGTCTGGCAGCAGGAGGGCAGCGGCAGCCTGACGCCGTCGACACCGGTGGTGCTGAAATGGGACAATGGCGACGGCCTGACCTTCCGCCGCACCATTGCCGTCGACGACCATTATCTCTTCACCATCAAGGACGAGGTGAGCAATGTCGGCAATGCGCCTGTCACGCTCTATCCGTTCGCGCTGATCTCGCGCCACGGCGCGCCGCACGTCTCGGGCTATTACATCCTGCATGAAGGCCTGATCGGCTATCTCGGCGACGAGAAGCTGAAGGAATATGGCTACAAGCAGGTCGACGAAGCCAAGCAGGTGAATTTCAACAATGTCACCAATGGCTGGCTCGGCATCACCGACAAGTACTGGGCCTCGGCGCTACTGCCCGACACCAATGCCCGGCTGCAGGCGCGGTTCTCGTCAAACCCCGTCGGCAAAGTTCACACCTATCAGACCGACTATCTGCTCGATCCCGTCACTGTCGCGATCGGCGGCACGGCGACCGCGAACGCGCGGCTGTTCGCGGGCGCAAAGGAAGCCGGCGTGGTCGGCATCAACTTCCCGCTCGCCGGCCTCGGCGGCTACAACAAGGAGCTCGGCCTCAACCATTTCGATCTGTTGATCGACTGGGGCTGGTTCCACTTCCTCACCAAGCCGATGTTCCTCGGCCTCGACTTCTTCTTCCGCTTCTTCGGCAATTTCGGCATCTCGATCCTGCTCGTCACCGTGATCGTGAAGCTGTTGTTCTTCCCGCTGGCGAGCAAATCCTACGCCTCGATGGCGAAGATGAAGTCGATCCAGCCGCAGCTTTTGGCGCTGAAGGAGCGCTATCCCGACGACAAGGTGAAGCAGCAGCAGGAGATGATGGAGATCTACCGCAAGGAGAAGATCAATCCGGTCGCCGGCTGTCTGCCCGTGCTGATCCAGATCCCGGTGTTCTTCGCGCTCTACAAGGTGCTGTTCGTCACCATCGAGATGCGGCACGCGCCGTTCTTCGGCTGGATCAAGGACCTCTCGGCGCCGGACCCGACCAATCTCTTCAACCTGTTCGGGTTGATCCCGTTCGATCCGACCACGATTCCGGTGTTCGGCTATTACCTCGCGCTCGGCATCTGGCCGATCATCATGGGCATCACGATGTGGTTCCAGATGAAGCTGAACCCGACGCCGCCGGATCCGACGCAGCAGCTCATATTCAACTGGATGCCGCTGATCTTCACCTTCATGCTGGCAGGCTTCCCGGCAGGGCTCGTGATCTACTGGGCCTGGAACAATCTGCTCTCGGTGGTCCAGCAGAGCTACATCATGCGCCGCAACGGCGTGAAGGTGGAGCTGTTCGACAATCTCAAGGCGACGTTCGTGAGGAAGGCGACGTAATCGTCGTTGCAAGGAGCGAAGCGACGAAGCAATCCAGAGTGCCTCCGCGGATGCATTTCTGGATTGCTACGCTTCGCTCGCAATGACGCGGAGAGACAGCGAGCAAAAGGCCTTCGCATGATCGACGACAAAGATGCGAAGCTGATCGAAGCGGGGCGAAAGCTGTTCGCTCGCGACTGGCAGTTCATCTGGGCTTCGCCCTCGATCGAAACACTGCCGCCGATGGCGGGGCTGGAGATCGCCTTTGCCGGCCGCTCCAATGTCGGCAAGTCCAGCCTCATCAACGCGCTCACCGGTCGCAACGCGCTGGCGCGCACCTCGCATACGCCGGGCCGCACCCAGGAGCTGATCTTTTTCGAAGTCCCCGGGAAGACCGACCTCCGCCTCGTCGACATGCCGGGCTACGGCTATGCCAAGGCACCCAAGAGCCAGGTCGCGTCCTGGACCGAGCTGATCCATAAATTCCTGCTCGGGCGCGCCAGCCTCGCGCGCGTCTACGTGCTGATCGACGCGCGGCATGGGATCAAGGACGTCGATCTCGAAGTCCTGAAGACGCTCGACCGCTCCGCCGTCAGCTACCAGATCGTGCTGACCAAGGCCGACCAGGTAAAGGCCGCCGAGCTGCAGGCGCGCATCGCCGAGACCGAAGCCGCGCTCGCCAAGCATCCGGCCGCGTTCCCTACCGTGCTCGCCACCTCGTCACGCAGCTCGACCGGCATGGCCGAGCTGCGGGCCGCGATGGCGCAGCTGCTGGAAGAGCGGGCCTCGTGATGGCCGCGCACCGCCTGATGCTTGGGCTTGCCGGCTTGATGGGCGCCGCCGGCGTCGCGCTCGCCGCCGCCTCCGCCCATGGCGCCGATGCCACCCGGCTCGCCTCGGCAAGCGCAATGCTGCTGTTTCACGCAACAGCCATACTTGCCACCGGCGCCTTGCTCGCGCGCGGCCTTCTGCATGGCGGAATTGGCCTCGTTGCGGCGTTCGGCTTCGTGATCGGCGCCGCGCTGTTCGCAGGCGACCTCGCCTTGCGGCAATATGCCGGGCACTCGCTGTTTCCGTACGCGGCGCCAACCGGCGGGACGGTGATGATCGCGAGCTGGCTGACGGTGACGTTGGCAGCATTGGTGGCGAAGAGCTAAATCCGTAGCCCATCCGGGCTACATGGCTGCCACGCTTTGCGCCTCGCGCGCCAATCGGATAGAACGCGGCTCACCGACCCGCCAGCGAGATCGCGACATGACCGACATCTCCCCGCTCGACCAGGCCCGCATCCTGTCCGAAGCGCTGCCGCACATGCAGCAGTACGACGAGGAAACCATCGTCATCAAGTATGGCGGCCATGCCATGGGCGACGAGGAGACCGCGAAGAACTTTGCCCGCGACATCGTGCTGCTCGAGCAGACCGCGATCAATCCCGTGGTGGTGCATGGCGGCGGTCCGCAGATCGCGACCATGCTCAAGCGCCTCGGCATCGTCTCGGAATTCGCGGCTGGCCTCCGCATCACCGATGCCGCGACCATCGAGATCGTCGAGATGGTGCTGGCCGGCTCCGTCAACAAGCAGATCGTCGGCTACATCAACGAAGCCGGCGGCAAGGCCGTGGGCCTGTCGGGCAAGGACGGCAACATGGTGAAGGCGTCGAAGACGACGCGCACCATCATCGATCCGGATTCGAACATCGAGAAGGCGATCGATCTCGGCTTCGTCGGTGATCCCGAGAAGGTCGACCTCACGCTGCTGAACCAGCTGATCGGCTACGAGCTGATTCCTGTGCTTGCGCCGCTCGCGACGTCCAAGGACGGCCAGACGCTGAACGTCAACGCCGACACCTTTGCCGGCGCTGTCGCCGGCGCGCTGAAGGCCAAGCGCCTGTTGCTGCTCACCGACGTGCCCGGCGTGCTCGACAAGTCGAAGAAGCTGATCCCGCAGCTCTCGGTGAAGGACGCGCGCAAGCTGATCGCCGACGGCACCATTTCCGGCGGCATGATCCCGAAGGTCGAGACCTGCATCTATGCCCTGGAACAGGGCGTCGAGGGCGTCGTCATCATCGACGGCAAGATGCAGCACGCGGTGCTGCTCGAGCTCTTCACCAACCAGGGCACGGGCACGCTGATCCACAAGTGATCCGGGAGCGCGAGCAGCGGAAGAAGATCGTCATGCCCTGGCTCGACCCGGGTATCCACGGCTCTCGCCTCGCGCAGTCATCCCGGAGCGCCCGCAGGGCGAACTACGGTGCGCAACTGCGCACCGGAGAATCTCGAGATTCCGGGTCCGGTCGTTCGGACCATCCCGGAACGAGGGGATCGCGTCCCCCGCACCGGTCCCCGCTCACACGCTTCCTGATGGCGCTACCGGCTGCGGTCGTCTCGTTCTTCTTTTCCTCCGCGCCCGCCATCGCAGACCTCAAGATCTGCAACCGCATGTCCTATGTCGTGGAGGCCGCGATCGGCATCGACGACAAGGCGGCAACCGCGACGCGCGGCTGGTTCAGGATCGACCCCGCCACCTGCCGCGTTGTGGTGCAGGGCACGCTTTCGGCGGACCGCATCCTGCTCAACGCCCGCGCGCTCGGCGTCTACGGCGCTTCTCCGATTCCGCAAACCGGCAGCGACATGCTTTGCGTCGCGCAGGACAATTTCGTCATCGCCGCGGCGCGGCAATGCCGTAGCGGTCAGACCCAAGTCTCGTTCACGCAGGTGACGCCGACACAAGGCGCCGACGGCAACCTCATTGCCTATCTCGCCGAGGATTCCGAATATGACGACGAGCAGGCGCGCCTCGCCGGCATCCAGCGGCTGCTGGTGATCGCGGGCTACGACGCGGCGCCGATCGACGGCGTCGACGGGCCGAAGACGCAAGCGGCGCTCGCCGCCTTCCTGAAGAGCCGCGGATTGTCGCCGGACATCGTGAACTCGCAGACCTTCTTCAAGACCATGGTCGATGCGGTGCAGACGCCGTCTGCCGCAGGCCTCACCTGGTGCAACGACACGCCGCACAAGGTGATGGCGGCGATCGCGACCGACGACGGCAAGTCGGTGACGAGCCGCGGCTGGTATCGCATCGACCCCAAGACCTGCCTGCACCCCGACGTATCAGGCCAGCCGAAGCAGATCTTCAGTTTCGCAGAGGCGGTCGACGCCGACAACCGCGTCGTGAAGCTCAGGGACCGGCCGCTGAATTGGGGCGGCGACAGGCAATTCTGCACGCGCGAGACCAAGTTCGAAACGAGCGAGCAGACCGATTGCGGCGCGCGCGGATTTGCGCCGACGGGGTTTGTCGCCGTGGACATGTCGAGCGGCGGCAAGACGCTGCGCTTTGCGGTGCCGTGATCAAGAGGATTCGATGAACTTGCCCCGCACTTTCGACCACGTGGACACCTGGGTGTTCGACCTCGACAACACGCTCTATCCGCATCACGTCAACCTGTGGCAGCAGGTCGATGCGCGGATCGGGGAGTTCGTCTGCAGCTGGCTGAATGTCGGCCGGGAGGAAGCGCGCAAGATCCAGAAGGATTATTACCTGCGCTTCGGCACCACCATGCGCGGCATGATGACTCTGCACGGCGTCTCCGCAGACGATTATCTCGCCTACGTCCACAAGATCGACCACTCCCCGCTCGAGCCGAACCCGGCGCTCGGCGCGGCCATCGCAAAGCTGCCGGGCCGCAAGCTGATCCTGACCAACGGCTCGGTCGATCATGTCGATGCCGTACTGGCGAGACTCGGCTTCGCCTCGCATTTCGACGGTGTGTTCGACATCATTGCCGCTGAGTTCGAGCCCAAGCCGGCTGAGCAGACGTACCGGAAGTTCCTGAGCGACCATGCCGTCGATCCGACCCGCGCCGCCATGTTCGAAGACCTTGCCCGCAACCTCACGGTGCCGCACCGGCTCGGCATGACCACGGTCCTGGTGGTGCCTGACGGGACGAAAGAAGTGGTGCGGGAAGATTGGGAGCTGGAAGGCCGGGACGCCGCCCATGTCGACCATGTCACGGATGATCTGGCGAGGTTCTTGGGTAAGCTGTCGCCAGGCTGACCCGTGTCGTCTCCTGGACAGGCGTCAGCGCAGATCCGGGGCGACAGCGGAGTGTAGGCAACGGCGGAGTACGCCTTGACTCCACCCCTGCAAATCCCGAAAAAGCGCCCCAATCCATCAAAATTCCCGCTCCCCAGAGGAAATCCCGATGTCCCTTGCAGCCCTCGAATCCACCATCAACAGCGCCTTCGACGCGCGCGACGGCATCTCGACCTCGACCAGGGGCGAGGTGCGCGAGGCCGTGGACCAGTCGCTGGAGATTCTGGACAAGGGCGAGGCGCGCGTTGCCGAGCGCGGCGCCGACGGCAAGTGGAAGGTCAATCAGTGGCTCAAGAAGGCGGTGCTGCTGTCCTTCCGTCTCAACGACATGGGCGTCATTCCCGGCGGTCCCGGCAAGGCGAATTGGTGGGACAAGGTGCCCTCGAAGTTCGAGGGCTGGGGCGAGAACCGGTTTCGGGATGCGGGCTTCCGCGCCGTGCCGGGCGCGGTGGTGCGCCGCTCGGCTTTCATCGCCAAGAACGTCGTCCTGATGCCCTCCTTCGTCAATCTCGGCGCCTATGTCGATGAGAGCACGATGGTCGATACCTGGGCCACCGTCGGCTCCTGCGCGCAGATCGGCAAGCGCGTCCACATCTCCGGCGGCGCCGGCATCGGCGGCGTGCTCGAACCGCTGCAGGCAGAGCCCGTGATCATCGAGGACGATTGCTTCATCGGCGCGCGCAGCGAGGTCGCCGAAGGCGTGATCGTGCGCAAGGGCGCGGTGCTGGCGATGGGCGTGTTCCTTGGCGCCTCCACAAAGATCGTCGACCGCGAGACCGGCGAGGTCTTCATGGGCGAAGTGCCCGAATATTCCGTGGTGGTGCCCGGCGCGCTGCCCGGCAAGCCGATGAAGAACGGCCAGATCGGCCCCAGCACCGCCTGCGCCGTCATCGTCAAGCGCGTCGACGAGCGCACGCGCTCCAAGACCAGCATCAACGAGCTGCTGCGGGATTGATCCGACGCGCATGACCGATGCTCTCTCGATCGCCCAGGACCTGATCCGCTGCCCCTCGGTAACCCCGGCCGATGCCGGCGCCCTCGGGGTGCTTGAAAAGATCCTGACCGCAGCCGGCTTCGCCTGCCACCGCGTCACCTTCAGCGAGCCCGGCACCGCCGACGTCGACAATCTCTATGCACGCATCGGCACCGAGGGGCCGCACATCACCTTTGCCGGCCACACCGACGTGGTGCCGCCGGGGGACGAGAGCGCCTGGAGCGTCGGCGCGTTCTCCGGAGAGGTGAAGGACGGTGTCCTGCATGGCCGGGGTGCGGTCGACATGAAGGGCGGCATCGCCTGCTCGGTCGCCGCGGTGCTGGAGCATCTCGCCGGCAATGGCGGCAAGCCGCGCGCGGACGGAAAGGGCTCGATCTCGTTCCTGATCACGGGCGACGAGGAAGACGTTTCCATCAACGGCACGATCAAGCTGTTGAAATGGGCCGCCGAGCGCGGCGAGAAATTCGACCATTGCGTGCTGGGCGAGCCCTCCAATGTCGAGACGCTCGGCGACACCATCAAGGTCGGCCGCCGCGGCTCGCAATCGGGCACGCTCGTCGTCGACGGCGTGCAGGGCCATGTCGCCTATCCGCACCGCGCCTCCAATCCGGTGCCGGACATCGCGCGCTTGATCGTTGCGATCTCCGACGAGCCTCTCGACCATGGCAGCGCGCAGTTCCAGGCCTCCAACCTCGAATTCACTTCGGTCGACGTCGGCAACAAGGCCAGCAACGTCATCCCCGGCGAGGCCCGTGCGAAATTCAACATCCGCTACAACGACAACCACACCCAGGCCAGCCTGCGCGAGCTGGTCGAAGCGCGCCTCGCCAAGGCCTGCGGCAACCGCATCAAGGCCCGCATCGTCTGGGAGCCGTCGAACTCCAACGTGTTCGTCACCAAGCCCGGCCCGTTCACCGATCTCGCGGTGGCAGCAATCGAGGAAGTGACGGGCCGCAAGCCGGAGCTGTCCACCTCAGGCGGCACCTCGGACGCGCGCTTCATCTCCAGCTATTGCCCGGTGATCGAGTTCGGTCTCGTCGGCCAGACCATGCACCAGGTCGACGAGCGCGTGCCGGTGGCTGATTTGGAGAGGCTGACGCGGGTGTATCGGGGGATACTGACGCGGTATTTTGGGTAGGGCTAACTCTCGCCCAACGCTCCGCCGTCATGCCCGAGACAAGCCCGGGCATGACGGCGGTGGCGGCATTAGGGGTTAATAATCCACCTTCATCAGGTACAAGCCCTCGGGCGGTGCGACGATGCCGCAGGCGGCGCGCTTGCGGGCGGCGAGTGCGGCCGACAGATCATCGGCGCTCCAGCGGCCCTCGCCGACCCAGACCAGCGAGCCCACCATCGAGCGCACCTGGCTGTGCAGGAAGGAGCGCGCCGAGGTGACGATCGTGATCTCGCGGCCGTCGCGCATCACGTCGAGCTGATCGAGCGTCTTCTCCGGCGACTTGGCCTGGCATTCGGTGTCGCGGAACGTGGTGAAATCGTGTTTGCCGAGCAAACGCTGCGCCGCCGCATGCATTGCATCGGCATCAAGCTTGCGCGGCACGCGCCAGGCGTGGCCGACGTCGAGCGCGAGATTGGCGCGGGTGTTGACGATGCGATAGCGGTAGTGGCGCTTGATGGCCGAGAAGCGCGCCTCGAAGCTGTCGGGCACGATCTCGGCCTCGAGCACCGCGATCGGATGCGGGCGCAGATGCGCGTTGAGCCCGTCGCGAAAACGGCCCGGCGGAAACTGCTTGTCGACGTCGACATGCGCGACCTGGCCGCGCGCATGGACGCCGGCATCGGTGCGCCCGGCGCCGTGCACGCGCAAATCCGCGCCTGTCATCGCCTTCACCGCCGCCTGCAGCGCGCCCTGCACCGACGGCAGCGTCTCCTGCACCTGCCAGCCGAAGAATGGCGCGCCGTCATATTCGATGGTGAGCTTGTAGCGGGGCATCTTTCCGGTGTCTTCGTCCGCGCAGGCGGACGATCCAGTACATCGTGACGGTTCGGTTCGATCTCAGGAGCCTCGGCATGCTGGATACCCCGCCTTCGCAGGGTATGACAGCATCAGTTGAACCTCGCGCCCGCCTTCAGCGGCATGCCGCGGAGAAAGTCGGCGGCCTGCACCCGGGCCTTGCCTTCGCGCTGGAGCTCCAGGATGCGGATCGCGCCCTCGCCGCAGGCGATGGTGAGCTGATCGTCGAGCACCTCGCCCGGCGCGCCGGTGCCCTTGGCGAGTTCGCAGCGCAGGATCTTGACGCGCGCGTTTTCGCTGATGTTCGCGAGCTCGCTCCAGGCGCCGGGAAACGGCGACAGGCCGTGGATGTGGCGCAGCACGGCACGGGCCGGCTTGCTCCAGTCGATCCGCGCCTCGGCCTTCTCGATCTTGGCAGCATAGGTGACACCCTCCTCGCTCTGCTTTCGGAGCTGGAGGCCGCCGCGTTCGAGCGCGGCCATCGCGCGCACCATCAGGTCGGCACCCAGCCGGGAGAGACGGTCGTGCAGGTCGCGTGCGGTCATGCTGTCTGATATCGCGATGCGCTCGGCCATCGCGACGTCGCCGGTGTCGAGGCCGACGTCCATCTTCATCACCATGACGCCGCTCTCGGCATCGCCTGCCATGATCGCCCGGTTGATCGGTGCCGCACCGCGCCAGCGCGGCAACAGCGACGCGTGCAGATTGTAACAGCCGAGCTTCGGCGCATCGAGGATCGCCTGCGGCAGGATCATGCCATAGGCGACGACGACGGCGGCGTCGGCATCCAAGGCGCGAAATTCGTCCAGCGCTTCCTGGGTCTTCAACGTCTTTGGCGTCAGGACGGGAACGCCGAGCTTTCGCGCGGCGTCCTCGACCGGGGTCGGCTGCAATTGCAGGCCGCGGCGGCCGCCGGGCTTCGGCGCGCGGGTGTAGACCGCCACGATCTCGTGGCCGTGTGCGACCAGCTCGAGCAGCGTGGGCACGGAGAAATCGGGCGTGCCCATGAAGATGAGGCGGAGGGGCATGTGACGAACCTGCGGAGGGACGCAATCAGTGACCGTCATTCCGGGCGGCTCGAAGAGCCGAGCCCGGAATCTCGAGGTTCCGGGTTGGATGCTTCGCATCGCCCCCGGAACGACAGAGAGTTTTACTCCGCCGCGCGCTTGGCGGCCTTCTCGAATTTCTTCATCACGCGGTCGCGCTTGAGCTTCGACAGATAGTCGACGAACAACACGCCGTTGAGGTGGTCGATCTCGTGCTGGATGCAGGTGGCGTAGAGGCCTTCGGCATCCTCCTCGTGCACCTTGCCGTCGAGGTCGGTGAAACGCACGCGCACCTTCGCGGGGCGCTCGACCTCCTCGTAATATTCGGGGATCGACAGGCAGCCTTCCTCATACACCGACAGTTCCTCGGACGAGGCGATGATCTCGGGATTGATGAAGACGCGCGGGAGCGGCTTGGTCTCGCCGTTCTCGTCGCGCTTGGCGAGATCCATGGTGATGAGCCGCAGCGGCTGCGCGACCTGGATCGCAGCGAGGCCGATGCCGGGCGCGTCGTACATGGTCTCTAACATGTCGTCGGCAAGCTTGCGGATCTCGGTCGTGACCTTCTCGATCGGCTTTGAGACCAGACGCAGCTGCTTGTCGGGCAGGATGATGATTTCTCTGAGGGCCATGGCGGCGATTTAAGCCCCATGCCGGATGCGGTCAATGCGGACCGGAACTCCGTCAATCCTCCACCAACCATGAAAGCTTCAGGGTTCGTTAACCATGGAAATCAGGGGATTGTCGCCCGACACGTTCCCTCTTCGTTCGCATCGACCCTGCGAATCGGCTACAAGGCTGCATGAACGAAATCATCTTCATGGTTGGCGACTGGCCGGTACGTACCGTTGACGTGCTGATCGGCTTCGGCACGCTCGTCCTCATTCTGCTGATTGTGATCGCGGTGGTGATCGCGCGCTCGGGGCGGCGCGGCGCGGAACTCGCCATGGCCAATGCAATCCGTGCCGACGAGCTCGAGGAACGGCTGAGCGAGGTGCTGCGGGCGCAGAGCGAGTCGTCGGGCCGGGTCGATGCCATGACCCAGGCGCTGGCCGGCCGCCAGGCCGAGATGGCTCGTGCGGTCAACGAGCGGCTGGATTCAGTGACCCATCGCGTCGGCGAGTCCATGGAACACACCACCCGCAACACGATGGAGAGCCTGCGCGCCCTGCATGAACGGCTCGGCATCATCGACAACGCGCACAAGAACCTCACGGACCTCACCACGCAGGTGACCACGTTGCGCGACGTGCTCGCCAACAAGCAGTCGCGCGGCGCCTTCGGCCAGGCACGGATGGAGGCGATCGTCCAGGACGGTCTCCCCAAAGGCTCCTACGAGTTCCAGTTCACGCTCTCGACCGGCAAGCGGCCCGACTGCGTCGTGTTCCTGCCCGACCAGCGCCCGCTTTGCATCGACGCCAAGTTTCCGCTGGAGGCGATGACCGCGCTGCACGACGCCCGCACCGACGAGGAGCGGCGGGTTGCCACGCAGCGGCTGCGCGGCGACGTGATGAAGCATGTCAGCGACATCGCCGAGAAATATCTCGTGGCCGGCGAGACCCAGGAGATGGCGCTGATGTTCGTGCCGTCGGAGTCGGTCTATGCCGAGATCCACGACGGTTTCGACGACGTGATCCAGAAGGCCTATCGCGCCCGCGTCGTGCTGGTGTCGCCCTCGCTGCTGATGCTCGCGATCCAGGTGATGCAGCAGATCATGAAGGACGCGCGCATGCGCGACGCCGCCGACCAGATCCGCACCGAAGTGATCAAGCTCGGCGACGACCTCGGCCGTCTGCGCGACCGTGTGCTGAAGCTGCAGAAGCATTTCGCCGACGTCAACGAGGACGTCCGCCAGGTGCTGATCTCCGCCGACAAGATCGAGAAGCGTGCCGGACGAATCGAGGAGCTCGATTTCAGCAAGAGCGACGCGCCGGAGGGTCCGCGGCTGGTGGCGACGGGAGCGGCAGAGCTGTTCCCGCGGAAGCTCCAGGCGGGGGAGTGAGATTGGGGCACGCCGTCATACCCCGCGAAGGCGGGGTATCCGGTACGCCGCAGCAATTGTGATTGAACCGAGCCGCTGGTGATTACTGGATCGACCGCCTTCGCGGACGATGACACCGATCGAGCCGGAAGCTCTCCCGTCTCACCAGCTACCGCGAGAGTCTTTTCCCCCGGAATCTGCTAACACCGCCGCCATGACCGCCCCCGACGCGACCTCTCCTGCCGCAAGCACTGCACCCGTCGCCTCCTGGCGCGAAAGCCTTTCCGTTTACCTGCAGCCGCGGGTGTTGATCGTGCTGTTCCTCGGCTTCTCCTCGGGGCTGCCGCTGGCGCTGTCGGGATCGACGCTGCTGGTGTGGATGGCCGAGGCGGGGGTCGATCTCGGAACGATCGGGCTCTTTGCGCTGGTCGGAACGCCATACACCTTGAAATTCCTGTGGGCGCCGCTGGTTGACGCGCTGCACGTGCCGTTCTTCACGCGTGCCTTCGGACGTCGCCGCGGGTGGCTGGTGTTCTCGCAATTGCTGCTGATCGGCGCGATTCTGCTGTTAGCGCTGACCGATCCGGCACGCTCACCCTTGTTCGTCGCGCTCGGTGCGCTGCTGGTCGCGACAATGTCCTCGACGCAGGACATCGTCGTCGATGCGTTCCGGGTCGAGAGCCTGCCCGAAAGCGAGCAGGCCGCCGGCATGGCCGCCTATGTCGCCGCCTACCGCATCGGCATGCTGATATCGACCGCGGGCGCCCTGTTCATCGTGACGGGTTTCGAGACGATCGTCCCGCGTGGCGCAGCCTGGATGTGGGGCTACGTGGTGATGGCCGCTCTGGTGCTGATCGGCACGGTGACTGCACTGGCCGCCACCGAGCCTCCACAATCCGAGCGCGCGGAGGCCGCCACACAGGACGAGGGCGCGATATCGCGGGTGCTTCATGCCGCGCTGGGCGCATTCTCGGAGTTCCTGCGGCGCAAGGAAGCATGGGTCGTGCTCGCCTTCGTCGTGCTGTTCAAATTCACCGACGCGTTCTCCGGCAACATGACGGTGCCGTTCGTGATCGATATCGGCTTCACGCGGAACGACTATGCCGTGATCGTCAAGGGCGTCGGCATTGTCGCGACGTTGGCCGGCGGCTTCGCCGGCGGCTTTGTGGCGCGGCGCTATTCGCTCGCAACGAGCCTTTGGATCGGCGGCATCGTCCAATCGATGTCCAACCTGTCGTTCACGTGGCTGGCACTGGTCGGCGTCAATGAATGGGCGCTGACTCTCGCGATCACGTCCGATAATTTCTGCAACGCCATCGGCACGGTGATTTTCGTCGCCTATCTCTCGGCGCTGTGCCAGAACCCGCTGCACACGGCGACCCAATATGCGCTGCTGACGGCGCTCGCCGCCGTGGGACGCACCTATCTGTCATCGGGTGCGGGTTATCTGGCGAAAGCGACGGGCTGGCCGATGTTCTTCGCGATCTCGGTGCTCGTCGCAATCCCGAGCTTGATGCTGCTGGCGTACTTGCAGAAGCGCGGGCATTTCGAAACCTTGGAGCCCGCGCGGGTGTAGAACTCACCTCTCTCTTTCGTCATTGCGAGCGAAGCGAAGCAATCCAGACTGTCACCGCTGAGGCAGTCTGGATTGCTTCGTCGCAAGGGCTCCTCGCAATGACGGCGGAGACAGCATCGCCGCCCTCCTACTGCTTCTTGATCAGGCTCCACTTGGTGATCACGGCCTCGCTCATCTGGCCGGGATCGCTGGCGCAGGCGATCTCGTCGACCTTCACGGAGATCTCCTTGCCGACGAACGACTTCAGCTGAGTGGCCTGCGCATCGCTGGAGGTGACGAGCTGGAAGGTTTCGGGGCCGGTCTCGAGATTGCACAGCCCGTTCGGCGGCGGCAGGCGGCGCGGCTCGGTGGTGATCTGGTAGGTCGCAACGCGTTTGCCGTTCTTGACGTCGCGCACCTTCATTGCATTCAATTCGCCCGACAGCACGTCGCCGGTGTTGATCGGCTTGCCGGGCTTGGACGGCGGCGGGACTCCATCGTCCTGCTGCGCGGAAACAGCCGGGGTCACCACCGCCATCATCATCGCAACCAGGGCCAGCCGTTTGGCGAATCGTGTCGTCATATCGTCCGTTCCGTAAAAGTCTGGATTGCTAGAACAGCGTACGCTGCCGCATCGCAGCCGATAGCGTACCTTCGTCGAGATAATCAAGCTCGCCGCCGACGGGAACTCCGTGGGCGAGCCGCGTCACCTTCACATTGGCGTCCTGAAGCAGGTCGGTGATGTAATGCGCCGTGGTCTGGCCGTCGACCGTCGCATTCAGCGCCAGGATGATCTCGTGCACCTGCGAATCATGCGCGCGCGCCACCAGCGCGTCGATGGTGAGGTCCTGGGGGCCGACGCCGTCGAGCGGCGACAATGTCGCGCCCAGCACATGATAGCGCCCCTGGGTGGCATTTGCCCGCTCCAGCGCCCATAGATCGGCAACGTCGGCGACGACGACGATGATCGAGGGATCGCGCTTCGGATCCGTGCAGACGGTGCAGGGATTTTGCGTGTCGATGTTGCCGCAGGTCTTGCAGACCTGGACCTTGTCCAGCGCCACCTGCATGGCCGAGGCCAGCGGCATCATCAGTGCTTCGCGCTTCTTGATCAGATGCAGCGCCGCGCGCCGCGCCGAGCGCGGACCGAGGCCCGGCAGCCGCGCGAGCAGCTGGACCAGCCGCTCGATCTCAGGACCTGCAACAGCGCTCATAATTACTGGCCGAACAACCCCGGTGGCAGGCCGAGCCCGCCGGTGAGGGCCTGCATCTTCTCCTGCATCGCGGTCTCCGCCTTGCGGCGGGCATCACCGAAGGCGGTGACGAGCAGGTCTTCCAGCACCTCGCGCTCCTCCGCCTTCATCAACGAGGGATCGATCCTGACACCCTTGACGTCCATCTTCGCCGTCATGCGCACGGCGACGAGGCCGCCGCCGGAGATGCCCTCGACCTCGACGTTGGCGAGCTGCTCCTGCATCTCCTGCATCTTGGATTGCAGCTGCGCCGCCTGCTTCATCATGCCGAGAAAATCAGCCATGGGTGCTCGTCCTTGAAAGAATGGTCAGAGATCGTCGCCATCGGAACCGTCGGGCGGATCGTCACTGCCGTAGTCCGCGTTAATATTGGATTCCGGCGCCTCGGGGGCAAGCCTGCGGACCTCGACGACCTTGGCGCCGGGGAAACGCGACAGCACCTCCTGCACGCGCGGATCGGCTTCCGCGGTACGGGCATGCTCCTGCTTGGCCGCTTGGTTCACCGAGCGCAGCGTCGGCTGGCCCTGCTCGTTGGAGACGATCACGGTCCAGCGCCGGCCGGTCCACAGCTCGAATTTCTTTGCGAGCTCCGAGATCATGGTCTTGGAGGCGTTGGGCTCGAGCGCGACTTCCAGCCGGCCTTCCTCGAAACGAACGAGGCGCATGTCGCCTTCGAGCGCGCTCTTGGTCATGATGTCGCGCTTCTGGCCTGCGAGGGCGACGAGCTGGGTGAAGCTGGTGACGCGCAGCACGGGCGCTGCGGCCTGCGGATCCGGCGCGGGGGCCGCCATCTGCGGCCGGGCACCGCCCCCGCCGAACGAGGAGGGCGAGGATGTCGGCATGCGAACCGGCGCTGCGGAAACCGGCGCTGCGGAGGACATCGGCGCGGACGGCGCACTGCTGCGCGCTGCGCTGCCGCCGTTCACGACCGGCGAGCCGCCGCCGTTCTGCTCGAGCATTTTGATGGCTTCGTCTGGCGTCGGCAGGTCGGCAACGTAGGCGATACGCACCAGCACCATCTCAGCGGCCGCGGCGGGGCGCGTCGCCGCCTGCACCTCGGCGATGCCCTTGAGCAGCATCTGCCACATCCGCGACAGCACGCGCATCGAGATCTTCGAAGCGAACTCCTTGGCGCGCACGCGCTCGGTTTCGCCATAGGCGACGTTGTCGGCAACCGCCGGAATGACCTTCACACGGGTGACGAAATTGACGAATTCGGCGAGGTCAGAGAGCACCACGACCGGATCGGCGCCGACGTCGTACTGGTCGCGGAACTCCTTGAAGGCGGCCGCGATGTCGCCGCGCGCCAGCGACTCGAAGAGATCGATGACGCGGGTGCGGTCGGCAAGCCCCAGCATCTGCCTGACGGCATCGGCCTTCACCTGGCCCGCCGCATGCGCGATGGCCTGATCGAGCAGCGACAGCGAATCACGCACCGAGCCTTCGGCGGCGCGGGCGATGATGCCGAGCGCCTCGGGCTCGATCTCGACGCCTTCCTTCGTCGCGATATTGGCGAGGTGCTTCATCAATACGTCCGCCTCGACCCGGCGCAGATCAAAGCGCTGACAGCGCGACAGCACGGTGACCGGGACCTTGCGGATCTCGGTCGTCGCGAACACGAACTTGGCGTGCTCCGGCGGCTCCTCCAGCGTCTTCAGGAAGGCGTTGAACGCCGCCGTCGACAACATGTGGACTTCGTCGATGATGTAGACCTTGTAGCGGGCGCTGGCGGGGGCATAGCGCACGCTGTCGTTGATCTGGCGGACGTCGTCGACGCCGGTATGCGAAGCGGCGTCCATCTCCAGCACGTCCATGTGCCGGCTTTCCATGATCGCCTGGCAATGCACGCCCAAGGTCGGCATGTGGATGGTCGGGCCCTTCACCGAGCCATCCGGCATCTCGTAGTTGAGCGCCCGGGCGAGGATGCGCGCCGTGGTGGTCTTGCCGACCCCTCGGACGCCGGTGAGAATCCAGGCCTGCGGAATGCGCCCGGTCTCGAACGCATTGGAGACGGTGCGGACCACGGCCTCCTGGCCGATCAGGTCATCGAATGAGGACGGGCGGTATTTGCGTGCCAGCACCCGGTAGGGTGCATTGCCGGCCTGGCCGGCGCTATCGGGATTGGGAGGGGCGCCAGCGTCGGTCATCGGTCGATCCGCAATGAAATCTCTCTCGGCCGGCTCTTGCGGAAAGGAGCGCGCCTGGCGGGGCGACCGCCGGCGCAATTCGCTCGAAAAAACAAGTAGGAGACTGACGAGCGACCCGATCCGGACCTCGTTAGGGCTGCTTCCTTCCGGACCTGACCCGGTTGGCGAGTGGCTCGTCCACCGCCAATCTCCCGGTCCCTATTTGGGGCCAAAGGGAGCGGAAAGCAAGCGGGCAGGATGACTGTTCCCAGGGTCCCGGGACACACGGGGCCGGCTGGCCCGACCGGATCGGCATGCCCGCCCCGATGCAACGGCGTATCACGGTTATTGTCCGGAACCGTGGTCTCTGCGACGGTGGGAATCATCACGAGAAGGTCTTCATGCCCGAACCTGCCTGGTCGCTGCACTCCCGCCTGAAAGAGGACACCATCGACATCGGCGACCTGCCCCTGTCGAAGGTGCTGGTCATCAAGGACGCGCATTATCCCTGGCTGCTGCTGGTGCCGCGGCGCCCCGACGCGGTCGAGATCATCGACCTCGACGAGGTGCAGCAGGCGCAGCTGATGACCGAGATCTCCCGCGTATCTCGCGCCCTCAAGGAGATCACCAAGTGCGACAAGCTCAACGTCGCCGCCCTCGGCAATCTCGTGCCGCAGCTTCACGTTCACATCATCGCACGCCGCACCAGCGACGCGGCCTGGCCGCGACCGGTTTGGGGCGTCATGCCGCCGCTGGCGCACGATGCCACTGAAGTGCAGAATTTCATCAGCGCGCTTCGCCGCAAGATCTGGTTGGGTTGAAAGAACAATAATGTCAGCATTCGACGCATTTCCGCTGGGACAGCCGGCCTTCGTCACCAACGTCCTCGACCGCGCCGCGCATCTGCGCCGAGACGACGAGAAGCTGTTCGCGATGGAGCAGAAGCCGTCCTCACGCGCCTACGTGGTCTATCGCGACTCGCTGCTGGTGAAGCGCGACGGCGACAAAGTGCGCGCGCTGCTCTCGATCGACGAGGCGCTGAAATGCGGCGCCAATCCCGGCACGGTCTTCCTGGGTCTGCGCGAGGGCGCGGCCGTGTTCGGAATGGGGATGCCGCAAGCCGCTGCCGAGAAGCTGGTCGGCCGCGAGGACTATACCGTGACCGAACTCCGCGGCATGGCGATGCAGGGTGCGCTTCCGCCACAGGAGCTGTCAGCCATCGCAATGGCGAAGTCGATGGTCGGCTGGCATCAGCGGCACGGCTATTGCGCCAATTGCGGTGCACGTACCGCGATGAAGGAAGGCGGCTGGAAGCGCGACTGCCCTGCTTGCAAGGCCGAACACTTTCCGCGCACCGACCCGGTCGTGATCATGCTGGTCGCCTCCGGCGAAAAATGCCTGCTCGGCCGCCAGAAGCAGTTTCCGCCGGGCATGTATTCCTGCCTCGCCGGCTTCGTCGAGGCGGCCGAGACCATCGAGGACGCCGTGCGCCGCGAGATCCTGGAAGAATCAGGCATTCGCTGCACCGACGTGCAGTACTACATGACCCAGCCCTGGCCCTATCCGTCGTCGCTGATGATCGGCTGCAGCGCGCGGGCGCTCAACGAGGACATCGTCGTCGATCGCATGGAGCTGGAAGATGCGCGCTGGTTCACGCGCGAAGAGGCGGCCAAGATGCTGACGCGGACGCATCCGGACGGGCTCGCCGGTCCGCATCCGTTCGCCATCGCTCATCACCTGCTCGGCCGCTGGGTGCACGACAAGAGCTGACCGCTGACGGCTATCCGGGGTGCGCCGTCGCCTCCGTATCGGCAACACGGTGCGATCGTCCGTTCTCCGGGCAGCCGTGGCGCTGAAACGCGGTGGCTGGCGCAGTGGCCTTGCTGGCCTGTAACCCTTTGATATGTCCAACTCTTTCCATGCGACACCTAGGCAACGCCATGTCCGCGCCAAGAATATTGGCTTGCCGGGGAAAGATTTTCTCTATATCAGGTAAATCAGCGCCCGAAATGGAACAAAGTTCTTCAAATGACCGATGCCGCTGTGCAGATCCCCGAGACCAGCCGCCGCCTCGATGCCATCGACCGCAAGATCCTGATGGTGCTCCAGGAGGATGCCTCCCTGTCCGTCGCCGAGATCGGCGACCGTGTCGGGCTGTCCTCGACCCCCTGCTGGAAGCGCATCCAGCGGCTGGAGGCCGACGGCGTGATCATCAAGCGGGTCGCCCTGGTCGACCAGAACAAGATCGGCCTCGGCATTTCCGTGTTCGTGTCGGTGGAGAGCTCCGACCATTCCGAGGCCTGGCTCAAGAAATTCGCCGAAGCCGTCAGCGCCATGCCCGAGGTGATGGAGTTCTACCGGATGGCCGGCGATGTCGACTACATGCTGCGGGTCGTGGTCGCGGACATGCAGGCCTATGACGTGTTCTACAAGAAGCTGATCAGCGCGGTGCCGCTGAAGAACGTCACCTCGCGCTTTGCGATGGAGAAGATCAAGTCGGTGACGGCATTGCCGATTCCGGCGGTGGTGGCGGCCTGACGGCCAATTGCTGGTTTGACGCGTTTGCTACACGCGAACCGGTATCCACTTCGCTCGAATACGCTTCAGGACAGCTGAAACACCGGTAGCGTGACGTTGACGCGCGTACCTCCGCTTGGCGCTGCGCCGATCTCGATCGTGCCGCCATGGGCTTCGACCAGGTTGCGGACCACCGCGAGGCCGAGACCGGCTCCGCCGGTCGCGCGGTTGCGCGACTTCTCCAGACGATGGAACGGCTCCAGCACAGTGTGGCGCTGATCGGCGGGAATGCCGGGTCCCTCATCGTCGATCGAGACGACGAGGGCTCCGTCCTTCATGGCAATCTCCACCTGCGCGGTGCGGCCGTAGGCCAGCGCGTTGTCTACGATGTTCGCAAAGATTCGTCGCAGCGCCAGCCTGTCACCGAGCACGATCACATTCCGCGTCCGCTCGTGGCAAACCAACTCGACTGCCGCGCCCTGAACGCGCCGATCGTGCACCTCGGCAGCGACCAGCGCAGGGAGCTCGATCATTTCCTGCGACAGGCCGCCGGCGCCCGCCCGCGTCGACAACAGCGCATCGTCGAGCAGCCGGATCATGTCGTCGATATCGGCCACTGCCCGCTGCCGCTCGGCATCGTCGGGAATGTGCTCGACGCGCAGCCGCAGCCGCGTCGCGAAGGTCCTGACATCATGCGCAATGCCGCCAACCAGCGTCATGCGCGCACGCAGCATTTCGGCAAGCCGCCCCTGCAGGCGGTTGAACGCGGCGATGACGGCGCGGATCTCCGGCGCGCTGCGCCGCGCATCCGGCAGCGGCAGCGGATCGGCCGACAGGTCGACACGATCGACGGCGGCGGCGAGCCGCGCCAGCGGCCGCGTCTCGCGCTGCATGACCAGCAGCGCCAGCAGCGCCACAATCGTGCCGAACAGGCCTGCGCCGAAGCCGACGGGAAGGCCGAACGGGCTCACCGGCAGGCGGGTATAGGCGTCGATGATCAGCAACTCTCCGCTGCGCAGGCCGATGCGGAATTCGATCGCGTTGGCCATCAACCGCGCGAGGCGGGGAAACACCCGGCTGCCCCGATGATTGGACGGCGGCACGATCTCAACGGGGCGGCCCGCAAGGCCCGCCGCATAGGTCTCGCGCAGTTCCTGCTGCTCCGGCGGCGTCTCGCCGCCGACCGGCGCGCCCGACGGCACGATGCGCACGGTGAACTGCGGCGAAGACACCGCATCGAGCACGGCCTGCCGTGAACCCGCGTCCGTTCGCTCCAGGAGCGTGGCCAGCGCATCGAGACGCGCGGGCGAAGGCCGGGTCAGCTCGTTTTCGCGGAGGGTCGTGCGGTAGAAGATCGCGACGACCACCGTGATCACCAGGGTAATCCCCACCAGCCCGATCAGAGCGAGCCGCGCGGCGAGCGTCACGCGCAGCATCACGACACCTGCTTGACTGTCGCGGTGAACAGATAGCCGCCGTTGCGCACCGTCGTGATCAGGTTGGAGCCGGGACTTGCACCATCGAGCTTGCGGCGCAGCCGCGAGATCAGCATATCGACGGTGCGGTCGAACGGCTCCGCCGAACGGCCACGGGTCCAGTCGAGGATCTGGTCGCGCGTGAGCACCCTTCGCGGCCGCTGCACGAAGCAGCCGAGCAGGTCGAACTCGGCGCTGGTCAATTGCAGTTCCGGCGTCTCGGCCTCGGTCGTCTCGACGCTGCGCGCATCGAGATCGATCACGAAGCGGTCGAAGGCATATCGCCGGACAAGCGGCTTGGCCGGAGTTCCGTTGGCGCGGCGCAGGATGGCGCGAACCCGCGCCAAGAGCTCGCGCGGACCGAACGGCTTTGTGAGATAATCGTCAGCGCCCATCTCAAGACCGACCACGCGATCGATCTCGTCACTCTTGGCGGTCAGCATCAGGATCGGGATGGCATCGTCGGCGCGCAAGCGGCGGCAGATCGAAAGCCCGTCCTCGCCCGGCAGCATCAAATCGAGGATGACGATGTCGGGCCGCAGGCGCTGGAGCATCGAATCCATGGACTTGCCGTCGGCGACGCAGGCGACCTCGAACCCCTCGCGCCGCATGAAGTCGGCAACGAGACGGCTGATCTCGGGATCATCCTCCACCATGAGGATCGTGGCCGAAGGCGCGTTCATCGCCCCATTGTGGACGACCGCGCTTGCCGCGCAAGGGCTGCGGCACCGTTGTTACATGGTGTTACATGAGGCCGACAAAGTCCCAACAATCGTTGCGTTTCGGCAATGCGGCGCACACGCAGCAGCCCCAGTCTCCTCCGCACGGCTCCCGCTCACGGCAGCCCCCAGAAGGAGACAACCACCATGACCAAGCTTTTCCTCACCTCCCTCGTCATCGGCACCCTGTCGGTCGCGGCGGCAGCCGACGCCAATGCCTGGACGCGGTCGGCGACGGCGAGCGGGCCGCGCGGCACCTCTCACGTCACCGCGACGGGAAGCTGCGCCTACGGAAGCTGCACGCGCACCGTGACGCGAACCGGTCCCGCCGGCAATACCTACACCCGCACCGGCACGGTCTCGCGCTGACGCATCGCCGCCGTCGCCGCGTCAGCCCCGCGCGGCGACGGCCGACCTCATATAGTCAGAAAGGATCCGCACCGTGCCGTCGATTTTCCGTTCTCTGCCGCAAGCCGCAACCGTCGTCGCCCTCGGCCTTGCAACCTCGACATCCGTGCTCGCCCAGACGCAATTGCAGACGCAGATCACGCCGCAGATGCGCAGCGAAGCAAGGACCATCGTGCAGGCGTGTCGCACCGACCTTGACCGCCTGTGCAGCAGCATTGCACCGGGTGGCGGGCGCATCATCGCCTGCCTTCAATCCCATGCCGGCCAGCTCTCCTCATCCTGTGCGCAAGCGCTGCCGCGCGCGCAGGCGCTGCGAAACAATGCCGCCAGCGCCGCCGCGGCACCGAAATAGGAGAATGCCGTGGGCTACGCTTCACTGCTGCTCGACCCGATGCTCAGGCAACTGATCCTCGCAACCGCGCTCGGCCTCATGCTGCTCGAATACGGCATCGGACGACTCGCACGTCACGATACCCACGACTGGCGCGAAAGCGCTGCCTCGTTCGGCGTGGCGTTGGGACAGAGCCTGCTCCGCGCCATCGAGGCCGGCCTTCTCGCCGTGCCCTTCGCGTTCCTGTACGAGCACCGCCTGTTCGACTTTGCGCAGACCACGCCGGTCGCGCTCGCAGGATTATTCCTGGGCAGCGAATTCCTGTACTATTGGCAGCATCGCGCGTCGCATCGCATTCGCTGGATGTGGGCGACGCATGCGGTGCATCACTCGACGACGCGGCTGAACCTGACTGCGGCGATCCGGCTCGGTTGGACCGGCAACATCTCGGGCAATTTCCTGTTCTTCCTGCCGCTCGCGCTGATCGGATTTCATCCGTTTGCGATCGTGGCAATGCTCGGCATCAACCTGCTCTATCAGTTCTTCATCCACAGCCAGTTCGGGCCGAAGCTCGGCGTCTTCGAATGGGTGCTCAACACGCCGAGCCACCATCGCGTGCACCATGCCTGCAATGAGCCGTGCCTCGACAAGAACTACGGCGGCATCCTGATCGTGTTCGACCGCCTGTTCGGGACCTTTGCCGAACATCCCTCCGACCAGCCGCTCCGGTTCGGCCTCGTCGGGGGCGTCCAATCCTTCAACCCGATCCGGATCGCGCTCGGCGAATGGATCGCGATGCTGGACGACGCCTGGAGGGCGCCGGGGGCGGGCGCGAAGCTCCGCGCCCTGTTCGGCCCGCCCGGAGGCTGAGCGCGCGCAGGCGCTCAAATCTTCTGATTGTACTCGCCGACTTCGGGATGCGTGCGCAGCACGCTGTTCACCATCTCGAACATGTCGTGCATGCGCTGCTCGGAGACCGGGCTCTCGACCACGACGACGAGCTCGGGCTTGTTGGAGGACGCTCGCACCAAGCCCCAGCTGCCGTCCTCCACCGTGACGCGTACGCCATTGACGGTGACGAGATCACGGATCGCCTGTCCCCCGATCTTGGCGCCGCTCTCCTGCAAGCCCTCGAAGTGCTTCACCACCTTGTCGATGACGCCGTATTTGACCTCGTCGGCGCAGTGCGGCGACATGGTCGGCGACGACCAGGTCTTCGGCAGCGCGTTCTTCAGGTCGGCCATCGACTTGCCGGGCGCGCGGTCGAGCATGTCGCAGATCGCGATCGCCGACACGAGGCCGTCGTCATAGCCGCGGCCATACGGCTTGTTGAAGAAGAAATGGCCGGATTTCTCGAACCCCGCGAGCGCGCCCGTCTCGTTGGTGCGGCGCTTCATGTAGGAATGGCCGGTCTTCCAGTAGGCGGTCCTGGCGCCCTGCTCCTGCAGCACGGGATCGGTGATGAAGAGGCCGGTCGACTTCACGTCGACGATGAACTGCGCATCCTTGTGAATCGCGGACATGTCTCGCGCCAGCATCACGCCGACCTTGTCGGCGAAGATCTCTTCGCCGGTGTTGTCGACGACGCCGCAGCGGTCGCCGTCGCCGTCGAAGCCGAGGCCGACATCGGCGTTGTGATGCAGCACCGCGTCGCGGATCGCGTGCAGCATCTCCATGTCCTCGGGGTTCGGATTGTATTTCGGGAAGGTGTGGTCGAGCTCGGTGTCGAGCGGGATCACCTCGCAGCCGATCGCTTCCAGCACCTGCGGGGCGAACGCGCCGGCGGTGCCGTTGCCGCAGGCCGCGACCACCTTGAGCTTGCGCGTCAGCTTGGGACGGGAGGTGAGATCGGCGATGTAGCGCGCCGGATAGTTCTCGTGGAATTGGTAGGAGCCGCCGGCCTTGTTCTTGAACTCGGCGTTGAGAACGATCTCCTTGAGCCGCGTCATCTCGTCGGGGCCGAAGGTCAGCGGGCGGTTGGCGCCCATCTTCACGCCGGTCCAGCCATTGTCGTTGTGCGAGGCCGTGACCATGGCGACGCAGGGCACGTCGAGGTCGAACTGCGCGAAATAGGCCATCGGAGTCACGGCGAGGCCGATATCGTGCACCTTGCACCCCGCCGCCATCAGGCCGGAGATCAGCGCATATTTGATCGACGCCGAATAGCCGCGGAAATCGTGCCCGGTGACGATCTCCTGACGGACGCCGAGCTCGGCGATCAGCGCGCCCAGCCCCATGCCGAGCGCCTGCACACCCATCAGGTTGATTTCCTTCTGGAACAACCAGCGCGCGTCGTATTCGCGAAAGCCCGTCGGCTTCACCATCGGCTCGGATTCGAAGGCGTAGGTGTTGGGCAACAATACGGATTTCGGCTTCGGGAACATTGAGACGTCTCGTGCAAAGGGGGCAGGATTTGCCGCAGCCTTAGCGAATGCCGGGCTGCAACGAAAGGCGGGAATGAAGGCTTATGGCCGATAATTGCGGCAGTTTGGTAACGGAGAAACGTTACCGGGAGGGCGGCCGGAGCAAAGATATCTTCTTGAAATGGGCGGGCCGCGTGACAGCGTGGACTACGCTTACTGCTCCAGCACCATCTGGCCGTTGGCGTATTCGAAGCGCTTCAGGCGGGACAGGAAGGAGAGACCGAGCAGGTTCTCCGACAGTGCTGCGTCAGGCAGCACCATGGCATCGACGTCGCGCACGACCAGGCCACCCACTTCGAGCATGGCGATGCGGGTGCGCGCGGCCTTGATGGTGCCGTTGGCGGTGGAGACGGTTGCGTTGTAGTCGCTGCGCGAGGGACGGAGGCCAAAGCGGGCTGCCGAACTCTCGTTCAATGCGACCACGGAAGCGCCGGTATCGATCATGAAGCCGATGCGCTGGCCGTCGACCCGGCCCTCCGTCTGGAAATGACCGCGGCCGTCGCGCGGGATGCTGATGCTGCGGCCGCCGGCGGGCTCTGTGGCTGCAACGGCGACTGTCGTGCGCGGCACCGAGGTGGCGGATGCCGAGCTCATCTTGTCCGCCATCTGCGCCATGAAGGTGCCGAGGCCGATCATGACGGCCGCGATGATCATAATGTTACGCATTACACCACTTCCGAGCCGGAAAGCTCGATTTCACCACGCGACAGGCTCGGCCGCGAGCGAAGCCACGGCTGGGCCGATGCCATTTTGACGAAAAGGATGAGCGGACGGTTAATTCCAGGTGAGAGTTCTTACGTCCCGCGCGGCTTTGCCCGCCGGGTCGGCAGCGCATTGGCGGGATCGTCCGGCCAGGGGTGACGCGGATAGCGGCCGCGCAGGTCGGACCGGACTGCGGCATAGCTGCCGCGCCAGAAGCCGGGGAGATCGCGCGTCACCTGCACCGGACGCTGCGCTGGCGAAAGCAATTCCAGCACCAGCGGCACCTTGCCGGCGGCGATCGAGGGATGCGTGTTGAGGCCGAACAATTCCTGGAGCCGTACCGCGATGGTCGGCCCCTGCTCGGCCTCATAGTCGATCGCGAGCACGCTGCCGGTCGGCGCCTCGAAATGTGTCGGCGCCTCGCGGTCCAGCCGCGCACGCATGTCCCAGGGCAACAGCGACATCAGCGCATCGGAGAGATCGCCCGCGGAAACATCCTTGAGCGCGATCTTGTCGTAGAGCGCCGGCACCAGCCAATCCTCGCGGCGCGCGATCAGCCCGGAGTCCGACACGTCGGGCCAGCTGTCGCCCTCGGCTTTGCGCAGGAACGTCACTCGGTCGCGCCACTGCTTGGCGGCCTTCGACCAGGGCAGCCGGTCGAGGCCGGCTGCGATCAGCCCGTCCGCGAAGATGCGTGCGGTATCTTCCGAAGGCGACACGGCAAGCGTCGCCTCGGACAGGGTGATGGCATGCAACACGCGCTTGCGCCGCGCGCGCAGCGCCATCGCGCCACGATCGAACGAGATCTCGTCGGTGGTCTCGATATGCTCGGCGAAATGGTTCTCGATCTCGTCCTGCGTGATCTGAGCCGCGAGCAGGATTCGCCCGCTCGCCGCCGTTCCCGTCATTTCGCCGATCGCGATGTAGGGCGCGCGGGCGAGCGAGGACGTCTGCTCGACCGAAGCGCCGCGGCCGTTGGCGAGCACGAAACTGCCATTGCCGCGATTGCGCGCGACGCGGTCGGGAAACGCATAAGCGAGCATCAACCCGGTCGAGAGATCCTCCTGCGGTCCTGCCTTCTCCGACACCGCAACCTGCGAGGCCCAGCGGCGCGCCAGATCGCGCGCGCTCGCGGCACGCGGCGAGCGGTCACGGCGAAACTGGTCGCGCCGGTGCTCGAGATCGACGCTGTCGCCGCCAAGTCCACGTTCGGTGATGATCGCGGCGATCTCGGCCGCGGCCTCGCCGCTTCCAGCGCGATGCGAATCCACGATCATGCGCGCCAGCCGCGGCGGCAGCGCGAGCGCACGCAGGCTCTTGCCTTCAGCGGTGATGCGGCCGTCAACATCGAGCGCGTTGAGCTCGGTGAGAAGGCTCTTCGCCTCCTTCCAGGCCGGCTGGGGTGGCGGATCGAGGAACGACAGCGTGGCGGGATCGCTCACGCCCCATTGCGCGAGATCGAGTACCAGCGAAGACAGATCGGCGCTGAGGATTTCCGGCTGGGTGTAGGGTGCGAGCGAGGCGGTCTGCGGCTCGTCCCAGAGCCGGTAGCAGACACCGGGTTCGGTGCGGCCGGCGCGGCCGCGGCGCTGGTCCACCGCCGCGCGCGAGGCGCGCACGGTCTCGAGCCGCGTCAGGCCGATGTCCGGCTCGTAGCGTGGGACACGGGCAAGACCTGAATCGACGACGATGCGCACGCCCTCGATGGTGAGCGAGGTCTCGGCGATCGAGGTCGCCAGCACCACCTTGCGCGTACCCGTCGGCGCCGGCGCGATGGCACGGTCCTGCACGGCGGCATCGAGAGCGCCGAACAGCGGCACGATCTCGATGGCAGCGTCCTGCACGCGCTCGCCGAGAAAGTTCTGGGTGCGGCGGATCTCGGCGGCGCCTGGCAGGAACGCCAGCACCGAGCCGCTATCGGCGCGCAGCGCGGATGCGATCGCGTCCGCCATCTGCCGCTCGATCGGCGCGTCCGCCTTGCGGCCGAGATAGCGCGTCTCGACCGGAAAGGCGCGGCCCTCGCTTTCAACGACGGGGGCATCACCGAGCAATCTTGCCACGCGCGCGCCATCGAGCGTCGCCGACATCACCAGGATGCGCAAGTCTTCGCGCAGGCCGGTTTGCGCATCGCGCGCCAGCGCGAGGCCGAGATCGGCGTCGAGCGAGCGCTCGTGAAATTCGTCAAACAGGATGGCGGCGACGCCTGTCAGTTCGGGATCGTCCAGGATCTGGCGGGTGAAGATCCCTTCGGTCACCACCTCGATGCGGGTCGCGCGCGAGATCCTCGAGCCGAAGCGAACGCAATAGCCGACGGTCTCGCCAGTGCGCTCGCCAAGCGACTTGGCCATGCGGTCGGCGCTGGCGCGCGCGGCGATGCGGCGCGGCTCCAGCACGATGATCTTCTTGTCCTTCGCCCAGTGCGCATCGAGCAGCGCCAGCGGCACCCGCGTGGTCTTGCCGGCGCCGGGCGGCGCCACCAGCACGGCAGCGTTGTTGGTTTCCAGCGTGCGCGACAGATCGTCGAGCACGGCATCGATCGGAAGGGGGGTGGCGAAGCTGCGGGGCAAGAAGTCATCCCGTCGTCATGCCCGACTCCGGGCATGACGTTCCTTCATCTGACAGCGAACATGACGTGGATGGCCGGGACAAACCCGGCCATGACCCATCTAGCGGATAACCCGTCTGCAATCAGCCCTGCACAGGGGGCCGGCCGACGCTCTCGTACGTGAACCCGGCGGCTTCCATGTCTTCGGGGCGGTAGATGTTGCGGAGGTCGACGATGACGGGCTGCGCCATGGTCGCCTTCAGCCGGTCGAGGTCCAACGCACGGAACTGCACCCATTCGGTAACGATGACGAGCGCGTCGGCACCTTGCGCACAGGAATAGGCATCCTCGCAATAGGTGATGTTGGGCAGTTCGCCCTTGGCCTGCTCCATGCCGACGGGATCGAACGCCTTCACCTTCGCACCCATGTCGATCAGGCCGGTCACCAGCGGGATCGACGGCGCGTCGCGCATGTCGTCGGTGTCGGGCTTGAAGGTGAGGCCGAGCACCGCGATGGTCTTGCCGCGCAGCGAGCCGCCGAGCGCCTGGCTGACTTTCCGCGCCATCGCACGCTTGCGGTTCTCGTTGACCGCCAGAACGGATTCCACGATGCGCAGGTTGACGTCGTAGTCCTGCGCGATCTTGATCAGCGCCTTGGTGTCCTTCGGGAAGCACGAGCCGCCGAAGCCGGGACCGGCATGCAGGAACTTGGTGCCGATGCGGTTGTCGAGACCGATGCCGCGCGCGACCTCCTGCACGTTGGCGCCGGCCTTTTCGGAGAGATCGGCGATCTCGTTGATGAAGGTGATCTTGGTCGCCAGGAACGCGTTGGCGGCGTATTTGATCATCTCGGCGGTGCGGCGCGCGGTGAACATCAGCGGCGCCTGATTCAGCGACAGCGGGCGGTAGATGTCGCCCATCACCTTGCGGCCGCGCTCGTCCGAAGTGCCGACCACGATGCGGTCGGGGAACTTGAAATCGCGGATCGCCGCGCCCTCGCGCAGGAATTCGGGGTTGGAGGCGACGACCACGTCAGCCTTGGGATTGGCTTCGCGGATGATCCGCTCGACCTCGTCGCCGGTGCCGACCGGGACAGTCGACTTCGTCACCACGACGGTGAAGCCTTGAAGCGACTGCGCGATCTCTTTTGCCGCGGCGTAGACGTAGGAGAGATCGGCATGGCCGTCGCCGCGGCGCGAGGGCGTGCCGACCGCGATGAACACAGCATCGGCATCCGCCACCGGCTTGGTCAGGTCGGTGGTGAAATCGAGCCGCTTGGCTCTGACATTGTTCGCCACCAGCTCGTCGAGGCCGGGCTCGTAGATCGGGATCTCGCCGCGATGGAGCGCCGCGATCTTCTTCTCGTCCTTGTCGACGCAGATGACGTCGTGGCCGAAATCCGCAAAGCAGGCCCCGGACACCAGCCCCACATAACCCGTGCCGATCATCGCAATGCGCATGAAAAATCCAGTTCCAGCTTGGTTAACGAAAGCCCAACTCGGCCAATTCGGGGCGGTTTAGCATTTTCCAGAGCTCATGGAACAGTCCGCATGCAAAAACCGGCCCGCGATTTGAACCGGTAAAGAAGTCGGAAACCACTGGGCTCCAAACTGCCCCGCGACCACACAGGGACGGGCGGGCGGCGCCTCAAATAGGGACACCATGACACGATCGGGCACAATCGGCGGCGCCGGGCTCACAGCCTCTTCTGCCGCGCGTGTCGACTGGGTCGACTACGCCAAGGGCATCTGCATCGTCATGGTGGTGATGATGCATTCGGTGCTGGGGGTCGAGCTTGCCGCCGGGCAGACCGGCTTCATGCATGTCGCCGTGGCCTTCGCAAAGCCGTTCCGGATGCCGGACTTCTTCCTGATTTCGGGGCTGTTCCTGTCTCTGGTGATCAATCGGGACTGGCGAACCTATCTCGACCGCAAGGTAGTGCATTTCGCCTATTTCTATGTCGTCTGGGTGACAATTCAGTTCGGCTTCAAGGCGCCGGCCTTTGCCGCGGAGACCGGCTGGCCCGCCGTTGGCGTCCTGTACCTTGAATCCTTCATCGAGCCGTTCGGCACGCTGTGGTTCATCTATCTGCTGCCGATCTTCTTCGTCGTCACGAAACTGACACGAAAAGCTCCGCCGCTCGCGATCTGGCTTCTCGCCGCCGCGCTGGAGACCGCCCGCATCAACACCGGCTGGACCGTCATCGACGAATTCTGCTCGCGCTTCGTCTATTTCTATTCAGGTTATCTGTTCGCGCCTTACGTGTTCGCCCTGTCGGATCGCGCGCGCAGCCATCCGGGTCTCGCACTTGCGGCGCTCGCGATCTGGGCGCTGGTCAATGCCGGCCTGGTCGCGTGGGGCGCCAGCGAGTGGGCGATCGTCTCTCTCGTGCTCGGCTTCGCCGGCGCATGTGCCATCATCGCGACCGGCACGCTCCTGGCGCGCGCGCAATGGCTGAGCTTCCTCCGCTTCTGCGGCGAGCATTCGATCGTGATCTATCTCGCCTTCTTCCTGCCGATGGCGGCGACGCGGACGCTGCTGCTGCGCACGGGCGTCATCCCTGACATCGGCACGGTGTCGCTGATCGTCACCATCGCAGGCGTGCTCGGAGCGCTGGCGATCTGGCGCGTGGCGCTGCGTTTCAATGTGCGCTTCCTGTTCGAGCGGCCCGATGCGTTCTGGATCGCGCCGAAGAAGGTCGGCGTGCGGTTGCAGCCGGCGGAGTAGCCGGTGTCGTCGCCCGGCTTGACCGGGGCGACCAGTCCGCCGAGACGTCAGTGGTTGGGCCAGGAAGCCGCGGCGTACTGGATTCCCTGCTTTCGCGGGAATGACAGTGGGGATAGTCGCGCAACCGACCCAAAATTCGCGCTTCCCAGGCTGTCAATGCCCGCAAAAATTCATACATTGCGGCCCATGCCCAAGACCTCGCCCGAGACCTCGCCGAAGACATCCCCGAAGACCAGCGCCAAAGCTGACACCAAGGCCGCGTCCAAAGTCGCCGCCGATACCAAGCCCGCCGCGACAGCCCCTGCCAAACCGGTGGCCTCGAAGGCGGCAGGCAAGGGCGACCACGTCTTCCTCGTCGACGGTTCCTCCTACATCTTCCGCGCCTATCACGCGCTGCCGCCGCTGAACCGCAAATCCGACGGCCTTCAGGTCAACGCCGTGCTGGGCTTCTGCAACATGCTGTGGAAGCTGCTCCGCGAGATGCCGGAGGACAATCGGCCGACGCATCTGGCGATCGTTTTCGACAAGTCGGAGATCACGTTCCGCAACAAGATCTATCCGGACTACAAGGCGCACCGGCCGCCGGCCCCTGACGATCTCATCCCGCAATTCGCGCTGATCCGCGAGGCTGTGCGCGCCTTCGATCTGCCCTGCCTGGAACAGACCGGCTTCGAGGCCGACGATCTCATCGCGACCTATGTGCGACAGGCCTGCGAGCGCGGCGCCAGCGCCACCATCGTCTCGTCAGACAAGGATCTGATGCAGCTCGTCACCGACTGCGTCACCATGTACGACACCATGAAGGACCGTCGCATCGGCATCCCCGAGGTGATCGAGAAATTCGGCGTGCCGCCGAACAAGGTCGTCGAGGTGCAGGCGCTCGCGGGCGATTCCACTGACAACGTGCCCGGCGTGCCCGGCATCGGCATCAAGACCGCGGCGCAGCTGATCACCGAATACGGCGATCTCGATCAATTGTTGTTCCGCGCCGGCGAGATCAAGCAGCCCAAGCGACGCGAGGCGCTGCTGGAGAATGCGGAGAAGGCGCGGATCTCGCGACAGCTCGTGCTGCTCGACGACAAGGTCGATCTCGAGGTGCCGCTGGACGACCTCGCGGTGCACGAGCCCGATGCGCGCAAGCTGATCGCCTTCCTCAAGGCGATGGAATTCACGACGCTGACGCGGCGCGTCGCGGAGTATGCGCAGATCGATCCCGCCAATGTCGACGCCGACCCCGGCTATGCCAGCGGCGCCAGCGTGTTCACAACGCTGCCGCCCTCGGACGTCGTGCCCGCACCAGGCACGGGAACCCCGGCGCGGGCCCGACCGAATGAACCAAACAAATCGGCCGGCAAGGAGGACAAGGCTGCGAGCCTGAAGGGTGCACCGATCTCGCTCGCCGCCGCGCGCGAGGAAGCGCTGCGCAAGCTTCCGGTCGATCGCAGCAAATACCAGACCATCAAGACGCTCAAGGAGCTCAACGCCTTCATCGCGCGCGTCCATGATGCCGGGCAAGTCGCGATCGAGACGAGAGCGAACTCGATCGATCCGATGCAGGCCGATCTTTGCGGCATCGCGCTGGCGCTGGCGCCGAACGATGCCTGCTATGTGCCGCTGGCGCACAAGCAGTCCGGCGGCGGCGCCGGCCTGTTCGATGCGGGCCTTGCGCCGGACCAGATCAGGCACACTGATGCCATCGAAGCGCTGCGGCCGGTGCTGGAATCATCAGGCATCCTCAAGATCGGCTTCGACGTCAAGTTCACGGCCGTGATGCTGGCACAGCACGGCATCACGCTGCGCAACATCGACGATGCGCTGCTGATCTCCTACGTGCTCGATGCCGGCCGCGGCTCGCACGCACTGGTATCGCTGTCCGAGCGCTGGTTCGGCCATGCCATGCTGAAGGAAAGCGAGCTGCTCGGCAGCGGCAAGGGCAAGATCACCTTCGACCAGGTTCCGATCGACAAGGCCGCACCGCTTTCGGCCGAAGGCGTCGACGTCGCCTTGCGCGTCTGGCGCGTGCTGAAGCCGCGGCTGGTCGCCGAGCACATGACCGCCGTCTACGAGACCCTGGAACGGCCGCTGGTGTCGGTGCTCGCCCGCATGGAGCGCCGCGGCATCTCGATCGACCGCCAGGTGCTGTCGCGCCTGTCGGGCGACTTTGCCCAGACCGCGGCCCGTGTCGAAGCCGAGATCCAGGAGATCGCGGGCGAGCCGGTGAATGTCGGCAGCCCCAAGCAGATCGGCGATATCCTGTTCGGGAAGATGAGCCTGCCAGGGGGCACCAAGACCAAGACCGGCGCATGGTCAACCACCGCGCAGGTGCTCGACGAACTCGCCGAGCAGGGCCACGACTTCCCGAAGAAGATCTTGGAGTGGCGCCAGGTCTCGAAGCTGAAATCGACCTACACCGACGCGCTGCCCACTTACGTCAATCCGCAGACACATCGCGTGCATACGACCTACGCGCTGGCCGCGACCACGACGGGACGATTGTCGTCGAATGAGCCGAATTTGCAGAACATCCCGGTGCGCACCGAGGATGGCAGGAAGATCCGCAGGGCCTTCATCGCGACGCCCGGGCACAAACTCGTGTCCGCGGATTATTCGCAGATCGAGCTGCGTCTGCTCGCGGAGATCGCCGATATTCCCGTGCTGAAACAGGCGTTCCGCGACGGGCTCGACATTCATGCCATGACGGCATCGGAAATGTTCGGCGTTCCGATCAAGGGCATGCCGAGCGAAATCCGGCGCCGCGCCAAGGCGATCAATTTCGGCATCATCTACGGCATCTCGGCCTTCGGTCTCGCCAACCAGCTCGGCATCGCGCGCGAGGAAGCCTCGGCCTATATCAAGAAGTATTTCGAACGCTTCCCAGGCATCCGCGCCTACATGGACGAGACGCGCGACTTCTGCCGCAGCCACGGCTACGTCACCACGCTGTTCGGCCGCAAGTGCCACTACCCCGACATCAAGGCCTCCAACGCCTCGGTGCGTGCCTTCAACGAGCGCGCCGCAATCAACGCACGGCTCCAGGGCACCGCGGCCGACATCATCCGCCGCGCCATGACCCGCGTGGAGGACGCGCTCGCCGAGAAGAGGCTGTCGGCGCAGATGCTCTTGCAGGTGCACGATGAACTGATCTTCGAGGTGCCAGACGCCGAGGTCGAGGCGACGCTCCCTGTCGTGCAGCGCGTGATGCAGGACGCGCCGTTCCCGGCCGTGCTGCTCTCGGTGCCGTTGCATGTCGACGCGCGCGCCGCCAACAATTGGGACGAGGCGCACTAGCGCTCTCTCTTCACCTCTCCACGCTGCGGGGAGAGGGAGCGCAGCGAGCGCATGGCGAGAACCCGATTGTCCTCCGAGCAATTGCGAGGTGGTGTCACCGTTCCGCGCATATTAGAGCTGGTGCATCTCGCGCACCGGTTCACCCATGCCCCACACCCACTCGCTGCTCGGCTTCGCCCTCGTCTGCCTTGGCCTCGTTCTCACGCCCGGGCCGAACATGATCTATCTGATCTCGCGCTCGATCACGCAAGGCGCCGCGGCGGGCATCGTCTCGCTCGGCGGCGTCGCGCTCGGCTTCGTGTTCTACATGCTGTGCGCCGCGTTCGGCATCACGGCGCTGCTGCTCGCCATTCCCTTCGCCTATGACGCGCTGCGCTTTGCCGGTGCCGCCTATCTGCTGTGGCTCGCTTGGCAGGCGGTGAAGCCGGGCGGGCGTTCGCCGTTCCAGGTCAGAAAGCTCGCGGTCGACAGCCCGCGCAAATTGTTCGCCATGGGCTTCGTCACCAACCTGCTCAACCCAAAGATCGCGATGCTGTATCTGGCGCTGCTGCCGCAATTCATCGATCCCTCCGCCGGCAGCGTGCTGGCGCAGTCGCTGGTGCTCGGGGCCATCCAGATCGCGATCAGCGTCAGCGTGAATGCGATGATCGCGCTCGCGGCAGGATCAATCGCACTGTTCCTGGCGACGCGGCCGAGCTGGATGCTGGTGCAGCGCTGGCTGATGGGCACGGTGCTGGCCGGGCTCGCGGTGCGGATGGCGGTCGAAGCGAAGAAGGTGTAGCGGAGGCCGCGATCACACCCGTGCCCCGGACGCGCTGCTGCGCAGAGCCGCGACCCATCGCTACATGCGCCCCGGTTTTGCAGCGCACCGCTTGCGCGCTGTACCGCGTCCGGGGCACGAAAGCGCGTCAGCAGCCTCAATCCAGCTTCGCTTCCATCCCGCGCTTGACCGCCGGGCGCGCCATCAGCGCCTCGTACCAGCGCTTGACGTTGGGGAAGTCGGCCAGATCAACCTTGTGGCGAGGGTGACGCCAAGCCCAGCCCAGGATGGCAAAATCGGCAACCGAGAGCTCGCCGGCCACGAACTCCCGACCCTCGAGCTGCCGGTCCAGGACGCCATAGAGCCGGCGCGTCTCGGCCATGTAGCGCTTCAGGCCGTAGGCGCGATCCTGCTCGTTCTCCAGCGCGATGAAATGGTGAACCTGGCCCGGCATCGGGCCGAAGCCGCCCATCTGCCACATCAGCCATTCGTAAACCGGGATGCGGCCGCCAAGCGATTTCGGCAGGAATTTGCCGGTCTTCTCGCCGAGATAGAGCAGGATGGCGCCGGATTCGAAGATGCTGACAGGCTTGCCATCGGGGCCCTCGGGGTCGACGATCGCGGGGATCTTGTTGTTGGGCGAGAGCTTGAGGAACTCGGGCGCCATCTGCTCGCCCTTGGTGATGTTGACCGGGATCACCTTGTAAGGCAGCCCCATCTCCTCCAACGCGACCGAGATCTTGCGGCCGTTCGGCGTGTTCCAGGTGTAGAGCTCGATGGTCATTCCGTTTCCTTCCCAAGAAGCCTGCCCCTTAACTACTCCGGAAGGTTGCGCCCTCACAACCGGCAGCCCGGGGTGACCGATCCCTGTTGACGGGAGATGCCCCCTCTGGAATGTCGCGTCCGTCGCGGATAAATTCCGCCCCCACCTAAAACGCTGTTCGAGGGACCGCCGTGTCGAAATCCGCCTCCCGCGCCCGCCTGTTCGAAATCATCCGCCGGCGCTCATTCGGCCGCGGCGAGGTGACGCTCGCGTCGGGCCGCAAGAGCGATTTCTACTTCAACCTCAAGCCGACCATGCTCGACCCCGAGGGCGCAACGCTGCTCGCCGAACTCACGTACGAGGCACTGAAGGATGAGCAGCTCGATTTCATCGGCGGGCTCGAGATGGGCGCCGTGCCGCTCGCCGGCGCGCTGGCGCAGATCTCCTGGATCAAGGGCCATCCGATCGCGGCCTTCTTCGTGCGCAAGAAACCGAAGGAGCACGGCGCCAAGCTCGCGATCGAGGGCCTGCCCAAGGGCGAGACGCTGGCGGGCAAGCGCGTCGTGATCGTCGAGGACGTCACGACCACTGGCGGCTCGGCGATGAAGGCGGTGGAATCGGTGCGCGAGGCCGGCGCCAAGGTGGTGCTGGTGCTGACGATGGTCGACCGCGAGGAAGGCGCCACCGACACGTTCGGTGCGGCCGGCCTGCCGTTCCGCTCACTGTACAAGGCGTCGGAGTTCTTGAAGGGGTAGCGGGTGTCCCCGGGCGCGGCGCGCTGTGCAGCCTCCAGAGCACGAAACCGGCCCCCTCAACCGCTCGTTTACCATCCGCTCTTATGGTGAATCATGTGCTGAGACCCAAGGGGTTCCAGCCGGTTCAGTAGCGTCGGGTGGAGTAGGCGTTTGCGTACAATCTCGTCCCATGCGCGCCGGCAGCGTCGCGCGATGCTTGTAGCCGCCACGCTGGCAGCGCCGCTGCTTGCAGTCCCGGCCCCAGTCTCGGCCGAAGGCCTGTTCGACTTCCTCTTCGGCGGCATGCCGCAGCAGCGGCCGCAGCGCGAGGTGCCGCAGCAGGCAAACTCCTACGCCGATCCCTTCACCGGCCAGCAGAATGGGGCGACACCGCAATATGTGCCGCCAACCCGCTCGGCGGCGGCCGGCGGCTCGGGGCCGGCCTTCTGCGTGCGCAGCTGCGACGGCAAATATTTCCCGCTGATGCGCGGCCTCGTCTCACCGGCGCAGATGTGCCAGGCGTTCTGTCCTGCCAGCGCGACAAAAGTCTATTTCGGCTCCAGCATCGAGGGCGCTTATTCGCAGACCGGCGAGCGCTATGCAGACAGCGAGAACGCGTTCGCCTATCGCAAGGCGCTCCGCGCCGACTGCACCTGCAACGGCCGCGAGCCGGTCGGCCTGGCTCCGGTTGACCTTGCGCTGGATTCCTCGCTGAAGGCGGGCGACGTGATCGCCACCACCGACGGGCTCGTCGCCTATACCGGCATTCGCGTCGGCAACGACCAGGCTGCCGACTTCACCCCGGTTGCTTCCTATCCCGGCCTCACCGCCCAGGTCCGCGCGCGGCTTGGCGAGATGAAGGTGGCGCCGGTGCGCGCCGAGACGGTGTCGGCCGATGCGCCGGCCGCAGCCGAGATCGTGCGCGAGCCGCTGCCGGATGTGTCGGTGCCGAAGACCCAGAAGCCTGCCAAGCGGGCGGGATTGGATTAAAGGCCAATCTGTCACAACATCGTCATTGCGCTCGCAATGACGGCGGTTGCAGCGTCACCTTCCGATGATCACCCCGATCACGTTCGGCGCTGCCAGATATTTCTCCTCGATCGCCACCCGCGCAGCGGCGCGGTTTTCCGGGGTCAGGAGGCCGCGCTTCTCGGCCAGGATCATCCAGCAAAAGCCCCACCAGTCGGTCAGCATGCCCTGATCGCCGACGAGATCATAACCCTGCTCGGCCGCGAAGATGCGCGCATGCGCCTCGTCGAGCGTGTCGAGAAACAGATGGTCCTCCGTCGAGAACAGATCGTCGCTGATGTCGTCGATGGTGTAGCCCCAGATCGACTGGCACACTGCGTTGAACTCGCGGTCGAACTGGTCGTCATCGACGGCATGGCGCCGTGCCGCCTGATGCAGCCGCGACAGCGAGCGCGCGAAATCGGCGATCCGGGTGAGGGCAAACTGATCGAAGGCGATGGTGGACATCTAGTTCTCGCAAGGTCTGTCAGACGCTAGATATTGTGTCGGCAATGCGCCGAATCATAATGATATATCAAAGACTTGCTAAAGTGTTCTTAATTCGTTCACGGCACCGGCGCTGCCGGTCCAGGCGAATGCCGGGAATCGAAAGGGGCCGCCTCGCAGCGACCCCCTGCCGGTTACAATCTTGTTCGGGATGAGAAATTCCAGCCCCGGCAAGCGTGAGGTTAGAACCGGCGGCAGGCTTGTGCGATTCCGGAAAAGTACTGGCTGGAGTGCTGTCCTAATTTGGGCCCGGATCTCAATAACAGCGGGAGGCCGCGATGGCATGGACCCGGCGATCGCCGAGGAGATGGGCGACAAAGCCGTTCTTCGGGAAGATCTTTGCGAAGGCGGCGTCGCGGATGCTGAGGCCACCGGCATAGGCGCCGAACGCCGGCATCACGGCGCGCATCCCGTCGCTCGCAAAGCACCGGCGCTCCAGCGAGCGGCCGCGCGCGGAGACACGCGCCTTCGGGTGCAGATGACCGGCGATCTCGCCATCCGAGCCGGTCGGCTCGTGGCGGAAGGTGATCGGGCCGATCGCGACCTCGTCCGCGACGGTGCCGCCGAGATCGGGCGGCAACATGGGATCGTGATTGCCTGAGATCCATATCCAGTCGCGGCCGGCCTGGAGCGCGGCGACCGTGTCGCGGTCTTCCGCCGATAGGCGCCCATGCGCGCTGCGGTCGTGAAAACTGTCGCCCAGCGCAACGATGACTTGCGGATTGTGGCGGGAGATGACAGCAGCGAGCCGGCTCAGCGTCGCAATGGTATCGTAAGGCGGCAACAGCACGCCGCGCGTGGCAAAGCTCGAGCCCTTCTCCAAATGCAGGTCCGAGACGACGAGCAGGCGCTGCTCTTCCCAGAACAGCGCGCCGGAGAGATCGGCTTGGAGCGATACACCTGCGATATCGAGCGCAAGCGCCGAAGAGAGCGATAGCGCAACGTTGTCCGTCATGGCCGGGCGCGTCCCGGCCGTCCACGTTCTTGCCGCTGCAGGAAAGACGTGGATGCCCGGGTCAAGCCCGGGGGCGACATGGAGAGAGTTGGGCCGCGGAAAGACATTGCTGCAGCAGTTTACGACATCGCCTCTTTGACGAGTTCGTCGGCGGCTTCCGCCAACAGTTCGTCTGCAGCTTCGCCATAAACTGACTCGCGGCCGATTTCCAGCATCACGGGCACCGCCAGCGGGGAGACGCGGTCGAGTTCCCGGTGCGTGATGCGACCGTGGATGCGCATCAACATGTCGCTCAGTCGGCGCAGGTCGAGCAGACCGGTGGCGGCATCGGCCCGCGCGGCGCGCAAAAGCACGTGATCCGCCTGGTGCTTGCGCAACACGTCGTAGACGAGATCGGTCGAGAACAGCACCTGGCGGCGGCTCTTCTCCTCACCGGTGTGGCGGCGCGCGATCAAGCCGGAGATGATCGCGCAGTTGCGGAACGTGCGCTTCATCAGCGCTGATTCGGCGAGCCAGGCTTCCAGATCGTCGCCGAGCATGTCGGGGTCGAACAGCGCGTCGAGGTCGATCCTGCCGTCACGAATCATGAACGACATGTCGCCGAGCGCCCAGATCGCCACGGCATATTCGTTGGCGACGAAGCCGAGCGGCCGCGCACGGGCGCGCTCGAGGCGGCGCGTCAGCAGCATGCCGAGGGTCTGATGCGCAAGACGGCCCTCGAATGGATAGCAGACCAGGTAGTGCTTGTTGGCGCGCGGAAAGCTCTCGACCAGAAGCTCGCGCACCGCGGGCACGCGCGAGACGTCCTTCTGCAGTGACAGCCAGTCGCGCACCTGCTCCGGCAGGCCGCCCCATGCGCGGCCGTCGTCGAGCAGTCGGCGCACGCGCTCGGCAAGATAGGTCGAGAGCGGGAATTTGCCGCCCATATAGGACGGCACCTTCGGATCCTTGTCGTGTGCGCGCGAGACATAGACCTGATCCTCGACCAGTGTCTCGTAGCGCACCACCTCGCCCGAAAACACGAAGGTATCGCCGGGGCTCAGGCCCTCGATGAAGGCTTCCTCGATCTCGCCGAGCAGCCGGCCGCCACGCGCAATCACTCCAGTAGAACCTGCACCGCCGCCGCGGGAGCGCACCAGGCGCACCTTCAGCATGTCGTCCTCGACGATGGTGCCGACGTTCATCCGATAGCTCTGCCGCACCTTGGGATTGGCGACACGCCAATGCCCCTCCTTGTCCTGCTTGATGCGGGCGAAGCGCTCATAGGTCTTCAGCGCGTAACCGCCGGAGGCGACAAAATCGATGACGTCGTCGAAATCCTGCCGCGACAGGCCGGCGTAGGGCGCGGCTGTGCGCACCTCGGCATACAGTTTGTCAGAAAGGAACGGCTCGCCGCAGGCACAGCCCAGCACGTGCTGAGCCAGCACGTCGAGGGCACCGGTGCGCAAGGGAGGCGTATCCTGGGCGTTCTCGGCAATGGCGTCGATGGCGACGCGGCACTCCAGCACCTCGAATCGGTTGGCCGGCACCAGTACCGCGCGCGAGGCCTCGTCGAGGCGGTGGTTGGCGCGGCCGATGCGCTGCATCAGGCGCGAGGAGCCCTTGGGAGCACCGATATTGACGACGAGATCGACGTCACCCCAGTCGACACCGAGGTCGAGCGAGGAGGTGCAGACCACGCCGCGCAGCCGGCCCGCCGACATCGCGTCCTCGACCTTGCGGCGCTGCGCGACGTCGAGCGAGCCGTGATGCAGCGCGATGGCGAGGCCGTCGTCGTTCATGCTCCAGAGATTCTGGAACAGCATTTCGGCCTGGCTGCGGGTATTGACGAAGACAAGCGTGGTCTTGTTCGCCTTGATCAGCTCGTAGATCTCGGGAAGCGCGTGGCGCGCGCTGTGGCCGGCCCAGGGCAGCCGCTCGCGGGTATCGAGCATCTCGACCACGGGCGGCGCAGCGCCGCCGGCGACGACGATGTCGGCCGCGGCTTCCGTGCCGTCGGGCTGCGGTACCAGGAAGCGCGCAAGCTGATCCGGCTCGGCCACGGTCGCCGACAGGCCGATCGCGCGCATCTGCGGCGCAAGACGCCACAGTCGGGCCAGCCCGAGCGAGAGCAGATCGCCGCGCTTGGACGTCACCAGCGCATGCAGCTCGTCGAGCACGATGCGCTTCAGCGAGGAAAACAGGAACGGCGCATCGTCCGAGGAGAGCAACAGCGCGAGCTGCTCGGGCGTCGTCAGCAGAACATCCGGCGGATATCGCCGCTGCCGCTGGCGCCGCGACACCGGCGTGTCGCCGGTGCGGGTCTCGACCTTGATCGGCAGGCCCATCTCGGCGATGGGACGCTCGAGGTTGCGCGCGATGTCGACGGCGAGCGCCTTGAGGGGCGAGATGTACAGCGTGTGCAAGCCGCCGGTCCGTTGCAGGCCGCGGCCGGTGGAGACGAGGCTTTGCTTCGTGCTTGCCTCGCGTTCGATGGGATCGATCGACAGCTCCACCAACGTCGGCAGAAATCCGGCCAGCGTCTTGCCCGCGCCGGTCGGCGCGATCAGCAGCGCGCTGGCATCCTCGCGCGCCTTCTCGAGCAGCGCCAATTGATGTGCGCGCGGCGACCAGCCGCGGGCTGCAAACCATCGCTGGAAGCGATCGGGCAGAAGGGCAGGCGTCTCGACCGATTTTTGTAGAATCCGGGGCGGCACGGCATGACAGGTAAGCCGTGAGGATGGCTTCGTCGAGGGGCTGCGCCCTCCCCGGCTTCACAAGAAGACCCAGAGCTCTCACACCTCCGCCGGCACCTGGTCCAGGAATCCGATCACGCTCTTGATCCGCCCGTCCCTCAGCACCGCGAAATCAGTGCCTTTGATCGGGCTGTCGGCGCCGTCAGGACCAAGTCCCCACGAAAAGCGGATGTGATCGCCGTAGCCGTTGGGTTCGCCGATCAGCTTGAACTTGAAATCGGGGAAGCGCTGCTGCACGCCTGCGATCAGCGCCTCGATGCCGTCCCGGCCGTCACCCTTCATGACGGGATCGACATAGCTGGCATCCGCCGTCCAGGTTTCGCTCAGCAGCTCGCGGCGGCGGCTCGCCATGCGCTCGTTCCAGACATCGATATAGCAAAGGGCGATGGCGGTGTGGTCGGTCATGTTGCTCTCCTTCGATGAAGCCGTCTCCGGCTGACCGTCACTATCGAAGGTTTGCGCACCGGGATCGATTACCTCGGACGTCATCGATGCGCGAAAAAAGAAGCGCGATGATGGGTCTCATCGCGCTTCATTTCGGATCGTCGGCGAAAATCACTTCGCCGCGGTGACCATGATCTCGACCGTGTATTGCGGCGCCGCCAGCTTGGCTTCGACGGTGGCGCGCGCCGGCGTGTTGCCGGGCGAGACCCAGGCGTCCCACACCGCGTTCATCTCGCCGAAGGTCTTCATGTCGGTGATGTAGATCGTTGCCGAGAGCAGCTTCGACTTGTCGGTGCCGGCCTTGGCGAGGTGGGCGTCGATGGTCGCCAGGATATCCTGGGTCTGCTTCGTCACGCTCTCGCCGGCCGCCTTGTTGGCGACGACGCCGGCGAGATAGACGGTGTTGCCGTGCACGACGACCTGGCTCATGCGCGGGCCGGTTTCGAAACGCTGAATGCTCATTGGGGGTCTCCTGGTGAAATGGCGGCTCTGTCTAGCCCAGCACCTCGCACTCCGCCACCCCGGGGCGCGCATGCGCCGCCGGGCCCGCATGTGTCGCCTGCGACGGACGGAGTCTCGGCCGATTGCGTCGCCTCAGGGAAAACTGCTGAAGAACGTCCAGATCGTCTCGGCACCGTCGATGTCGATGTTCTGCGGCCCCAGCAGGCCGGCTGCGATCTTCGGAAAGCGGGCATCCGGAACAAATCCGGGCACGCGGTGGCCGCCACTATTGACGCGATAGAGCACCACGTCGTGTCCTTGGGGGCAACGCGAGGAGATCCGCGTCACCGTGGAATGGTCTGCGGGCGCCCTGTCGGGCAAATCGGTCGTCTCCGCGTCTTCAACCTCGCAGCCATTGAGCCTGCGCCAGAACGCCAGCGTCTCGTCGGTCGACCAGAATCCATCCGCGGCGAAATAGCTCGTTCCGCGTCCACCGGCGTAGGGGACCAGCAGGTCGGCGGTGCCGTTCATGAGCAGCATCGGGAGCGGCCGCGACGGATGGCACGTGACGGCGGCCTCGTCGGTGAGATTCATGATCACACTCGCAGCTGCCGCAAACAGATCGGCGCGCGCGCAGGCCATGGTCATTGCCATGGCGCCGCCGTTGGAGACGCCCGCGATGAAGACGCGCTTTGCGTCAGCCGTGCCGTCGGCCACCAGCTTGTCGACGATTTTCGCGATGAACGCGACGTCGTCGGTACCCGCTGGCGGTCCGCGCAGGGCAGGCCCGGCCTTCGTTCGCGCGTCTGCCCACGCATTGTTGAGCCCGTCCGGAAAGACCACAGCAAGGCCCTCGCGCTTCGCAACCTGAGGCCAGGTCGTCCGCGCGATCATGTCGGCACCGCGCCGGGACTTGCCATGCAGCACGACCACGAGCGGTACCAGCCTCTTGCCCGGCAGCTGCGCCGTGTAGGAGCGCTTCACGCCGTTGACGTCGATCGTCTCGGCGGATGCAGCCGAGGCGGCGATCAACGCCGCAAGAAACACCCCAACCTGCATCCGTCGTCCCACGATCTAACCCACCGCTTTCGACGCGGCGCGGCCCGCCTTGCGGCCCGAGAACAGACACCCGCCAAGAAAAGTGCCTTCCAGCGAGCGATAGCCATGCATGCCGCCGCCGCCGAAGCCGGCGGCTTCGCCGACGGCATAGAGGCCGGGGATCACGCTGCCCTCTTCGCCGAACACGCGCGAATCGAGATCGGTCTCGAAGCCGCCCAGCGTCTTGCGGGTGAGGATGTTGAGCTTCACCGCGATCAGCGGCCCATGCGCAGGATCCAGGATGCGGTGCGGGGGAGCGGTGCGGATCAGCCTGTCGCCGATATAGCGGCGCGCATTGTGGATGTTCATCACTTGCGCGTCCTTGACGTAGGGGTTGGCGATCTCGCGGTCACGCGCCTCGATCTGCATCTTGATGTGCTCGAGCTTGAGGAGATCGCTGCCGGCGAGCTTGTTCATGGCCGCAACGAGTTCGTCGAGCTTGTCGCGCACGATGAAGTCGACACCATGGCTTTTGAACGCCTCCACCGGAGCCGGCGCCCCCTTGTTGGTGGCGCGGCGCAACGTCATGCGCCAGCTCTTGCCCGTGAGGTCGGGATTCTGCTCCGAGCCCGACAGTGCAAACTCCTTCTTGATGATGCTCTGGGTCAGGATGAACCAGGAATAGTCATAGCCGGTGGACATGATGTATTTGAGCTGGCCGAGCGTGTCGGACCCCGGGAGCAGCGGCGCCGGCAGCCGCTTGCCTGTGGCGTCGAACCACATTGAGGAGGGGCCGGGCAGGATCCGGATACCATGGCGCGGCCAGATCGGCGACCAGTTCTGGATGCCCTCGACGTAATGCCACATGCGATCGCGATTAATCAGCCGCGCGCCCGATTTTTCCGTAATGCCGATCATGCGGCCGTCAACATGCTCGGGCACGCCGGAGATCATGAATTTCGGGGGATCGCCGAGCCGCTTCGGCCAGTTCTGCCGGACCAGTTCGTGGTTGCCGCCGATGCCGCCGGAGGCGACGATCACGGCCTGCGCCTTCAGGGCAAACTCGCCGGTCGCGTTGCGGGAGGAACTCTTACCACGGTCGATAGGGTCCGGAGCGAGGACGGTGCCGCTGACGCCATCCACAGTGCCGTTGGTAATGGACAGTGCGTCGACGCGATGGCGGAATCTGAAGAGCAACCGGCCGCTGTTCATTGCCTCGCGCGCGCGGCGCGCGAACGGCTCGACGATGCCGGGCCCGGTTCCCCAGGTGACGTGAAAGCGCGGCACCGAATTGCCATGGCCCATCGCGTCGTAGCCGCCGCGTTCGGCCCATCCGACCACGGGGAAGATGCGATGGCCCATGGCCCGCAGCCAGTCACGCTTCTCGCCTGCTGCGAACGCCACATAGGCCTCGGCCCATTTGCGCGGCCAGAAGTCCTCGTCGCGGTCGAAGCCGGCCGTGCCGAGCCAATCCTGCATCGCGAGCTCGATCGAGTCTTTGATGCCGAGCCGGCGCTGCTCCGGCGAATCGACCAGGAACAATCCGCCGAACGACCAGAACGCCTGGCCGCCGATCGACTGCTCGCCTTCCTGGTCCACAACGATCACGCGCTTGCCCGCATCCGCAATCTCGGTCGCGGCGACGAGGCCCGACAGTCCCGCGCCAACGACGATGACATCAGTCTCTTCAGCCATCCGTGTTTTCCCCTCCACGAGTTCCCCCTGTAATTGCCCGGATTGAAGCCAGCGGTTGTAGCTGAGATCAAGGGTTGGCGCGGTAAGACCTCGTTAACTTGTTCCACTTTGGGATTGAGACCGCCGGAGTGCAGCGCGAACGCAACACTGGATTTGAATTTCTTTTGAGTCAGCCCGCCTGCCTAGACAAAACCTTGGTTACGACGGACGCTGGCTGCGCATCACCACCTGACACGCAGATTCGAATACGACTGGGGCGGGGGACAATGAAGTTTCTGACGGGGTTGCTTGCGTCGGTTCTCCTGATGGCGGGCATGGGGGCTTCTCACGCAGTGGTTCGTATCGCGGACGACCGCGGCGGCCGGATCGGAACCTACGTCGACAAATACCAGGACCTCAGGCAATCGGGCGAAACCGTCATCATCGACGGCCTTTGCGCCTCCGCTTGCACCATTGTCCTTGGCGCCATCCCGCACGACCGCATCTGCGTGACCTCGCATGCGACGCTCGGCTTCCACGCTGCCTGGGATTTCGGCGCCAACGGCCGCGCCGTCACCAATCCCGAAGCAACGCAGATGCTGTATGCGATGTATCCCTCTCAGGTGAGGCGGTGGATCGGCCAGCGGGGCGGGCTCACTCATCGCATGCTTTTCCTGAAGGGCAAGCAGCTCGAGGCCATGTACAAGCCCTGCTACCTGGACGCGCAGGCCTCGACGGCCAAGCCGTCGCGCCGGTCGCTGCCACAGACGGAGCCACTTGAATCCGCTCGGGGCCAGCTCCTCCGCTGATCCTCGCAGCCTGACGGGTTGTTTTACGCCCAAGCGGCGGCTTGCCCGCAGGCTGCGCAGAGCCTATCTGAGAGCCAGGGAACCGGGGCCTTCGTCCCGCTCGTTGTCATGGCTCAACCACTGCATCCAGCGCATCGGCTATCGGACAATTCGCCCAATCCCGGCCGGATGCCATCCGTGCTGGTCTGGGGCGGCACGGCCGTTGGCGGTCTTGTGGTGATCGGTGCGCTGGCACTTTGGTTCCACTATGGCAGCCACGTGTTCTTCGAAATGATCAGGACTGGCCTTGCCGCCTGTTTCTGAGCTGCGACAGGAAGTTATCCGCCCATGAGCTCCGCCACCCGTGCGCTGGTGATTGCGACCGCCTTCGCCGCAAGCCTGATTGTCGGGCTCCTGATCATGTTCTGGGCGATGGGCGGGGTCGGCAAAATGGCGCAACCGGCCGCGATCGGCGGCCCATTCCAGCTGACCGACCAGAACGGCAAGGCCGTGACCGACAAGAGCCTGAAAGGCAAGCCGACCCTGATCTTCTTCGGCTACACCCATTGCCCCGACGTCTGCCCAACCTCGTTGTTCGAAATCTCGGAAGTGCTGCGCGTCATGGGCAAGGATGCCGACAAGATCAACGCCGTCTTCATCTCGGTCGATCCCGAGCGCGATAAGCCTGCAACGATGAAGGATTATCTTTCGAGCTTCGATCCCCACCTCCAGGGCCTGTCCGGCGATCCAGCCGAGACCGCCAAGGTCATCAGCTCCTACCGGGTCTACGCCAAGAAGGTCCCGACCAAGGACGGCGACTACACTATGGACCACACCGCGCTGATCTATCTGATGGACCGCGAGGGGAGGTTCGTGTCTCCGTTCAATCTGAAGCGGACGCCCGAGGAAGCCGCGGCGGATTTGAAGAAGTATCTCTGATCCAGCCGTCACGGCCGGGCTTGCCATCCACGGCTCGGCGCGCGCAGAACGTGGGTGCCCGGGACAAGGCCGGCCTAACGATCCAGCCCATAATCGGCACTCGCGTTCCCGCTGGGATGGTCTATAAGCCCTCCGATCCCAACGAAGTTCGTTCATTCCCGGCCGATGGCACCATCGCAACAGGCGAAATCGTCCAAATCTGCCCGTGGCTTGCTGACCGGGCTGGCCGTGGCCGCATGCTTGCTCGCGAGCCTGCCTGCCGCCGAGGCCCAGGCGCCCGCCAAGCGGCCTCCAGCCGCGCCGCAAGCCGCGCCCCAAGCAGCCCCGCAGGCCGTGCCCGGCTTCTGGGACCCGCGCCGACGACCGGAGCGGCCGGACCTGTCGCGCCTCACCGTCATCCGATTCCTGACGGAGACCGACTATCCGCCATTCAATTTCACCGGTGCCGACGGCAATCCGGCCGGCTTCAATGTCGATTTCGCCCGCGCGCTTTGCGAGGAGATCAAGGTCACCTGCACCGTCCAGATGCGCCGCTTCGAGACGCTGGTCGATGCCCTCACCTCCAACCGGGGCGATGCCATCATCGCCTCGATGGCGGTGAGCCCGCAGCTCCGCGCCCGCGTCGATTTCACCGATCCCTATTACCGCGTGCCGGCGCGCTTCGTCTCGCGCAAGGATGCCGTGATGCCGGAGATCCGGCCCGAATATCTCGAGGGCAAGAAGGTCGGCGTGATCGCGGGCTCGGCGCATGAGGCTTATCTCAAGGCGATGTTCACCGACGCCGAGTTGCACGCCTATCCCGGCGACGACGCGGTGCGCGCAGCTTTGCGCAGGGGCGAGGTCGATTTCATCTTCGGCGACGCCATCTCGCTCGCATTCTGGATCAACGGTACGGATTCCGGCGATTGCTGCGCCTTCTCCGGCGGCCCCTTCGTCGAGAGCCGTTTCTTCGGCGAGGGCATCGGCATTGCCGTGCGCAAGGGCAACGACGTGCTGCGTCAGGCCCTCAACTGGGCGATGTTCCGCGTCTGGGAGAAAGGCCGCTATACCGATCTGTGGCTACGCTATTTCTCGGTGAGCCCGTTCTAAGGCGAACGCCTCTCCCTCCGTCGTCGTTGCGAGGAGCGCAGCGACGAAGCAATCCAGACTGTTTCCGCGGAAAGATTCCGGATTGCTTCGCGGAGCCTGTCATCGGGCCGCGCTCTGCGCGGACCCGTTGGCTCGCAACGACGGTGCGAGAGGCAACACCGCTCACAAAATTGCATTTGGCCCGGAAATCGCTATTTTCCGCGGCCCGGAGGCCCCTGATGTCCGTTATCGATCTCGCCGCGAACCCGAGCGACTTGCGTGCGCTCGCCGAACAATCCAACGCCTGGCCGTTCGAGCAGGCGAAGGCCATTGTCGCGCGGCTGAAGAAAAGCCCGAAGGACGAGGTGCTGTTCGAAACAGGCTACGGTCCCTCCGGCCTGCCGCATATCGGCACGTTCGGCGAGGTCGCGCGGACCTCGATGGTGCGCCATGCCTTCCGCGTGCTGACCGAGGACAAGGTCAAGACGCGCCTGCTCGCCTTCTCGGACGACATGGACGGCCTGCGCAAGGTGCCCGACAACGTGCAGAACCGGGCGCCGCTGGAAGCCAATCTCGGCAAGCCGCTGACGCGCGTGCCCGATCCCTTCGGTACGCATGACAGCTTCGGCGCGCACAACAATGCGCGCCTGCGCGCCTTCCTGGATCATTTCGGCTTCGACTACGAATTCGCGAGCTCGACCGACTATTATACGTCAGGCCGCTTCGATGCGACGCTGCTGAAGATGCTCGCGGCCTACGACAAGATCATGGCGATCATCCTGCCGACGCTGGGGCCCGACCGGCGCGCCACCTATTCGCCGTTCCTGCCGATCAGCAAGACCACAGGTGTCGTGCTGCAGGTGCCAATGATCCGTCGCGACGTCGCGGCCGGCACCGTGACCTATGTCGACCCCGATACGAACCAGGAAGTCGAGACTCCCGTCACCGGCGGCAACGTCAAGTGCCAGTGGAAGGCCGACTGGGCGATGCGATGGGTCGCGCTCGGCGTCGACTACGAGATGGCAGGCAAGGACCTGATCGACTCGGTGAAGCTGTCCGGCGCAATCGCCAGGGCGCTCGGCGGCACGCCGCCCGAAGGCTTCAACTACGAGCTCTTCCTCGATGAGAAGGGCCAGAAGATCTCGAAGTCGAAGGGCAACGGCCTGACCATCGACGAATGGCTGCGCTACGCCTCGCCGGAATCGCTGTCGCTGTTCATGTACCGCGAGCCGAAGGCGGCCAAGCGGCTGTATTTCGACGTCATCCCGCGCAATGTCGACGACTATCAGCAATTCATCGACGGTTTTGCCAAGCAGGATGCCAAGCAGCAGCTCGGCAATCCGGTCTGGCACATCCACAACGGCAGGCCACCGAAGGGCGACATGCCCGTCACCTTCCAGCTGCTGCTGACGCTGGTGTCGTCGTCGAATGCGGAGAATGCCGAGACGCTGTGGGGCTTCATCGGTCGCTATCGACCCGGCGTGAGCCCGCAGACGCATCCGAAGCTCGATGCGATGGTGGGTTATGCCATCAACTATTATCGCGACTTCGTCGCGCCGACGAAGCAGTTTCGTGTGCCCACGGATACCGAGCGCGCCGCGCTGCAGGATCTGCGCGATGCACTGTCGCAGCTCGCGCCAAACGCATCCGCCGAGGACATCCAGAACGTCGTCTACGAGGTCGGCCGCCGCGAGCCGTTTCTCGACCAGGTCAAGAAGGGCAAGGACGGCCGTCCGGGCGTCACGCTGGACTGGTTCAACATGCTCTACCAGGTCCTGCTCGGCCAGGAGAAAGGGCCGCGCTTCGGCTCGTTCGTCGCGGTGTACGGCATTCAGAACGCGATCAACATGATCGACGGCGCGCTGGCAAGGAGCGCGTGAGCGGCGCAATCACTGGCTCGCCCAGAGGATCCGCGCAATCCAGGCGACATCGCTCGACGCGACCCTTCGCGCCGCCTGCGACGCATCGAAGGGCGCCAAGTCCAGGGCCTTTGCCGTGCGCCGCTTCAGGGTCGCGATCGTGATCTCGCCCGTCTTGATCTTTACCACCACGCGATCACCCTTGCGGATCGGCGCCGCAGGCGAGACCAGGATGATGTCGCCGTTGCGATAAGCAGGCAGTAGCGCTGCGCCGGAAATCTCCAGCGCAAAGACCTGACCGTCCTCGGCGATCGGAAGCGCGATCTCGGTCCAGCCCCTGCCGGATGGAAGGCCGGCCCCATCGAAGGCCCCGCCGGTCCCGGCCTGCGCGAGGCCGAGCAGCGGCACCGAGCCGCGGTCGCTTACACCGCCGTCATCGATCAGCTTCGCAAAGCTGTCGATCGAGGCGTCGGCCGCGGCCAGCGCCTTTGCGATCGATTCTGTCGATGGCCAGCGCTCGCGGCCATCGACAGTGACACGTTTGGACCTGTTGAACGTGGTGGGGTCGAGCCCGGCACGCTTGGCAAGGCCGGACGGCGACAGCCCGGCGCGCGCCGCCAGCCGATCCAGCGCGGCCCAGATCTGGTGGTGAGTCAGCATCCTCTGTGCTTTGGCCTGCCTGACCATGGAAGGTCCAGCCCGTCGCAACTCAGGAAAACTGTCCTCAAATCAACCGGTTTTCCGTTTTTCGCGCAAGGGCGGCGGCTAACTCTTGAGTTCGGCAGAGGCGGCCTTTACGGTCGCGGCCGGGTTTTGAGGACCCGCACGAGACGAAAAAATCCAAAAGACTCAAAGAACAAACAAGGCTGCGGTAGCGGTGGTCAAGATCTACAAAATCTGTCCGGCCTCGGCTTGGCGCGAGGCGGAACGGCAGGGTGTCTACCGGGGCAGCGCAGACGACGCGCGCGACGGATTCATCCATTTCTCGACCGCCGGCCAGGTTCCCGAGACCCTGCGCAAGCACTATTTCGGACAGCGCGCGCTGTTCCTGGTCGAGGTCGACGGCGATGCACTCGGCAGCGAGCTGCGCTGGGAGCGCTCGCGCAATGACGAGCTGTTCCCGCATCTTTACGGCGAGCTCGATCTCGGCACGGTGGTCACGGTGATCAACCTCACCATGCGTTCCGACGGCAGCCACGACGTTCCGGAGCTGCTGCCGTGATCCGCGCGTTCGACGCCTTCTCGCTGCCGGTGCTGCGCTGGTTCGATCCCGAGGACGCCCATCGCCTCGCGATCCAGGGCCTGCGCTTCCTGCCGCCGATCAAGCCCCGCCCCGACGACCCCAAGCTCGCCGTGCGCGCCTTCGGACTCAATTTCCCCAATCCGGTCGGGATGGCCGCGGGGTTCGACAAGAGCGCCGAGGTGCCGGACGCGCTGCTGCGGCTCGGCTTCGGCTTCGTCGAGATCGGCTCGGTGACGCCGAAGCCGCAAGAAGGCAATCCGCGGCCGCGGCTGTTCCGGCTCGAGCGAGACGAGGCGATCATCAACCGCATGGGGTTCAACAATGACGGAGCAGAGGCAGCTCTGCGCCGCCTTGCCGCGCGCGCACAGCATGGCGGCATCGTCGGCGTCAATGTCGGTGCCAACAAGGATTCGCCGGATCGCGTCGCCGATTACGTCAAGCTGATCGAGACCTTTGCGCCGGTGGCGAGCTATTTCACCGTCAACGTGTCCTCGCCGAACACGCCGGGCCTGCGCAACCTCCAGGAAGGCGCACTGCTCGACGAGCTCCTCGCCCGCGTGATCGACGCGCGCGAGCGGGTGCGCCAGAAGGCCGGCGACACGCCGGTGCTGCTCAAGATCGCGCCGGATTTGAGCCTTGCCCAGCTCGACGACGTCGTGCAGGTCGCGCGCTCGCGCCGGGTCGACGGCATGATCGTATCGAACACCACGATCGCGCGGCCGAGCACGTTGCGCGAGCAGGCGCGCGCCAAAGAGCAAGGCGGCCTGTCCGGCCGCCCGCTGTTCCGTCTGTCGACGCGGATGGTCGCAGAAACCTATGTGCGCGTCGAAGGCGCGTTCCCCCTGATCGGCGTCGGCGGTGTGGATTCCGGCGGCGCCGCGCTGACGAAGATCCGCGCCGGAGCCAGCCTGATTCAGCTCTATTCGTCGCTGGTCTACAAGGGGCTCGGCCTCGTCGACGAGATCAAGCGCGACCTGACCTCGACGCTGCTGCGGACAGGGCGCGATTCGCTGTCGGAGATCGTCGGCGCAGATGCCGCGACGCTCACGGCGGAAGACTGGCCAGGGATGTGAGCTACGCCTACGATTTCGGAAACGTCGCCCTATACAGCGCCGGATACCTTGCGCCCTGCAGCCCACCGCGCGCCACATAGAACGCGATCAGCGCGCTCCACAGCCCGGCATTGCCGAGAGATTGCAGCGCCAGCCAGACGCCGAAGAAGATCGCGAGCGAAACCAGCATCAGATTGCGCATCTCGCGTGCCCAGGTTGCGCCGACATAGATGCCGTCGAAGCCGAAGGCGAATACGCCCGGCAACGGCGCAAGCACGATGAACGGCAGGAACTCGCGCGCTGCGCGGCGGACGTCTTCACTGGCGGTCATGAAATTGATCAGCCCCGGCCCGAACAGCGCGAACAGCAAGGCAACGACCAGCGCGAAGCCGAGCCCCCACAGCAGCACCAGCCGGGTGGAATCCAGGAAACCCTTGGCGTCGCGCGCGCCCAACGTGCGGCCGCAGAGTTGCTGGGCCGCGTTGCCGATGCCGTCCAGAAAGAAGGCGCTGACCAGGAGGAAATTGTTGAGGACAGAGTTCGCCGCCAGCGTCACGTCACCGGCACGTGCGCCCTTTGCGGTGAAGAACAGGAATACGACGATCAGCGCCGCGGTGCGGATCATGATGTCGGAATTCACCGCCAGCAGGCGCATCAGCTTGACCCGGTCGAACAGGCGGGCGCGGGGAACGGCAAAGCCGCCCACCGCATAGCGACGGCAGACGATGACGCCAAGCACGAAGCCGGTCGTCTCCGACAGCAGTGCGGCGATGGCCGCGCCGGCAATGCCGGTGTCATAGACCAACACCAGCAGGATCGTCGCCGCCATGTTGATGAGGTTGATGACGACCTGGAGCGCAAGCGCGGGATTGGCGCGGGCCTGCCCGATCAGCCAGCCGAGCACGACGTAATTGGCGAAGGCGAACGGCGATGACCAGATCCGGATCATGAAATAGGTCTTCGCCGCGCGCGTCACGCCTTCGCTGCCGCCCATCAGGTCGAATAGCACCGAGGTCAGCGGCAATTGCAGCGCGATCAGCCCGGTGCCGATCAGGCCGGCGACGATGAAGCCACGCACGAGGATGGCATTCAGTTCCTCAGTCACGCCCGCGCCGAGTGCCTGTGCGGTGAAGGCGAGCGTGCTCATGCGCAGGAAGCCGAACAGCCAGAACAGGCAGTCGAAGATGATGGAGGCCATCGCGACGCCGCCAAGCAGCGCGGCGTCGTCGAGCCGTCCGATCGCGGTGGTCGAAACCACCCCGATCAGCGGCGTGGTGAGGTTCGCGACCATGGCCGGTCCCGCGATGGCGAACACCTGTCGGGAGCTGATCCTGGGATGAACCGGTGCGTGCATGTCAGAACACGAGCACCATGCCATCCTCTGCAGCCAGATGCGGCACGTCGCCCAGACGCGACAGCATGTCGTCGCTCATATGGGTGAGGACGAGCCGCTTGGCGCCGATCGCGGGCAGATGCTGTTCCAAGGTCTTCAAGCTGAGATGGTTCTTGACAACCTTCTCGTACATGTAGGCTTCGGCGATGAAAAGGTCCGCGCCATGCGCCAGCGGAATGAGCGTCTCCGTCCATTCGGTGTCGGCGCTGTAGGCCAGCGTCCGGCCCTCAGCCTCGACGCGATAGGCGAGGAAAGGCCCGCCGGATTCGCCGTGCACGACCGGATACGGTGTCACCGTTATTGCCCCGAAGGCTCGACGCTGCTCTGGGGCGAGCTCGACCAGGTTGAGCTCGAAGCGCTGCCTGGTTTTGGAGGAGTGCTCGAACAGCGCTTCCATCACCTCTCGCAGCCGCGTCTCGATGCCTTGCGGGCCCGCAACCGTCAGCGGCCGCGTCCGCCGCGAAAACTGCGCGTCGAGCAGCAGGAACGGTAGCCCTGCGAAATGATCGCCATGGAAATGCGTGATGAGAATGAGGTCGATGTCCTCGCGCACGATCTCGAGCCGCTTCAGCGCCGGCAGTGCCGACGCGCCGCAATCGATCAGGAAATTCGCGGCGCGCCCCGAGACATGGAAGCAGGTGTTGAGCCTGCCCCCGGAGCCGAAGGCGTCACCGCAGCCGACGAAACGCAATTGCATCGGCTGCGTACTCCCTCGCCCAGGTCCTTACCGGCCGCGCGGCGCGCCGAACACGCGCGAGAGCAGCCAGATCGGGATCACGATGACCGCGCCGAGCAGGAAGTAGCGCCACAGCCAATTGATCGTGTCGAATCCGAGATCCCACAGACGCTGGAACAGCAGCTGGATGCTGTAGATGATGTTCCAGGGATCGAAGCCGATCGCCGCCAGCACGACGCCGACCAGGATCGAGAGCATGACCAGCCGGAACGCGACCGTCAGCGGGGAGCCGCCGAGAAAGCGGTGCAGGCCGTCGCTGCGGCCGGCCGGCAAATCTCTGACGTCTTGGACCATCGCAAACTCCTCAGGGGGATTCGACCCCAGTATAGGGCACGGCGAGGCACATGGGGAACCCGTAACGGCGCGTCAATCAGCTTACCGGAGTTTAATTCGGGCAGCGCCGGAGCTTCGACTGTGGCGCGCGGCTGGCCGCGGGCTCCTTAACCTCTCTTGTTTGCGACAGAAGTCGGCGCGCAGCGCGGAGTAAGGGCGCTCTCCTCTCGGCCGATCCCACCCTGGATATCCCGGGAGGGAGCGCATTGCTCGTGAGGACAGTTCATAGATCAATCTCCGCCGGTTCGGCCTTCAACATTCCCTCCAGCGTTTCCAGCCGGTCGGCCTCTCGCGGCGGCTTGTCCCAGCGCAGGCGGCTGATCCGGGGAAAGCGCATGGCAACCCCGGATTTGTGCCGCGGCGAGCGTTGCAGCCCTTCGAAGGCGACCTCGAGCACCAGGCCCTTGTCCGGCTCATGCACGACATGGCGGACCGGGCCGAACTTCTCGGTGGTGTTGCGGCGGACGAAGCGGTCGATCTGCAGGAGCTCCTCGTCGGTGAAGCCGAAATAGGCTTTTCCCACCGGCACCAGTTCGTCGCCGCCATTGCCGCCGGTCCAGACGCCGAACGTGTAGTCCGAGTAATAGGACGAGCGCTTGCCGTGTCCGCGCTGTGCGTACATCAGCACGGCATCGATGATGTGCGGATCGCGCTTCCACTTCCACCATTGGCCCTTCGGCCGCCCCGGCAGATAAGGCGCATCGCGGCGCTTCAGCATCACGCCTTCGACGGCGTCGGCGTCCTCGCCCGCACCGGCGCTCGCGGGATCGGCGCGCGCGGCAGTCAGCGCCTCCCAGCTCGCGAAGCGGACGGTGGGCGACAGATCGATACGGGGATCGTCAAGCTTCGCAATGAAGGTCTCCAGCCGTTCCCGCCGCTCCGCGAAGGGCAGCTCGCGCAGATCGTTCTCGTCGTCGCCGAGCAGGTCGTAGGCGCGCAGGTGGATGGGGAATTCCTTGATCAGCTTCGGCGAGACCACCTTGCGGTTCAGCCGCTGCTGCAGGACGTTGAAGCTCTGCACGCGGCCCTCGCGCAGGATCAGAAGCTCGCCGTCGATGGCCCCGGGCAGCCGCAGCGACGGCACGAGATCCGGAAAGCTGCCGGTGATGTCCTCGCCGGTGCGCGAATAGAGCCGGCCCGTGATGTGGCCGCGGTCGTCGCGGCCCGCCACTGCCTGCACGCGGATGCCGTCCCATTTCCATTCCGCGATGTAGTCGGCGGGGTCGAGCGCCGCGAAGTCCGTGTCCTCGATGGCATGCGCCAGCATCACGGGGCGGAACGGCGCAGGGTCGCGGTTGACCGGCTTTTCGGCGCGGCCTTCCAGCCAGGCGAACAGGTCGAGATAGGGCGGCGCAAGGCCCGGCCAGATCAGCTCGACCTCATGCGGGTCCTTGTCGCCGAGCGCGGCCGCCGCGGTCTTGGCCAATCGCGCAGAGATGCCGATGCGCAAGCTCCCGGTGACGAGCTTCAGCAGCGCCCAGCGTCCGGTTTCGTCGAGCTCGTCGAGCCAGCGTTCGAGCTGCTTTGGCAGCTCGGTCTTGCCGAGCGTGCGCAACGTGGTGACGACTTCGGTGAGCGTTGGTGGCGGCGGGTTGTTGTGGGCGGCCGATGGCGCCTTCGGCCACATCAGCGCCACGGTTTCCGAGAGATCGCCGACATAGTCGTAGCTCAGCCCGAACAGCACCTCATCCGTGCGCGCCGCGATCAGGTCGCGGATCAGCGCAGGCTTGGCGTGCTTGAAGCTGAGCGCGCCAGTGAGCGCGGCGAGCGCGTAGCCGCGATCGGGATCGCTGACCTCGCGGAAATACCCGGTGATCAGCCGCAGCTTGTTGTTGCGGCCGGGCTCATAAGCGAGACGGTCAAGCAGCTCGGCGAAGCGGTTCATGCCTCGGCCTCGCCTGGAATAGGCACTTCGCTCTCCTCCTCGTCGCCATAGCCGACGAGGTCGAGCGGCTGCGCTTTGAGGCCCCTGCTCCGGCACCAATGCACCAGCGCGTCTTCCTGGCCGTGAGTGACCCAGACCTCGCCGGCGCCGGTCGCCCCGATCGTGGCGGTGAGGCCGTCCCAATCGGCATGGTCGGAGATCACCAGCGGCAGCTCGACCCCGCGCTGCCGTGCGCGGGCACGCACGCGCATCCATCCGGACGCAAAGGCGGTGACGGGATCGGGAAAGCGGCGCGTCCAGATATCCGAGGTCGCCGAGGGCGGCGCCAGCGTGATGGTACCGGCGAGCGCCGCCTTCTTCATGCCCTTCACCGGCCTGAGCTCGCCGAGTTCGATGCCGCGGCTCTGATAGTATTCGGTGATCTTCTCCATGGCGCCATGCAGGTAAATCGGTGCGTCGTAGCCGCTCCGGCGCAGCAACGCGATCACGCGCTGGGCCTTGCCGAGCGAATAGGCGCCGACCAGATGCGCGCGCTCCGGAAACAGCGCGACCGAAGCCAGCAGCTTCTTCACCTCGTCCGCGGCATCGCCATGCCGGAACACCGGCAGTCCGAACGTCGCCTCGGTGATGAAGACGTCGCAGGGCACGAGCTCGAACGGCGTGCAGGTCGGGTCGGGCGCGTCCTTGTAGTCGCCGGAGGCGACGATGCAGGTGTCCTTGCAGATCACCGCGATTTGCGCCGAGCCGAGCACATGGCCTGCCGGGTGAAACTTCACGCAGACATCGCCGAGCCGGATTTCCTCGCCATAGCGGATCGCTTGGGTCGATCCGGCAAAATTCTCGCCGTAGCGCAACCGCATCATGTCGAGCGTTTCCTGCGTCGCCAGTACGGCGCCATGGCCGGCGCGAGCATGGTCGGAATGGCCGTGGGTGATCACGGCCCGGTTGACCGGGCGCACAGGATCGATGTGGAAGCCGCCAGGCTTGCAGCACAGGCCGGCAGCATTTGGCAACAGGATGTCTTGCGGGCGCATGTGAGACATATAGGAAGCAGCCGCTCCAAATTAAGCCATCATGCGCGGGCTTGACCCGCGCATCCATCCTCTTAAAGAGTCCTCGTTTTGATGGATTGCCGGGTCGGGCCCGGCAATGGCGAGATAGTTCCGAATGCCCCTGCGCCTGTTCCAGTCCTCCGGCGATCTCATGGCGGACCGCCGCTTCGAGTTCGCGCGCGACCTCCAGCTCAAGGGCGATCTGCCCGCGGCCGCCGATGTGCTGGAGCAGGCCATCGAGCTCGCGCCCGATTTCACCTCGGCATGGTTCACGCTCGGCGAAATCCGAATGCAGCTTGGCGAACGCGACAAGGCCATCGCGGCGTTCCAGGAATCGCGGCGGTGCGACCCGGAGGACCAGCACGGCGCCGGCCTGCATCTGATCCGGCTCGGCGATGCGCCGCTATCTGAAATGCCGAAAGCCTATGTGCAGGCCCTGTTCGACCAATACGCGCCGCGCTTCGAGCACGTGCTGGTCAACGATCTCGGCTATCGCGCCCCTGCGCTGATCTTCAAGGCGGTGCTGGCCGCGCGCGTTGCGGCGAAGAAGCCGGCTTACTTCAAGCGCACCATCGATCTCGGCTGCGGCACCGGCCTTGCGGCGGCCGCCTTCGCCAAACAGGTCGATCATTTCATCGGCATCGATCTGTCCCCCGGCATGATCAAGGAGGCGCGTGCGACGAACCTCTATGCCGAGCTCGAGGTGGCCGACATGATCGACGGTCTGCGTGCCAAGGCTGACGCCAGCGCGAACCTCGTCGTCGCCGCGGATGCATTCGTCTATCTGTCCGATCTCGCACCGGTGCTGAACGAAGCGAGGCGCGTGCTCGTACCAGGCGGCGTGATCGCCTTCACGCTGGAGACGCATGACGGCAGTGGGATCGTGCTCGGCGCGGGGTTGCGCTATGCCCACTCCGCGGAATATGTCCGCGACGCCATTGCCAGGGCGGATCTCAAATTGCTGACACTGGAGCCGGCTTCCCCGCGCAACGAGAACAACGAGCCGGTGCGCGGCCTCGTCGTCGTCGCCGAGAAAACTTGAGTCTAGGCGCTGAATCTGCAGCATTTAAGCGTCATTGCGTCGCAAAGCCGCGACTTCCCACTTGCGAGCAGAGCTGCGATGCCAGCACAATGCACTCGCTAGGGAGAAACAAATAATGACGAAGAATCCATCGCGGCGCGATTTCAGCGCCGCTGCGCTCGCTACCATCGCTGCCTCCACCTTGCCTGCACCTTATGTCTGGGCCGCCGAGAAGAAATACGATGCGGGCGCCAGCGACACCGAGATCAAGATCGGGCAGACCGTGCCGCATTCCGGCCCCGGCTCGCTTTATGGCGTGCTCGGCCGGATCGGCGAGGCCTATTTCCAGATGCTCAATGAGAAGGGCGGCATCAACGGGCGGAAAATCAAGTTCCTCACCATGGACGATGCCTACAGCGCGCCGAAATGCGTCGAAGCGACTCGGCGTCTGGTCGAGCAGGAAGAAGTGCTGGCGCTCTACGGCTCGCTCGGCACCGCGCCGCAGACTGCCGTGCACAAATACCTGAACTCCAAGGGCGTGCCGCAGCTTCTGCTCAACACCGGCGCCTCGAAGTGGAACAATCCGAAAGAGTTCAAATGGACCATGGCGGGCCTGCCGCTCTATCCGACCGAGGCGCGCATTCTCGCGAGGCACGTCGTCAGCGTGAAGCCGAACGCCAAGATCGGCATCCTCTACCAGAACGACGATTTCGGCCGCGACTTCCTGGCGCCGTTCAAGAAGGTGCTGGCCGATGCCGGCGGCACCGCTCAGGTGATCATGGAGCAGACCTACGATCTCACCGAGCCGACTGTCGACTCCCAGCTGATCAATCTGTCGAAGTCGGGCGCCGACGTCTTCTACAACATCTCCACCGGCAAAGCCTCGTCGCAGTCGATCCGCAAAGTGGCCGAGCTCGGCTGGAAGCCTCTGCAGCTGCTGTCGGCGGGGTCGACCGGCCGCTCCATCCTCAGCGCCGCCGGCCTCGAGAATGCCGCGGGCATCGTCGCCATCCGCTACAACAAGGAGGTCGGCCTTCCCAAATGGGAGAAGGACCCCGACGTGATGGCGTTCGAGGAGCTGCGCAAGAAGTACACGCCGGCGATCGATCCCGACAATACCATCGCTTTCGCCGGGTATGGCCAGGCTGCGACCATGGCCGAGATCCTGCGCCGCTGCGGCGACGAGCTGACCCGCGCCAACGTGCTGAAGCATGCCTCGACGCTCGCGGGCTTCCATTCGCCGTACTTCCTCGACGGCGTCACCTACAGCTACACGCCCGAGAACTATACGCCGATGAAGACGCTGTTCATCTCCACCTTCACCGGCAAGGACTGGGACATCTCCGACAAACCGATGTCGGAATAGTCTTGCAGCACCGCGCGCTGCTGTCTCTCCTGCTCGCCAGGAGAGACAGCACGGGCGGCGCCTTGCGCTAACCTGCGATCGCCAGCCGATAAGCCCGCGTCGCATTCACGCCGAAAGCCTTGTCCCGCACACGCGGGCCAAGGCCCATCAAGCAATCCTCCAACGCGGTCTTGATCCTGCCGTAGCTTCCCGCAAGCAGGCACACCGGCCAGTCGGAGCCGAAGATCAGCCTGTCCTCGCCAAAGCATTCTGCGGCGTGCGCGACGAATGGAAGCAGCCGTTCCGCGTCCCAGTCAGTCCAGACCGCCTCGGTCGCGAGCCCAGAGATCTTGCACCAGACATTGCCGCAGGCCGCCAACGCCCTGATGAGGTCGGCCCATTCGGCGCTCCCGCCGGCGGCGATCGGCGGCTTGGCGGCATGGTCGAGCACGAAGCGCGCTTCCGGAAAGGCTTGCGCGGTTGCGATCGCCGACGGCAGTTCGCGGGTGCGGACGAGGAAATCATAGGCGAGATCGTGGGCGAAGACTGCCGTGAGGCCGCGCTGAACGTCCTCGCGGAGCAACCACTCGGGATCGGCCTCGTCATGGACCTGGTGGCGGACTCCGGCCAGCTTGCCGCCGCCCGGCAAAGCACGCAGCCGGTCGAGCGTTTCGTCGAGCGCCCCATCCGTCAGATCGGCCCAGCCGACGACCCCGATGACGGAGGGCGTCGCATGCGCGATGCGCAGGAATTCCTCGGTCTCCTCCAGCGCGGAGCGGCACTGCACCAGGATGCTGGCGTCGAGGCCGTTTGCCTTCAGCAATGGCGCGAGATCGGCGGGCCCGAAGGCGCGACGGATCGGGGCGAGCTCGGGCGCGTCCATCCACGGATAGTCGGCGCGCGCCGGATCCCAGAAATGCTGGTGAGCGTCGATGATCATGCCCTACGCTCCGCCCGGGAGCGGCGCGCGCACATCGACGAGCTTTCGAGCGCGCAGCTCCTGCCAGAACGCGGCAGGCACCGCCTTCTCCGTCATCGCCATGTTGTCGGCGACCTCACCGGCATTGCGCGCGCCCATGACCGCGACCGTCACGGCCGGATGAGCCATGCAGAACTGCAGCGCGGCGGCTTTGAGCTCGGTGCCATGCTTGCGGCAGAGCGCATCGAGCTCCAGCGCACGTGCGACCAGCGCCGCGTCGGCATCCTGATAGTTGAACTTCGCGCTCGTGGTGGGATTGGCCAGGATACCGCTGTTGTAGAGGCCGCCGAGCAGGATGCCTATATGCTTGGCCTGACATAGCGGAAACAGTGCATCAAGCGCGCCCTGGTCGAGCAGCGTGTAGCGCCCGGCGAGCAGGAAGCAGTCGACCGGCACGGCTTCCGCGAAGCGAACCAGCATCTCCGACTGGTTCATGCCGGCGCCGATGGCCTTGACCGTGCCGTTCTCGCGCAGCCGCTGCAGCGCGCGGAAGGCGCCGGTGACGGCATCGTCATAGTGGTCGTCGGGATCATGCACGAGCAGAACGTCGATGCGGTCGAGGCCAAGACGCTCAAGGCTCTCCTCGACCGATCGCATCACGCCGTCATGGCTGAAATCGAACACCGGCCGCTCGCGCGGCGTGCCCTTGTAGTGCTCGTCCTCGGCGGGAGCGCCATCCGGTGCTCGCAGCAGGCGACCGACCTTCGTCGAGATGACATAGGATTCGCGCGGTTGTTGCCGAAGGAACGCGCCGAGCCGCCGCTCCGCGAGGCCAAAGCCGTAGAGCGGCGCGGTGTCGAAGAAGCGGACGCCGAGCGACCAGGCCCGCTCGATCGTCGCTTGCGCGTCAGCATCGCTGACGGGCGAGAACAATCCGCCGAGCGGGGCGGAACCGAGACCGATTGAGGTGACATCGAGAGCGCCGAGCCGCGACCATTTCATTCCCATTGCCTTCCAGCAGTCGTCCTTCGAACAATCATCTCCCCCACTCGCGGAAACCGCAAGCGGGGGAGATACGCAGGAACGCGGGGCTGGCGGCGCTCCTACTTCAGCATCTGCGCGACGTTGTCCTTGGTCACGAGGTCGAGGCCGGTATAGACGATCTCCGGCACCTTCTCGCCTTTCTTGATGGCGAGTAGCGCATCCATCGCCTTCTCGCCCATCTCGAAGGGACGCTGACCGATCAGCGCATTCGCATAGCCGTCGCGCAGCAGCTCGAGCTGCATCTTCAGCGTATCGGCCACGACCAGCGTGAACTTCCCGGAATCGATGTCCTTCTTGTTTCGGGAGGCAAAGGCCTTGAAGCCTTCGGGGGCGAACATCGGCCAGCCGCCGATGGGAACGATCGCGGCGAGATCGGGCGTTGCGGTGCGCATGTCCGTCATCTGCTGGACCGCGAGCGCGGGATCGTCGTTGCAGAAGGTCGGGGAACCCGCGACCTCGGTCCACTTCGATCCCTTCAGCGCCTCGCGCACGCCGTCGACGCGCTCGGCGAGGTTCTTGGCGCCGGGACCGCCGGACACCATGGCGTATTTGCCGCCGTCGGGCCGCATCTTCAGCAATTGCTTGCCGAGCGCGACACCGAACTCCTTGTTGTTGGTGCCGATATAGGCGATGCGCTTGGAGCCGGGGGCATCCGCATCGAAGGTGATGACGGGAATGCCGGCGGCAGTCGCGGCCTCGATCGACTTGGTCATCGCTGCGACATCCGCGACGGAGATAGCCAGACCATCGACCTTCTGCGTGATGAAGTCCTGGATGATCTGGGCCTGCGTCGCCGGCTCGTGCTCGACCGGTCCCTTGTAGATGCACTCGATATTGCCGAGCTCCTTGGCACGCTTCAGGCAGCCGTCGCGCGCGAAGTCGAAGAACGGATTGTTCATCGCCTTGGGCACGATGACGAAGCGGTAGTTCGCGGCGAACGTCGGCGTCGCCATCATCGCAACCGCGATGCCTGCAAGAAGAAGCTTCCTCATTATCTCCTCCACCCTTGTTTGGTGCCCGTCCTTTCGAATCGTCCGGGAAGCGAACGGGCGGCGTTTTGTCTGCCTTCCCGAGACGACGTTAGTTCAGCTCACCCGCGAGCGGATGCGGTCGACCAGCACGGCGAGGATGATGATCACGCCCACCAGCGTCTGCTGCCAGTAGGAGCTGACCTGGGCGAGCACGAGGCCGTTGCGGATCACCTCCAGCAGCACGCAGCCGACGATGGCCCCGAGCGGACCACCGATGCCCCCCGCAAGGTTCGCGCCGCCGATGACGGCCGCCGCGATCACGTTGAGCTCGTAGGATGTCGCCATGTTGGCCGGCGCCGATCCGAGCCAGCCGGAGATGATGATGCCCTGCAGGCCCGCAGCAAGCGCACAGATCACGTAGACCTCGATCTTCACCCGGACCACCGGGATGCCGGTCAGCTCCGCCGCCTTCTCATTGCCGCCGAGTGCGAAGACGTGGCGGCCGAACGAAGTGTGGTGCAGCACCACCGCCATCGCCAGCGCGAGCATCACGAGATAGATGAACGGCGCCGGTACGCCGAACACGTCACCCGAAGTAGCTGCGTAGAAGTAGTCGGCGTCCGGCCCACCTGGGAAACTGCCGCGTCCGTTGGAAACGACATAACCGAGCCCGCGCACGATCGAGAGCATGCCGAGCGTGGTAACGAAGGGCGAGAGGCCCAGCACGGCGATGCAGAAACCGTTGACGAGACCGACGACCAACGCTGCGCCGAGGCCGGCGAGGAAAGAGACCAGCAGGATCAAGCCGGGTGCGTTGGCGAGCACGGTCTTGCCGTCCGACGCCATGTGCACGAACAGCGATCCTGCAGGCGAGCCGGGCATCGACAGCTCGGTCATCACCATCGAGGTGATCATGGCCGAGAAGCACATCATCGAGCCGATCGAGAGGTCGATGCCGCCGGTGATGATCACGAAGGTGACGCCGAGCGTCGCGATGGCGATGAAGGAGAAGTTCTTCGCCACATTCTGCATGTTGCCCTGGGTGAAGAAGTAGGGGCTGGCGAAATGCATGACCAACAGCAGCACCGCTAGCGCGAGCAGGACATAGCCGGTCTGCGACGCGAAGAGACCACGCTGCCACCATTTGATCTTGCCGACATTGGTGAAGGTGATCGGGGATTCCATGGGCATGGCCATCACGCCGCCTCCTTCGCGCCGGTGATGAGGGCGGTGACTTCCTCGGGCGACGTCTGATGGATCGGCTTGTCGGCCCGCTTCTCGCCGCGGCGCATGACGATGACGCGGTCGCACACCGCAAACACGTCGGGCATGCGGTGCGAGATCAGCATCACCGCAACGCCCTGCTCCTTGAGCCGACGGATCAGGCTGAGCACCTGCTCGACCTGGCGCACCGAGATGGCTGCGGTCGGCTCGTCCATCATGACCAGCCGCGCATTGGAGAGCCGGGTCCGCGCGATCGCGACGGCCTGGCGCTGGCCGCCGGACATCTGCTTGACGAGATCGTCGGGACGCGTCTCCGAGCGCAGCTCGCCGAACAGCTCCAGCGCGCGCGCCGCCATGGCTTTGTGGTCGAGCAAGGCGAACGGTCCGAACCTGCGCTTCAACTCGCGGCCGAGGAAGACGTTGGCGGCCGCGGTCAGATTGTCGGCGAGCGCGAGGTCCTGGTAGACGACCTCGATGCCGACGGCACGGGCATCGACCGGTCGATTGAAGTGGACTGCATTGCCGGCCAAGCGGATCTCGCCATGGCTGGGCCGGAAGTTGCCGGCGATGATCTTGACCAGCGTCGACTTGCCCGCACCGTTGTCACCCATCAGGCCGACGACCTCGCCAGACCGGATCTGCATGTCGACGTCATGCAGCGCGCGGATGGCGCCGAACTCCTTGCCGATGCCGGTGAGCTCGAGCGCCGGTGTTGCGTCAGGCTTTGTCATCAGCGGGCGTTCCTCAGACATAACGGTTGACCAGGGATTCCATGTATTCCTGCCGGCCCGAGCGCGGCTGCGGATCGAAGCCGGGGCTAAGCGCGCGGTCGGCGAGATCGGCCAGCGAACGCTGGCCGGCGAGAATGGCCCTGCCCTCGGGGCAGGCCCATCCGGCGTAGCGTGTTGCAAGCGGCGCGGTGAGCGTACCGGCGTCGAGCATGTCGGCAGCGGCAAGGAAGGCGCGCGCGCAGGCATCCATCGAGCCGACATGGGCATAGATGAGATCATCAGGGTCGATCGACTGGCGGCGGATCTTGGCATCGAAATTGAGCCCGCCCGTGGTGAAGCCGCCGCGATTCAGGATCTCGTGGAACACCAGCGCCAGCTCCGGCACGTTCATTGCGAACTGGTCGGTGTCCCAGCCGAGCAGATCGTCGCCGCGGTTGATATCGAGCGAGCCGAACACGCCGAGCGCCTCTGCCAGCGCGACCTCGTGGTGGAAGGAATGGCCGGCGAGAATGGCGTGGTTCTGCTCGATGTTGAGCTTGACGTCCTTGAGCAGGTCGTAGCGTTCGAGGAAGCCGTAGCAGGTCGCGGCGTCGAAATCATACTGATGCTTGGTCGGCTCCTTCGGCTTCGGCTCGATCAGGATCGGCCCCTTGAAACCGATCTTGTGCTTGTGCTCGACGACCAGCGAGATGAAGCGGCCGAGCTGGTCGAGTTCGCGCTTGAGATCGGTATTGAGCAGCGTCTCGTAGCCCTCTCGGCCGCCCCAGAGCACGTAGTTCTGGCCGCCGAGCCGGTGCGTCACCTCCAGCGCGGCGCGAACTTGGCCGGCGGCATAGGTGAATATCTCGGGGTCCGGGTTGGTCGCCGCGCCTGCCATGTAGCGGCGGTGCGTGAACAAGTTTGCGGTGCCCCAGAGCAGCCGGACCTTGCTCGATGCCATCTTCTGCTCAAACAGGTCGGCGATGGCATTGAGATTGGCGACGGACTCGGCGAGCGAAGCGCCTTCCGGCGCCGCATCGACATCGTGGAAGGTGAAGAACGGCACATCCAGCAGGCGGAACAGTTCGAAGGCGACATCGGCCTTGGCGCGTGCCATTGCCATCGGATCAGTGCCGTGCTGCCAAGGCCGGAGGAAGGTCTCGCCACCGAAGGGATCGCCGCCCGGCCAGCACAGGGAATGCCAATAGCAGACCGCGAAACGCATATGGTCCTCCAGCCGGCGGCCATGCACGAGGCGGTCCTTGTCATACCAGCGGAAGGCAGGCGCGCCTTCCGCGTCCTTGCCTCCGAAGGCGACGGGCGCACTTACATCGAAGAATTTGGCTGGCGCGTTCACTTAAGAAGACTCCTTCAACGCGGGATAAAGCGCACGCCAGCGACGATAGGCCTCGTCATAGGCCGCAGCGACGAACGGGCGGGGCGTGAAACTCGCGAGGCGGCGCGGACGGGTGCAGACGTCTGCTGGGTCTTCCCCCGTCGCGGCGAGCCGGCCGAGCCGCGCAGCGCCGAGCGCGGCACCCACCTCGCCTTCCTCGACCCGATGGACGGGAATGCCGAGCACGTCGGCGCAGATCTGCGCCCACAGCGGCGAGCGCGAGCCGCCACCGACGAGATCGAGCTCGGCGATCGGCCCGCTGGCCGCGCTCAGCGCCGCCAGATTGTCGCGCGCGGCAAAGGCAACGCCTTCGAGCACGGCTTGCACGATCTGGCCGCGCCCGGTCGCGCCTCGCAGGCCGACGAATGCGCCGCTTGCGGCCGCGTCATTGTGCGGCGTGCGTTCGCCATCGAGATAGGGCAGGAATTTGACCGGGCTTGGTCCATCGACGCGCTCACCGAGCCGCGTCAACAGCGCAGCAGGCTGAGTCTCCATCACGCCGGCAAGCCATGCCAGCGAGGCGGCCGCCGACAGCATCACGCCCATCTGATGCCAGAGGCCGGGCAGCGCGTGGCAGAAGGCATGCACGGCCAGGGCCGGCGCTGGGGCGAAGCGATCGGTAACGCGGAACAGGACGCCCGACGTTCCCAGCGAGAAGAAGGCGTCGCCCGGCGCAATGGCGCCGAGCCCGATCGCACTGGCGGCATTGTCGCCGGCCCCGCCCGCGACTGCCACATTTTTCTGCATGCCCCAGCGCTGCACGTAATCCGGCGCGAGCACCGCGCTGGCCGCGCTGCCTTCGACCAGGCGCGGCATGTGATGCAGGTCGAGCCCGGTGGCATGCAGCAGCAGGGCCGACCAGCGGCGCAGGCCGACGTCGAGCCACAACGTGCCAGCCGCGTCCGACATATCCTCGACCATCTCACCGGTGAGGCGATAGCGGACATAGGCTTTCGGCAGCAGCACCTTTGCCAGGCGGTCGAAGATCTTTGGCTCATGCCGCGCGACCCAGAGCAGTTTTGGTGCGGTGAAGCCGGGCATCGCCAGATTGCCGGCGATCGCGTGCAACGAGGGACAGCGCCGCTCCAGCGCGACACATTCGGCCTGCGAGCGGCCGTCGTTCCAGAGGATGGCCGGACGCAGCGGCCTGCCATCCTGGCCGAGCAACGTCGCGCCATGCATCTGACCTGACAGCCCGATACCGCGGACCTGCGCAACATCGTGCGGATGGTGCGCGGCGAGATCGTCGACTGCGCCAACGGCCGCCTCGACCCATGCGTCGGGATCCTGCTCGGACCACAGCGGCGCCGGATGCGACAGCGCAAGCTCGCGCGAGGCGGTCGCAACGACTGCGCCGGCTTCGCTCACGAGCACCGCCTTCACACCGGACGTGCCAATGTCGATCCCGAGATACACGTCATCCTCCCTTTGGCCGGCTGCGGTGCGCGATCTTGCGTCGCTTTCGCCCGGAACGGCCTGTATCCAAGTTCACCTGCCGCTAAGGCAGATTGTCCCGCATCACGATGTCGATCCTGATCTTCTCCTGTTCGCTCAAGATCGGCTCGCCGCGGGCGAGCGCGAGCAGCACGCGGACGGCCGCGCGCGCTTCATGTCCGGGATTCTGCGAGATCGCGGCATCCATCAAGCCTTGGAGCAGCAATCGGCGCGTCAACGCAGTGACGTCGTGTCCGACGAACACGACCTTGTCGCGACCGGTCTCGCTCAACGCCTTGTCGTTCAGCGCCTTGTCGTTCAGCGCCTTGGCGACGCCCTGCGTGCCCGCACCGACATTATAAAGGCCGACAATGTCGGCATGTCCGCCGAACAGCCGTGCCAGCATTTGCTCCGAGCGTTCGTCCTCGTCGCGCCCTTCCAGCACGGGCAGCACGCTGAGATCGGGGAATTCCGTCGCCATCACCTGGTTGAAGCCGAAGATGCGCTCGGCGTGGTCGCGCAGGCCCTGCGAGCCCGCGACGATCGCGACCTTGCCGGACCTCTGGCCGACCAGCCGCCCGATCAGCGCGCCTGCGGTGCGCCCGGCAGCGATGTTGTCGATCCCGACATAATGATGCCTGCGCGAGGACGGCACGTCCGAGACCAGCGTCACCACCTTGGTGCCGGCGTCGACGAGATCGTTGATGGCGGCACGAACACTGGGGTGGTCCAGAGCCACCACGGCAACGCCATCGTAGTCGCCCGACAGCGCCTCCAGTGAGGCCGCCAGCGCGGCGGGCTCGAACACGTCAGTTGCGACCATCTCGACCTTGAGGCGGCGGGCCGACAGCCAGGCCGCCATCTCGCCGAGATAGGCCTCGATCTGCTGCATGAACGGGTTCGGCCCCGACGGCATCACGAACGCGAAGCGGCGGGCGCGGCCGCGCGCGAGCTCGGCGGCGGCCACATGGGGCTGGAAGGAGTTGCGAGCGATGGCTTCCTTGACGCGCCGGACCGTATCCGGGCGTACCCCCGGCCTGTTGTGCAGCACGCGGTCGACGGTCGCGAGACTGACCCCCGCCTCGCGGGCGATGTCCTTCAGCGTCAGCGCAGTCGGTGTGAGCGTGTCGGCCATAGCTGAAGGCTAGCAGAGGTGTTTTGAGGTACGCAACTCATTTTGAGGGTACTGACCGGCTTGAACCTGACCTGCCCTCGGACGATTTCCAGGAGGAGACAGCCCTCACCCGGCGCTTGCGCCGACGTTCCCGCAAGCTGGGAGAGGTCAATGGCCCGCGACACTCGAATCAACCTAAGCCATTCCGCTCTAGGAACAGCTTCCCCCGGGGACCGTTGCCGCCAAGTGCGCAGCGACATCACCCATCATTCCAGCGAGGGCCTGAGCCCGACGCTCGAACGCAACATCCAGGCGCTGGTCAAGCGGCGGCGCCGGGAGCAGCAGGCGGCAAGAGGCCAGGACAAGGTCGCAGACGCCGTCACGACCTTCACCGGCAGCATGACGTTCGTCTGCCTCCACCTCGCCGTGTTCGGGTTCTGGATCATCGCCAACCTGCACTGGATCCCCGGCCTTCCGGCTTGGGACGAGAGCTTCGTCGTGCTGGCGATGATCGCCTCGGTGGAGGCGATCTTCCTCTCCACCTTCGTGCTGATCTCGCAGAACCGCATGACCGCGGCCGCCGACAAGCGCGCCGACCTCGACCTCCAGATCAGCCTGCTCGCCGAGCACGAGCTGACCAAGGTTGCCCGCCTGCTCACGCAGATCGCCGAGCGGCTCGACGTCAAGCCGGAGTCTGAGCGCGATATGGAGGAAGCGGCGCGGGACATTGCGCCGGAGCGCGTGCTCGACAAGATCGAGGAGACGCGCTCCTGAGCTACCGGTGCGCCGGCGCCGACAGGTCCAGGGTCAGGAACAGGCTGTTCGGATCCTCGACGTAGCCCTCGAATGGCCCGCAGATGACGAAGCCGTGCGCCTGATAGAGCGCGTGCGCCGGCTTGAAGTAGTCCCACGAGCCGGTCTCGAGGCTGAGGCGGGTCATCCCGCGCGCACGAGCCTCCGTGATGATGTGGCGCAGCATCTGGCTGCCGAAGCCGCGCCGGCGCGTGGTCTGCAGCGTGTGCATCGATTTCACCTCGCCGTGGTCGGACGAAAGCGTCTTCAACGCGCCGGTGGCGACCAGCGCTTCGCCGTCCCAGCCGGTCCAGAAGGCGATATCGGGTGCACGCAGGCCCGCGAGATCGAGCGCATGTGCGCTGCCCGGCGCTGTCTGCGCCCGCGCTGCCGTGACGTGATGATCGAGCAGCGCGATCACGCGGGGATCATAGGTGTCACCGGTGCGGATCTGCATCGTCAGGTCTCCAGGATCTCACATCTTTCCATAGGCGGCGCCGCGCCGCGTGATGATGATGTAGCGCGCGTCCTGCCTGGTTTCGTTCTCGAAGATCACGGCACGCATCACGTCGAAATCCAGACAATCGCCCTCGCGCAGCCGCACCGCCTTGGCATCGATGTGCACGGCGATCGCGCCCTGCAGCATCAGGAGCTGCTGGGTGAAGGCGTTGCGGCCCCAGGGGCTGTACGGCACCCGCGCGCCGGCCGGCAGGTCGACGACGATGATCTCGATGCCGCTCGCCGCATCCGTCGGGGAAGCATGCCGTCTGCGATAGCCGCTTTCGGGATCGCGCCAGTGCGGCTGGTCGGCCAGCCGCACCAGCCGCTCGGGCGGCTTCTCGGCCAGCGCGACCACATCGCTCAGCGACACGTCGAGCGCGGCGCAGAGCTTTCCAAGCAGCGCCGCCGTCGCACTGCTCTGCGCCCGCTCCACCCGGCCGATCATGGCCCGGCTGACGCCGGAGCGGCCCGCGAGCTCGTTCAACGTCATGCCGGCCTGCGTCCGCAGCGTCTTCAGGCGCCGGCCGATCGCGCGGTCGAGTTTCTGCTGGTCCAAGGCTTTCATCCGAACAGCGACCAATACGAAGACAGCACCATCAGGGCGGGAGCAGCTTAGCCCGCACGCATGCAAACGCCGGCAGCCACAGTCCAATATATTAGAAACTTGGCGTCGCACGGGAGCTGATCCGTTTGCACCAACGGACTTGGACCCTGGAAGCTTGGATTCTTCGGGCAGCTTGGAGCGGGCGAAGGGAATCGAACCCTCGTATGCAGCTTGGGAAGCTGCCGTTCTACCATTGAACTACGCCCGCTTGCGCGCGCCTTGCGCCCCTCCTGATTAGCCGAGACGGCGCGTCTCGCCAAGCGCCTTGGCGCCGCGGGCGGGACGCTTGTTAACGTCCTGGAAAGATTCCAGGTGCGCCGGATTGTGGCGGTGTTATGATTTGCTCTTGGGAGGACGTGCACTGAGTGGGGCGTGTGCATGGTGGAGCGGGCTTACGCGATATTCGACACGGCGTTGGGGCGCTGCGGCATCATCTGGAGCAGCACCGGCGTGATCGCGGTGCAGCTGCCGGAGGCGCGGGAAATCGACACCCGCCGCCGGATTTTCCAGGTCCATCCCGAGGCGCGGGAGCAGCGGCCGTCCGAGAACGCCGAGCTTGCGATCGAGGGCATCACGGGCCTGCTGCAGGGCAGCGATCCCGATTTCTCCGATGTCAGCCTGGACGCCGGCGGCGTGCCGGGCTTCAACCAGCGCGTCTACGAGTTCGTCTGCACCATTCCGCGCGGGGAGACGCGCACCTATGCCGAAGTCGCCAAGGCGCTGGGTGCCTCCGGAGCGGTGTATTCGGTGGCGCAAGCCATCGCGAAGAATCCCTTCATGCTGATCGTGCCCTGTCACCGGGTGCTGGAAGCCGGCAATTACACCGACCGGCTCTCGCCCTATGGCGGCGTGATCTCGAAGCGGCGGCTGCTGGCGCTCGAAGGCGCCCATCCCCTCGCCAGCAAGACTCTGTTCGATGTTCTGCTGCCCGTTGCCCCGCCGCGCGCCTCGACCTAGATAGGCGGGATGGACGCCACCGCGCTGCTGACGACGCCATCGATGACTGTCTTCGAGTTTCGCTGCGATGCGGGACCGGACGACACGCCCTTTGAGGAATGCCGCACCGGCCATTCCATCGCCTATGTCCGTTCCGGCAGCTTCGGCTGCCATTGCCGCGCCGGCTTCTTCGAGCTGGTGGCGGGCTCGATGCTGATCGGCGCACCGGGCCAGGAATATACCTGCACGCATGAGCACGTGTCCGGTGACGTCTGCCTGTCGTTCTTCCTGAGCGAACACCTCGTCGATTCGCTCGGCGGACAGCGCAAGGTCTGGCAGGTCGGCGCGACGCCGCCGCTGCCCGAGCTGATGGTGTTGGGCGAGCTCGCCCAGACGGCAGCAGATGGCAACAGCGACATCGGGCTCGACGAGGTCGGCCAGATCCTCGCCGGCCGTTTTGTTGACGTCGCCTCGGGCAAGACCCGCAAGCCAGCCACGCCCACCGCCCGCGATCGCCGCCGCGCCGTGGAGGCCGCGCTGTGGATCGACGACAACTCGCATGCCGAGCTTGATCTCGAGCAGGCAGCAAAACAGGCCGGCCTCAGCCCGTTTCATTTCCTCCGGCTGTTCTCGAGCGTGCTCGGCGTCACCCCGCATCAATATCTGGTGCGCTCGCGGCTGCGGCACGCGGCGCGGTTGCTCACCGACGGCGACATCGCGGTCACAGACATCGCCTATGACGTCGGCTTCGGCGATCTCTCCAACTTCGTCCGTACGTTTCATCGCGCTGCCGGCGTGTCCCCGACGAAATTCCGCCAGGCCTCGAAAGGGGAGCGCAAGATTCTCCAAGAGCGGCTTGCCCTCAACTGACTAGCTTCGTCTCCGGCTTGCGCCGCCGTCGGCGCGCTGAATCGATGGAGACAATCATGTACGACCACATCGGACTTCGCGTTGCCGACCTCGACGCCGCGACGCGCTTCTACACCGCAGTGCTGGCGCCGCTCGGCTATGTCCTGTGCTCGAGCGGCGACGGTTATGCCGGCTTCGGGCCGAAGGGCGAGCCGGCGCTGTGGCTGCACCTGAACAAGGGCCGCAAGGCCGACGGTGCCCACATCGCTTTCCGTGCCAAAAACCAAGACGAGGTGAAGGCGTTTCACAGCGAAGGGCTGAAGAGCGGCGGCCGCGACAACGGCGGGGCCGGGCCGCGCAAGGACTACAGTCCGACCTATTACGCGGCGTTCCTGATCGATCCTGACGGCAACAATGTCGAGGCGGTTTGTACGTAAAGGCCGCAGGGGCACGCGCATTCACCAGGTGATCTGCCAAGCAGCCGCCGAGCTGCTTGGCGGCAGCAATGGCAGCGACATGATGGCGATGATCCCGCAATATCGACGCGGCTCGCCATACCGGCGGCCCCATCGCCGCGACAAGTCCCGCTAGTCGGCTGCGCCCGACAGTGCAGGTCTGATCCCCGGCTTGCCCTTGCGCGGTCCCCAGCGCGTCAGCACCACGCTGGAGCATGACAGAAGGCCGAGCACCACCATCGAGCTTGCGGCGAGCCAGAAGAAGCTCTGCGCGCTCGCGTCGTGCGTCGACAGCCACCAGCCGACGCCCGCGATGTAGACCAGCCGCGCCGTCTGCGCCAGCACCGGCCCGATCACCTTGGCTGCGCCTTGCGAGGAGAAATACATCGTCGTGGCAAGGCCGAAGAAGGCGTAGAACGGCCCGACCGTGGACAGATATTGATGGCTCGCCGCGCGCACCGCCTGGCTGTCCGTGAACATGTTGACCCAGAGGTCGGGGAAGATCGCAACGAGGCAGGCCGGCGCGCCGACCGCCACGAATGCGGCAGCACTGGCGGTCCAGGCGATGCGCCGGGCGCGCGCGATACGGCCCGCGCCAATCGCCATGCCAACCATCGGCACACAGGCGATGCCGAACGCGAACGCGATCGAGGTCAGCAAAAATTCGAGCCGCGCCCCGATGCCGTAGCCGGCGAGGACCGCGGTGCCGAACTTCGCCAGCATGTGGGTGAAGATCGAGATCGTCAGAACCGATTGCAGCGGCGAGAAGCAGGCGATGGCGCCGACCTTGAGGATGTCGAAGAACATCGCCCATTGAATGCGCAGGCCGCGCAGCCTCATTACGATCCGCGCCCGGCCAGAGAAAAGGTACCAGCCCATGATGCAGATGTTCATGGAATAGGCGATCAGCGCCCCGGCGGCGACGCCGTGCATGCCGAGGCGCGGCACAGGTCCGAGCCCGAGGCCCAGCGTGCCGCCGAGCACGATTTGCCAAGCCGCCGAATTGAGGATGAGGAAGGACGGCAGCTTCATGTTGCCGGTGCCGCGCAAGACGCCGGCCATGGTGTTGAGCAGCCAGGGCAGAACGGCGCCGCCGAAAAACACCTGCGTGTAGGCGATCGCATGCGTCAGCACATCGCCGCGGCCGCCAAGCATTTCGAGCACCTTGGGTCCGAAGATCAGCATGCCGAGCATGAAGACGAGGCCGAAGCTGACGCCGATCAGCAGCGCATGGACCGCGAGCGTGCCGGCGCGCTCGCGGTTCCCGGCGCCGAGCGCGCGCGCGATGGCCGAGGCCACCGCACCGCCCATGGCCCCGCCCGACATGGTCATGGTCAGAATGATGGTCGGAAACACCAGCGCCATCGCCGCCAGCGCCTCGACGCCGAGCCGGCCGACATAGGAGGTTTCCGCAATCACCACGCAGATGCCGGCGGACAGGCCGATCACGTTCGGCCAGGCGAGTGAGAGCAGCGTGCGCAGGATCGGGCCGTCGGTCAGCGCGCTCCTGATCGGCGGCGGAGGTGGCGGCAACGGGCGTTCTTGCTCATCGACCGGGATCTCGGCGATGTCGGACATGTCCTCTCCCGGGCACCACTTGCGGCGCAGTAATGAACAGGTGTGCCAATAATCTGCTTGCGCGCGGTGCGCGGCACGGGCTTGTTAGCACGGCTCGCCAAGATTCCTCCTGCGCAGTGCGCAAGCATGCCCTGCGACAGTGCATTTCCATGTGAGATTACTGGATCGTCCACACCAGCGGCGGACGCCCGCCGACGGAAGGCCGCAGGTGCACGCCGATGTGCCGCCCGCATCCCGCAGCCAGCCCCTCGAACAATCCTTCAAGCACTTCCGCGCAGGCGGGGTGATAGTCGGCGACGTCGTCCATCAGCTTCCAGCTCTGCTGGCGGATTTCGAACGTACCCTCGGACTGTGTGGTCTCGGCCACGTCATCCTGCGCAGCGAACAGCGCATTCAGGAACGATGCGAACTCGTGTGCGCCACCGCGGCGCATCGTCAGAGCTGCTGCGACCTCATCGAAATATTGCATGCCGACCAGCTTCCCCGTGAGGTGCAGGAGATACCCGCCATCTTCCGGACCAAACAGCTGCACCAGCACGGGCGCCGCCGTGCGGACGTATTCCATTGCATAGTTGCGATAGGCCTTCTCCAGACGCGGCTTCGGCCAGCTCGCGACAGGCAGCGCCGGGGCACTGTTCGCGTCGAACAGCGGCGCTTCGAGGTGACGCGCGAAGACGAGCCGCTGGTCGACCTCGAGCGGATGGTCGTATTGATGATAATAACCTTCGAGCCCGTCCTGTCCGTCGACGCTCTGCTTGGTGCAGACGAAGCCCAGACGCAGATCGCCGAGGGCGACGCCGTTGTTGGCGTGCCAGCCGCGCAACATCGCCCGCGACACCTCGCCGGGGATGCCGCAGATCGCAGTGCCTTTCCAGATCCAGCGTGGCGGCGGGTAGCGGATCCAGGCTTTGGTGTCGCTCTCATACATGTACTCGACATGCACGCCGCCGATCCAGTTGGAGAGATAGTGATATTGCGCAGCGGCCACCGCCGGCGGCAGATGGTCGAGGCCGAGCTTCTCGAGACCCGGCAGGAAGCGTTCCTGCTGCTGACGGCGGAACACGCGGAAGACGAATTCAGCTGCATCCGCGGTGCCGCGCCGCGTGACCACGGTGAGGATCAGACCGGTAAAGTAAGCGTGGTAGAGATCGGCGATCGCGCGCCAGCGCTTCCATTGGGTTTCCTGCGCTGTATCTGATGCGGCGGTCATGTTCACTCCCGATCCTGGTTTTGATCGAGTGTGTCACCGCGCCCGGTGGCAGGCAACATGAGGCGCATGCAGGCCGCCCTGCACTGCACGCCGCCAATTCCGCATCACGAATTTTGTGCAGCCTTGGCCGCTCGCTCGCGCTCGGTGCGTTCGGTGACGTCCCGCGCCATCGCCGCTGATCCCAGCACGTTGCCGCCGGAATCACGCACCAGCGCGAAGGTCATCTCGATGTAGAGCTTGCGCCCGCTCTTGTGCAGCGCGCGGGTCAGGGTCGGCTTGCCTGCAAGCTTCGTGGTGCCGCTCGCAAGCGCGGCCTCGAAACCCTTCCAGTGCGCGGCTCGAAGATGTTCGGGAATGATCAGATCGAGATTCTGGCCGAGCGCTTCGGCGGCGGAGAAGCCAAACAGCACGGTCGAAGCACGATTCCAGCGCGTGATCGTGCCGGAGCGATCCGAATAGATCAGCGCGTCCGCAACGTCTTCGATGATACGTATGTCGAGATCGGATGGATTGCTCATCTCGTCACCTCGCATGCAGCCTGGATGGAGCGCAGCGCAATCTGGGTTTTCTCGGCGAGAGTTCCCGGATCACACGAGCGCTCCATCCGGGCGACAGGATGCAGCTACGCCCGAAAATGCTTCGATAGTTTAAGGCCCTGAGCCTGGTAGTTCGAGCCGATGCGCTGGCCGTACATGGCGTCCGGACGGGCCAGCATCTTCTCATAGACGAGGCGGCCGACGATCTGGCCGTGCTCGAGGATGAACGGAACTTCGCGCGAGCGAACCTCCAGCACGGCGCGTGCGCCCTGTCCGCCTGCGCCGGCATAGCCGAAGCCGGGATCGAAGAATCCGGCATAGTGCACGCGGAACTCGCCTACCAAGGGATCGAACGGCACCATCTCCGCGGCGTAATCGGGCGGCACCTGCACCGCCTCTTTCGAGGCCAGAATGTAGAACTCGCCAGGGTCGAGGATCAGGCTGCCGTCGGGACGCGCCGAGATCGGCTCCCAGAATTCTTCCACCGCATAACCGGAGCGACGATCGACGTCGACGACGCCGGTATGGCGCTTGGCGCGGTAGCCGACGAAGCCGCCGCCCTTCTCGCCGGAGAGATCGACGGAGACGGCGACGCCGCCCGAGAGATCGGCATCGTCGACGTCGACGAGACGCTCGGCGGCATGCAGCGCATCGAGTTCGTCGGCGTTGAGGATGGCGTCACCGGTGCGGAAGCGCACTTGGCTCAGGCGCGAGCCCTCGCGCACCAACACCGGAAACGTCTTGGGGCTGATCTCGGCATAGAGCGGACCATGATAGCCGGCGCCGATCATGTCGAAACGGCGGGTGCCGTCGGCGATCACGCGAGTGAAGACGTCGAGCCGGCCGGTGGAGCTCTTTGGGTTGGCGGCCGCGACGATCTCCGGCGGCAGCGCCAGGCTCTCCAGCAGCGGCACGATGTAGACGCAGTTGGTCTCAAGCACTGCGCCGTCGGCGAGGCTGAACTCGTGCAGCTTCAACTCGTCGATGCGTTCGGCAACCGTGGCACCAGGGCCCGGCAGGAAGCTGGCGCGAACGCGATAAGCGATATCACCAAGGCGCAGATCGAGGCTCGCCGGCTGGATCTGGCTTTCGACGAAGTCGTACGCCGGCAAAATGAGCCCCGCTTCCGCCATCGCCGCGATCATGCGGTCGGGCAGGATACCATTGGCGTCGGCGGCGACCGTGAACGTCAACCGGGGGTCCTCATCAGGGGTCTGTCGCATCCCGACATGCGGGACATGCCGGCCGTTTACGGCTAGCCGATGGACGCCTTGACGGAAAGGGCGTTGCGGAATATGAGCATCACTTATCCCGTGGTGATTTGAGCCGGCCGGCTTGCAGCCACGTTAAATAAGTCGCTAAACAGGCCGGGGACCTCTGTGATCCCGGCCCGTGGAGATATCCAGGCCGGTTTTTTTGTGACCATTTGCGCGTCGATGGTCATGTCGGAGGGTCCAATGTCAAAGTCGCCTGCTGCCTACCGTCCCGAAACCCGCCTGGTCCATTCCGGGACCCTGCGCTCGCAATATGGCGAGACGTCCGAGGCGCTGTTCCTGACACAAGGCTACGTCTACAACAGCGCTGAGGAGTGCGAGGCGCGGTTCAAGGGCGAGGATCCCGGCTTCATCTATTCGCGCTACTCCAACCCCACCGTCGCGATGTTCGAGCGCCGCATGATCGAGCTCGAGGGCGCCGAGGCTGCCCGCTCGGCGGCGACCGGCATGGCCGCGGTGACGACCGCGATCCTGGCGCCGCTGAGGGCGGGCGATCACGTGGTGGCCTCGCGCGCGCTGTTCGGCTCGTGCCTCTACGTCATCCAGGACCTGTTGCCGCGCTACGGGATCGAGACCACGCTGGTCGATGGGCTCGACCTCGACCAATGGCAGCGTGCACTTCGGCCGAACACCAAGACGTTCTTCCTTGAGAGCCCGACCAATCCGACGCTCGACGTGCTCGACATTCCCTCCATCGCCGAGATCGCACACGGAGGCGGCGCACGGCTCGTGGTCGACAACGTGTTCGCGACCCCGATCTGGCAGAGTCCGCTGGCGCTGGGCGCCGACGTCGTCGTCTATTCCGCGACCAAGCATATCGACGGCCAGGGCCGCTGCCTCGGCGGCATCATCCTGTCCTCGGAGGCCTTCATCGCCGAGCACATCCACAACTTCATGCGCCAGACCGGCCCGTCGATCTCGCCGTTCAACGCCTGGGTCCTGCTCAAGGGTCTCGAGACGCTCGGCGTGCGCGTGCGCGCGCAGACCGATACCGCTGCGCGCATCGCGGAGGTGCTGGCGAGCCATCCGAAGATTTCGCGGCTCGTCTATCCCGGCCGCTCCGATCATCCGCAGGCAGCACTGGTCAAGAAGCAAATGCGCGGCGGCTCGACGCTGGTCGGCTTCGAGGTCAAGGGCGGCAAGGCGGCTGCCTTCCGCGTCCTCAATGAACTGAGGCTTGCGAAGATCTCCAACAATCTCGGCGACGCCAAGAGCCTCGTCACGCATCCGGCGACGACGACACACCAACGCCTGAAGCCGGAAGACCGCGCCGCTCTCGGCATCAGCGAAGGCTTCATCCGCTTCTCGGCCGGGCTGGAGCATCCCGACGATCTGATCGAGGATCTGACGGCGGCGCTGGCGAAGGCGTGAATAGCGAATGGCGGAGAGTGATTGGCGAATAGGTCGATCTATTCGCTACTCGCCATTCCCTATTCGCCTTCTCACATCGGCCGGTATGTCCTCACGTCCGCGGGCACGTTCACACCGAGCTTGATCTGGTCGACGGACCGGATGATGTCGTCACCCAATAGCTGGGCGAAGCAGGCATAGCCCCAATCGTTCATGTGCAGGCCGTCGGCGATGACGAAGCCCTCGACCGGAATCGCCTGCTTCTCGTGCCAATCGCGCATCACCTCGAAGCGCGGGAAGATGCCCACGTGACGGAGCTCGGCGGCCTTGCCGAGCAGCTTCACCATCTTGCCGGCGCTCTCGGCGCGCTGATTGACGGCCGGCGAATATTGCGGATCGACCAGCACGATGTCGGTGCCGCCGGCGGCCTGGATGCGGCTGATGCCCTCCTCGACCAGCTTCACGGTGTCGCCGGGATCGAGATTGCGCAGCACGGCGTTGGTGCCGACCTGCCAGATCACGAGATCCGGATGCACGTCGATCACCTGCGTCTGGAGGCGCTTCATCATCTCGGGGGCATCCTCGCCGCCGACGCCGGCATTGATGACCGTGATGTCGGCGGTCGGGTAGTGCCGGCGCAGCTGCGCGGCGAGACGATTGGGATAGTTGAACTCCGGCGAGCTCGCGCCGAACCCTTGGGTCGACGACGAGCCGAACGCGACGATAACGACGGACTGGCCGGCGGCGAGCTTGCCCGCAACGTGCGGCAGCGAGCCCATCGTCTTCGAACCGCCCTTCGGCGGCAGGCATGGCACACGGTTGAAGATGTCGGCGGCCGACTTTGCGACCTCCTTCACCTTGTCGATGGCACGCGAGGTGACGCCGCGCTGCTCGGACGACCTCGCGGCAACGGTGGTCTGGGCAGGCGAAGCGGAAGTCGGATCAGCCGGCTGCGCCGGTGTCGGCTGTGCGGCTGGCGTCTGAGCGTATGCGGCCGGCGCCAGCAGCAACAGCGCTGCGGCTGCGGGCGCGGCCAGCCATGTCGTCAGGCAAAAAGGGCGGAGAGAACTCATTAACGCTAGACCTCAATTTTGCTGCTGGGCCGGCTCGCGGTGAGCTGCGTCGATCACGAATTGTGCCAACGCCCGGCCAAGGCAATCATGGACCTGTTTCGCCAGTTCGGGCCCGCGGGACGGGCTGAACAGGTCGAACTGACCCTGATCATTCCACTGCCGCATGATTGCGAAACGATCGAACAGCGGGATGTCGTGCTCCTGTGCCACGACCCGCATATTATCGAGAAAAGGCTGGGCCGAAATCATGGTTTCGGTCCGTGGACTGTACTGCAAGTTCATCAAGACGACGTCAGTCCCCGCACTTTGCAATGCAACAACGCCTTCGGTGACGGCGCTGCGAAAGTCGTCGGGATCGATGGCTCGAATAGCATCCACGGTCCCGGTCTGCCAGATCACCAAGGTAGGCGTTTTTGCTTCCATCAGCTTAACGAAGGTGGCGGCGGTCTCCTCTGCCGTTTTCTTGCTCTGTATTTCTACGGAGACATGCACCACTTCCGACGGCGGCAGCTTCTCCTTGAGGATCGCCTCCATGCGCGCGGGGTACGAGCTGTTCTCCGAAGATGGAATGGTCGTCGAGCGGCTGCCTATGACGAGGATCTCGAGCGGCTTGCCAGCCTTGACGGCGGCGGCGACCTTGGGCAGCGGGCTTTCGCTGGTCAGCAGATAGGCCGGCAAATCACACGAAGCGGGCGCAACGGAAGCCGTGGGCGCAGCATCGCTCGCTCGCGCCGTCGGCGCGGTGAGGCTACCGCAAAGCAGGATCAGGCTCAGGAGAACCTTCGCCTTCATCAGCCCCCTCCCGCCAGATCGGCGTTGCCGACGGCGTTTTTGCTTTTCGCACCGCTCTTGTCAGCCACGCGCTTATACCACGAAATCACCCACGCCACGCCCCACATGATCAGGACACCGCAGAGACTAATCAAAGCATGCATGACTGCGCCACCGGAGACTTCCGCCAGGATGAAGTGGCCGGCGAAGGCCAGGAAGACGCCGAGGCAGAAGATCTCGAGCGAATGCTGACCGCACAGGATCAGCGGCCGCAGCCAAGGCGACTTCAGGCCCGGCCAATCCCGCGGCAGGAAACGCACGGTGAGCGCGGCCAGCGCCAGGAAATGCGTGAAGCGCAAAACGTCGAGATCTGTCTTGTTGATCGGATACATCCATTGCTCGATCAGCTTCGGCATGAACTGGGAGAGCTGCGGCACATACCAGGTCAACGTCACGTAGAACGACGCGACGAGATAGGCGATCGCCATCCACATCGTGACGCGTGACGACAGAATGCGCGACATGCGGCGCGCACCTCCGAGCGCACACCATGCACCGAAGACGAACAGCAATTGCCAGGCAAAGGGATTGAAGGCCCAGAATCCGTTCGGATAGGCCGACAGATAAAGATCGAACTCCCAGGTCACTGCGTAGAGCACGACCGAGAGGCCGAGCGTGACGTCGGGCCGCCACTTCATCGACCAGAGGATAAAGGGCAGCGCCAGCATCAGTACGATGTAGAGCGGCAGCACGTCCATGTTGACGGGACGGAAACGCAAAAGCAGCGCCTGCACGATGGTGACGTCGGGCTGCTTGAGGAAGTCCATGATGCCCATCTCTTCGGTATAGAGCGGGTTCTCGAAGCGGGTCGCCACATAGGAGATTTCGGCGAGGAAGATCGTGAACAGGAAGACGTGGGCGACGTAGATCTGCCAGACGCGGCGCAGGATACGCGCGGTGGCGATGACGACGCCGCTCTCCAGCATCGCCCGGCCGTAGACGAAGGCGGCGGTATAGCCGGAAATGAAGATGAAGATCTCGGTAGCGTCGCTGAATCCGTAATTGCGGATCGTGAACCAGGTCAGCAGACTGGGCGGCAGGTGGTCGACGAAGATCAGCCACAAGGCGAGTCCGCGAAACAGATCGAGCCGGAGCTCGCGCTCGCCGATGGCCGGCAGCGTAATGGCGGGTACGGCGGTGCGTGGCTTGGCCGCCGCGGGCTTGGGGCCAGCGGCGCCCGCGATCGTCGGTCCCGTCACTTGGTCGGCAATGGTCATCGGGGGCAAAAAACCCTTCCCGCAAATCGCGACGTTGACGGAATGTAGCGGTCCGGCGGCCGTCTCGCAAAGCGGCCGGACCCACATCAGGAGGTCACTGTGGGTGTCCTTCCCTTCCAAATCTGGCCGGACGATGTCGCCGAAGCCGCCTGGGGCGTTTGGTTCCCGGGACGGATTTCGGTATGATGCAGCCATGTACCGCGCCGTGACCCGCCAGATCGAAGTGACCGTCGAGCCGAACTTTGTTCCGGAGCAGTCGTCGGCGGACCGCTCACGCTATTTCTGGTCCTACACCATCGTGATCACCAATTCGGGCGAGGAGACGGTGCAGCTCAAGACGCGGCACTGGATCATCACCGATGCCTCCGGCCGCCAACAGGAGGTAAAGGGGGAGGGCGTGGTCGGCGAGCAACCGATCCTGGCCCCCGGCGAGCGCTTCGAATACACCTCCGGCGTGCCGCTCTCGACCGCCTCCGGTTTCATGACCGGTCGGTACCAGATGGTCAGCGAAACCGGCGAGCGCTTCGAAATCGACGTACCGACATTTTCGCTGGACAGCCCCGACAACAAGCGGGTGTTGAACTGAGGACGGGCGCAGCGAAGCCGTCCAGACCGCCACCGCGCAAAGACGCGGGATTGCTTCGCGGAGCCTGTCACCAGGCCGCGCTTCGCGCGGACCGGTTGGCGCGCAATGACGGAGGATAGGATTAAGCGTCCTCGACGCCCGCCTCGTGCGGCGTGAACTGGTAGACCGACGAGCAGAACTCGCAGGTGACGACGACCCTGTCGTCCTTCACCATCGCGGCGCGGTCGTCGGGCGAGAAGCTCTTCAGCATCGAGGCAACCGCATCGCGCGAGCAGGAGCACCGGGCCTGAAGGACCTGCGGATTGAACACGCGCACGCCGCGCTCGTGGAAGAGACGGTAGAGCAACCGCTCGCCGGAGAGCTCGGGATCGATCAACTCGATGTCTTCGACGGTTTCGATCAGCGAGCGCGCCTCGACCCAGGCGTCGTCTTCGGCGACGCTGTGCACCTCGGTACCGTCAGGGGCATCGCCGGGATGCAGATCGGCCTGCCGGGCACGCTCGGGGGCCTTGGGCAGAAACTGCATCAACATGCCGCCGGCGCGCCAGCGATGCTTGCCGCCGTCGCTCGAGCGCCACTCCTCGCCGACTGCGAGGCGGACGCGCGTCGGGATCTGCTCGGAGCGCAGGAAATATTCATGCGCGGCGTCTTCCAGGCTGCCGCCGTCGAGCGCGACCAGTCCCTGGTAGCGGCTCATGTCGGGGCCCTGGTCGATGGTCATGGCGAGATGGCCGCGGCCAAGCAGCGTGCCGGAATCCTTGGCTTCGCCGAGACGCGCGGCATCGAAGCGCGCATAGGCGCGCAGGCGATCCGGCGCCACGTAATCGACGACCAGGAACGAGACCGGACCATCGGTCTGGGCCTGCAGGATGAAGCGGCCCTCGAATTTAAGCGCGCTGCCGAGCAGCGTCGTCAGCATGATGGCCTCGCCGAGCAGCTTGCCGACCGGCGCCGGATAATCGTGCTTGGTGAGAATGTCGTCGAGCGCCGGGCCGAGCCGTACCAGCCGCCCGCGCACGTCGAGCGCGTCGACCTCGTAAGGCAGCACCGCGTCGTCGATCGGAACGGCCGATGGTGCGCGAACCGGACCTTCCGGCCCGGTTTTCATGTCAGGGGATTGGGAAACCATGGCGCACTATTTGGGGTCGGAGGCGGAAAATGGAAGGGGAACGCCGGCATTCCGTCGTCCTCACGGGCCGCGTAGCCCGGGTATCCGGGGAGATCGTTTCACGAGTTGAGAACCCCGGATTTCGCTGCGCTTCATCCGGACTCCAAGCAAGCTTATTTCACCGCGTCAAAGCACCAGGCCAGAATGCCCTTCTGCGCATGCAGGCGGTTTTCGGCCTCGTCGAACACGACCGATTGCGGGCCGTCGATCACTTCATCGGTGACCTCCTCGCCGCGATGGGCAGGCAGGCAGTGCATGAACAGCGCGTCCGGCTTGGCCAGCGACATCAGCTTGGCGTTGACCTGGTACGGCTTCAGCACGTTGTGGCGGTGCTCGCCTTCCTTGTCGCCCATCGACACCCAGGTGTCGGTGACGACGCAGTCGGCGCCGCGCACGGCGGCTTCCGGATCGGTGCCGAGCACGATCGGCGCGCCGGTCGCCTTGATCCAGTCCCGCATCGCCTTCTTCGGTGCGAGCTCGGAAGGTGTTGCGACGTTGAGCTGGAACTTGAAGCGTTCTGCGGCATGCGCCCAGGACGCCAGCACGTTGTTGTCGTCACCGGTCCAGGCCACCGTCCTGCCCTCGATCGGGCCGCGATGCTCCTCATAGGTCATGAGGTCGGCCATCACCTGGCAAGGATGCGAGCGCCGCGTCAGGCCGTTGATGACGGGCACGGTGGCGTTGGCCGCAAGCTCCAGCAGCGCATCGTGATTGAGGATGCGGATCATGATCGCATCGACATAGCGCGACAGCACGCGCGCGGTGTCGGCGATGGTCTCGCCGCGGCCGAGCTGCATCTCGGCGCCGGTGAGCATGATCGCTTCGCCGCCGAGCTGGCGCATGCCGACGTCGAACGAGACGCGCGTGCGGGTCGAGGGACGCTCGAAGATCATCGCCAGCGTCTTGCCTTCGAGCGGCCTGACCGGCTGATGCGCCTTCTGCTTGGCCTTCATGGCGGAGGATGCGGCGAGCATGCGCTTGAGCTCCGACAACGGCAGCTCGTTGATGTCCAAGAAGTGCTTAGGAGCTTTGTCGGGCGTCTTGCTCATCAGCTTGCCGCCCGCTTGGTCTGGCTGGACGAGATCGCAGCGCAGGCGCGTTCGAGCCGCCCGACACTGTCCTCGATCTCGGCCTCGGTGACGATCAGCGGAGGCAGGAAGCGCACTACGTTGTCGCCGGCCCCGACGGTGAGCAATTTTTCAGCACGCAGCGCCGCGACGAGATCGCCCGAAGGCACCACGGCCTTGATGCCGACCAAAAGGCCCTCGCCGCGTACCTCGCTGACGACATCGGGGTGCCGGTCGATCACGGAGGCGAGCTTCTGCTTGAGCAGCAGCGACATCTTCTGCACGTGGTCGAAGAAGCCGGGCTTGAGCATGACATCGAGCACGGCATTGGCCGCGGCGATCGCGAGCGGATTGCCGCCGAAGGTCGAACCGTGCGAGCCGGGCCCCATGCCGGCGGCCGCGTCCGCGGTCGCGAGCACCGCGCCGATCGGGAAGCCGCCGCCCAGCGCCTTCGCCAGCGACATTACGTCGGGCACGACACCGGTGCGCTTGTAGGCGAAGAGCTCGCCGGTGCGGCCCATGCCGGTCTGCACTTCGTCGAAGGCGAGCAGCAGGCCGTGCTCGTTGCAGAGCTCGCGCAGCGCCTTGAGGAAGGCGGGAGACGACGAACGAACGCCACCCTCGCCCTGGATCGGCTCGATCAGGATGCCCGCGGTGTGTGGGCCGATCGCCTTCTTCACGGCTTCCAGGTCGCCATGCGGCACCTGGTCGAAGCCTTCCATCGGCGGACCGAAGCCCTCCAGATATTTTGCAGATCCGGTGGCGGCGAGCGTCGCCAGCGTGCGGCCATGGAAGGCGCCCTCGAAGGTGATCATGCGATAACGATCAGGATGCCCCTTGGAGAAGTGATGGTGGCGCACCAGCTTGATCACGCCTTCCAGCGCCTCGGCGCCGGAATTGCAGAAGAACACGAAGTCCGCAAAGCTCTCGTTGCAGAGCCGGCTTGCGAGCTTCTCGCCGTCCGGGCTCTGGAACAGGTTCGACATGTGCCAGAGCTTCGTCGCCTGCTCCTGCAACGCCTTGACCAGCGCCGGATGAACATGGCCGAGCGCATTCACCGCCACGCCCGAGGTGAAATCGAGATAGCGATCTCCGTTGGTCGCGATCAGCCAGCAGCCTTCACCGCGCTCGAAACCGAGGTCGGCCCTGGCGAAAACGGGGAGCAAATGCGGCGCGGCGCTGTTAGTCATGACGTCACTTGAATGTTGCGGACGGTGTGACGCATGCATTGCGCAACGCACCATTGACCGGCCCGGAAAACGAAACGTGCCGCCTTTTAAGGGCGGCACGTGGGACTATCTTATGCTTGGCAAGACGTGTGTCAATGCCGCCCGAAAGCCCCGCGAAACGCTGAATCCGTAGTCTTGCGGTGCCGATTTTGCGGGATTTTCACCACGGAACATGTGGACGCGAGTCGGCGGACTCTTGCGCGGGAGTCACGCCATATTGTAGCGTTTGGACTGTCAGATACGACATCTCGTGCAACAGTTCTGATCCCAAGAGTCCTCATGTACCGGCGTAAACGTTCGGGCGTCTTGAGCGCGCCCGGCGAGCCTTAAGGGATTCTGGCGGCACGGGTTTTTCAAGGCTTAAGCATTCGCTGTGAAGGCCCCAGGACGGCAGGCGCGCAGCGAGGGAAAGGGTGCAATGACGGTTTTGACCTGGTCCGATGATCGCGTCGAGCAGCTGAAGAAGCTCTGGGAGGCCGGACTTTCGGCCAGCCAGATCGCGGCGGAGCTCGGCAATGTGACCCGCAATGCCGTGATCGGCAAAGTGCACCGGCTCGGCCTGTCCGGCCGCGCCAAGAGCCCTTCATCGGCAGCGCCCCGGCCGCGCAAGGCACGGCCCGCGCAGCACATGATGCGAGTCACTCGCCCCGTCGCGCGCGGCAACACCGCGCTGGCGCAGGCCTTCGAGGTCGAGGTTGAGGCTGAACCTGTTACCTACGACAACGTGGTGCCGATGAGCCAACGGCTGTCGCTACTGGAATTGAACGAGGCGACCTGTCACTGGCCGGTCGGCGATCCCTCGAGCCCGGATTTCTTCTTCTGCGGCGGCAAGGCGCTTTCCGGCCTGCCCTACTGCGCCCAGCATTCGCGCGTGGCGTATCAGCCCGCAGCAGACCGCCGGCGCGCGCCGGCGAAGCCGGGCACGCGCTGAGTTTGTCGATCTACCTGATGGCAGCCGCGACGCGATCACGGCTCCAGTAACTCGGTGTCATCCCCGCCTGGTGCGCGATTGCGCGCGAGGGGCGGGGATCCGTAGCCACAGCGCGCAATTGTCGCGCGAGATGGTCACTCCGAGTCTTCGTCAAAGCACGTTCTGTGGTTATGGACCCGGGCTCGCGCTGCGCGCGTCCCGGGATGGCGGCCAAGATCATTGCCGCATCTCGCGAAACCAACACTCGCCAGTTTAGAGCTTTACGTCTGCTCCGCCTTGGCGAACCGATCATCCAGCGCGTAGCCGGCGCCGCGGACCGTGCGGATCGGGTCCTGCTCGCGACCCAGATTGAGCAGCTTGCGCAGGCGCCCGATATGGACGTCGACGGTGCGCTCGTCGATGTAGATGTCGCGGCCCCAGACGCTGTCGAGCAGCTGTTCGCGCGAGAACACGCGGCCGGGATGCTCCAGGAAGAACTCAAGCAGGCGATATTCTGTCGGGCCGAGATCGATCGGCCGGCCCGAGCGCGCCACGCGGCGCTTGTCGCGGTCGAGCTCGATGTCGCCATAGGCGAGCACCGTCGCGAGCCGCTCGGGGCTCGCGCGCCGCAGAAGCCCCTTCACGCGCGCGAGCAGCTCCGGCACCGAGAACGGCTTGACGATGTAGTCGTCGGCGCCGGTCGCAAGCCCCCGCACCCGCTCGCTCTCCTCGCCGCGCGCGGTGAGCATGATGATCGGGAGCTGCTTGGTCTCGGGCCGCGTGCGCAGCCGCCGGCACAGCTCGATGCCCGATAGCCCAGGCAGCATCCAGTCGAGCACGATCAGATCGGGAATGTGCTCCTTGAGGCGGGTATCGGCATCGTCGCCGCGCATCACCGTCTCGACGTCATAGCCGTCGCCTTCGAGGTTGTAGCGGAGAAGCTCGGTGAGAGCTTCCTCGTCCTCAACCACCATAATGCGTGCGCCCATGGTGTCGTCGCTCCTTACGTCTTCAGGTATTCGGTATCGTGGTGGCGAAATTGGTCATGTCGCCCTTCGGCCGCTTGTCGGTGATCGCCTGCCCCTCGATCATGTAGAACACGGTCTCGGCGATGTTGGTGGCGTGGTCGCCGATCCGCTCGATGTTCTTGGCGCAGAACATCAGATGGATGCAGAACGAGATGTTGCGCGGATCCTCCATCATATAGGTGAGGAGCTCGCGGAACAGCGAGGTGCAGATCGCGTCGACCTCCTCGTCGCCCTTCCACACCGCCATTGCCGCCGGCAGATCGTGCGCGGCGTAGGCGTCCAGCACCGACTTGACCTGCTGCTGCACCAGGTCGGTCATGTGTTCCAGGCCGCGGAACAGCTTCAGCGGATGGAAATCCGTCTCCAGCGCCGCGACGCGCTTGCCCATGTTCTTGGCGAGATCGCCGATGCGCTCGAGATCGGTCGCGACGCGCATGGCGCCGACGATCTCGCGCAGGTCAACCGCCATCGGCTGGCGGCGCGCGATGGTGAGCACCGCGCGCTCCTCGATGCGCTTCTGCAGCGCATCGAGCTCGGTGTCGGTGGCGACGACGCGCTGGCCGAGCGCGACGTCGCGGCGGATCAGCGCGTCGACGGAATCGACGATCATGCGCTCGGCGATGCCGCCCATTTCGGCAACCAGGCGCGTGAGCTCCTGGAGGTCGCTGTCGAAGGCCTTTGCGGTATGTTCAGAACCCATGTTCCGTCTCCTCAGCCGAACCGGCCGGTGATGTAATCCTGCGTGCGCCGGTCGCTCGGCGACGTGAAGATCTTGCTGGTATCGTCGAACTCGATCAGCTCGCCGAGATACATGAACGCGGTCTTGTCCGAGACGCGCGCCGCTTGCTGCATGTTGTGGGTGACGATCGCGATCGTGTAGTTCTCGGACAATTCCTGGATCAGTTCCTCAACCTTCGCCGTCGAGATCGGATCGAGCGCCGAGCAGGGCTCGTCGAACAGGATCACCTCGGGCCGGACCGCGACGGTGCGAGCGATGCAGAGGCGCTGCTGCTGGCCGCCGGAAAGCGACAGGCCGGAAGCATTGAGCTTGTCCTTGACCTCGTTCCACAGCGCGCCGCCACGCAACGCCTTCTCGACGCGGTCGTCCATCTCGGACTTCGAGATCTTCTCGTACAGACGAATGCCGAACGCGATGTTCTCGTAGATCGTCATCGGGAACGGGGTCGGCTTCTGGAACACCATGCCGACCCGGGCGCGCAGCAGATTGAGATCAAGCTTGGGGTCGAGAATGTTGGTGTGGTCGAGCAGCAGCTGACCGGTGGCGCGCTGGCCCGGATAGAGATCGTACATCCGGTTGAAGATGCGCAGCAGGGTCGACTTGCCGCAGCCGGACGGGCCGATGAAGGCCGTGACGCGGTTGGTGCCGAGCGCCAGATTGATGTTCTTCAATGCATGGTGCTCACCGTAGTAGAAGTTGAGGTTGCGCGCCGTAACCTTGGCGGGCGCCTCGGGCAGGGGCTGCGAGCCGGGATGGACGGTCGGCGCGCTGACGGAAACAGACATTTCACTCATTTTGCAGTCCTCTCGGCGCCGATGATGCGCGCGCCAATGTTCAGGGCAAGCACGGTCAGGGTGATCAGCAGCGCGCCGCTCCAGGCGAGCTGCTTCCAGTAGGCGTAGGGGCTCTGCACGAAATTGTTGATGGTCACCGGCAGGTTGGCCATGGTCTTGTCCAGGCCCAGGCTGAAGAACTGGTTCGAGAGCGCGGTGAACAGCAGCGGCGCCGTCTCGCCGGCAACGCGGGCGGTGGCGAGCAGCACGCCGGTGATGAGGCCGGAACGCGCGGCGCGATAGGCGATCCGCTTGATCACCAGCGAGCGCGGCAGGCCCAGTGCGCTGGCGGCCTCACGCAGCGGGTTGGGAACCAGCAGCAGCATGTCTTCCGTGGTGCGCACCACGACCGGGATCACGATGACGGCGAGCGCCAGCGCGCCCGCGATCGCCGAGAAGCCTCGCATCGGCACCACCACCGCGCCGTAGATGAACAGACCAATGATGATCGAGGGCGCCGACAACAAAATGTCGTTGATGAAGCGGATCACCGAGGTCAGCTTGTCGTTGCGGCCGTACTCGGCGAGATAGGTGCCGGCGAATAGGCCGAGCGGCGCGCCGATGCCGACGCCGATCGCGGTCATGATCAGCGAGCCGACGATAGCGTTGCGCAGGCCGCCCTCGGTCGATCCGGGCGGCGGGGTGTCAGCGGTGAAGACCTGGAAGTTGAGCCCGGCCAGGCCGTTGTAGAACAGCGTGATCAGGATCAGCGCGAGCCAGGTGACGCCAAACGCGGCAGCAGCGATGCAGAGCCCGCGGATGACGATGTCCCAGCGGCGGCGACGTGCATAGATCGGGTTCATGGCTTTACTTCCCGGCCTTGGTTTCCAGGCGCATCAGCATCAGCCGCGCGGCTGCGAGCACGAAGAACGTCAACACGAACAGGAGCAGACCGAGAAGGATCAGGCCGGACTGGTGCAGGCCGTCGCTCTCGGCGAACTCCGACGCGATCGCCGCCGAGATCGTGGTGCCCGGGGCGAAGATCGACGATGAGATGCGGAACGAATTGCCTATGATGAAGGTCACCGCCATGGTTTCGCCGAGCGCGCGGCCCAGCGCCAGCATGACGCCGCCAATGATGCCGACGCGGGTGTAGGGGATCACCACGCTGCGGACGACTTCCCAGGTGGTGCAGCCGACGCCATAGGCGGCTTCCTTCAAGACCGGCGGCACCGTCTTGAACACGTCGACCGAGATCGAGGTGATGAAGGGCAGCACCATGATCGCGAGGATCAGCGCGGCGTTGAACAGGCTGAGATAGGAGGGGGGCCCGGCAAAGATCGCGCCCAGCACAGGGACGCCGTCGAAGACCTTGATCATGAAGGGCTGGAAGGTGTTGGCCAGGAACGGCCCGAGCACGAAGAAGCCCCACATGCCGTAGATGATCGAGGGAATGCCGGCGAGCAGCTCGACCGCCATGCCGATCGGGCGGCGCAGCCATTGCGGACAGAGCTCGGTGAGGAAGATCGCAATGCCGAGGCCGACCGGAATGGCGATCAGCATGGCGATGAAGGAGGTGATGAGCGTTCCGTAGATCGGCCCGAGCGCGCCCAGCACCGGAGGATCGGCGGACGGTGCCCAGCGCTGCGTCCACAGGAAGGAGAGGCCGTACTCCTTCATCGCGGGAAAGGCGCCGACGACCAGCGAAAGGATGATGCCGCCGAGGATCAGCAGCACCGAGATCGCGGAAAGCCGCGTGATCCAATAGAAAGTGACGTCGCCGAGCTTGAACGCGCCCAAGGCCTTGGCGCGATCATACGGTCCGGCATCGTCGATTACATCGCTCTGAACGGCCATCTCTGCCACGCCGATCCCCTGTTTTGCTCACGCCAGCTGCATGCCGCCAAAGGCGGTCGTTTTCGACAGCTTGCCCGCGTCGTTCCGGGATTGTCTTGAAGGGGACCCGGAATCCTGAAGATTCCGGGCCGCTCGTCCACTCGCGCCCGCCGCGAGGCGGAGCGCGAGTTCAGTACGCTGCAATCAGCTCTTGATCTCGGCAGCCCACGTCTTCTCGATCTGCTTCACGACAGTGTCGGGCATCGGGATGTAGTCGAGCTCCTCGGCCATCTTGTCGCCCTTCTCGAACGCCCACTTGAAGAACTTGAGGGCTTCCTGGGAGGCCGCCTTGTCGGTCGCATCCTTGTGCATCAGGATGAAGGTCGCGCCGGTAATCGGCCAAGACGCTTCACCCGGCTGGTCGGTCAGGATCACATAGTAGTTCTTGGAGCCGGCCCAGTCGGCGTTGGCGGCTGCAGCCTGGAAGGCCGCAACGGTCGGCTGCACGGTCTTTCCGGACTTGTTGATCAGGGCACCGTAGGTCAGCTTGTTTTGCTTGGCATAGGCATACTCGACATAGCCGATCGAGTTCTTGGTCTGGCTGACATTGCCCGCGACGCCTTCATTGCCTTTGGCGCCAACGCCCGTCGGCCATTCGACCGCGGTACCGGCACCGACCTTCGTCTTCCACTCGGCATTGGTCTTGGAAAGGAAATCGGTCCAGATGAACGTGGTGCCGGAACCGTCCGACCGACGCACGACGGTGATGGCGTCCGAGGGGAGCTTCACCTTGGGATTAAGCTTGGCGATCGCCGGGTCATTCCAAGTCTTGACCTTGCCCAGATAGATGTCGCCCAGCAGCTCGCCGGAAAACACCAGCTCGCCCGACTTGATCCCTTCGAGATTGACGACCGGCACCAGGGCACCCATCGCCTGCGGCCATTGGATCATTCCGTCCTTTTCAAGCTGCTCGGGCTTGAGAGGCATATCGCTCGCGCCGAAGGTCACGGTCTTGGCCTGGATCTGCTTGATGCCGCCGCCCGAACCGATCGACTGGTAGTTCAGACCGTTGCCGGTCTCCTTTTTGTAGGCGTCAGCCCACTTGGAATAGAGCGGGAACGGGAACGTCGCGCCGGCGCCGGTGATGTCGGCCGCGAAGGCGGCCGTCGTCGATGCGGCTACCAAGCCAGCAGCGACCATAGTTTTGAGGAAATTCATGCTGGTCTCCATACAGGGGAGCGAAGCGCCATCCGCGCCCGATCGCGCTCCCCGCGCCGCCCGTTTAGGAGCGGTCGGCTGTGCTTTTACGAAGGTTTCATGACAGTTGGATGACGCAACCAAGCATTTGGATTCGCTTGGTTTTTAGGCCGCGGCCGAAATCTTCGCCTGGGGAAAACACGCCGTGAAAGTTGCACCCTGCTTGGGCACGCTTTCGATCAAAAGCCGGCCGCGATGGCGGTTAAGAATATGTTTCACCAGCGATAATCCGAGCCCGGTACCGCCTTGCGAGCGGCTGTCGCCGACGTCCACCCGATAGAAGCGCTCGGTCAGCCGCGGCAGGTGCTCGGGCGCGATACCGGGGCCGAAATCGCGTACCATGATCCGGATTTCCTGAGTTCCATCAGAGGCGGCGCCTGATGTCAGCGACACGATGACGCGCCCGCCGGAGGCGCCGTATTTGAGCGCGTTCTCGATCAGGTTCTCAAACAGGCGGAGCAGCTCCTCGCGGTCGCCGGCGATCATCACCGGCGGATCCGGCAGCTGGATTTCCACCACGACCTGGCGCTCGCGGGCCAGCGGCTCGAGCCCGTCGGCGACCTGGCGGATGATCGGCACGAGGTCGACCAGGGTGTCGGGCCGGACATGGGCCGACAGCTCGACCCGCGACAGCGACAGCAAATCGTCGATCAGGCGCGCCATGCGGGTGGCCTGGTTGTGCATGATGCCGAGGAAGCGCTCGCGCGCCTTGGGGTCGTCCTTGGCCTGGCCCTGCAGCGTGTCGATGAAGCCCGACAATGCGGCCAGCGGCGTACGCAGCTCGTGGCTCGCATTGGCGACGAAGTCGGCGCGCATCTCCTCCACCCGGCGCAGCGGCGTCTGGTCGTGGAAGGTCATCAGCATGCATTTGTCGGTACCGCCGAAGCTGGTCGGAACCGGCACCGGCGTGATCATGAGCTCCATCCAGCGATCGACCGGAACATGGTCGAGATAGGTCGCGCGCCGCGGCTCGGTGGTCGCGATCGCCTCGCGCAGTGCCGTGATGATCTCCGGCGAGCGCAGCGCGAACTGGGCGAGCTCGTTCCGACGCAGCGCCGGGGCGAGCTGAGCGGCGGCGGCATTGAGGTGGATGACGCGACCGGCGCGGTCGAGCAGCACAGCCGGATCCGGCATGCCGGCGACCACCGCGGCCACCGCCGCGCTCTCGACCGGGTTGATGCGCCTGACGTCGTCCCGGGAAGCGGCGGGATCGTGCAGCCGCCAGGGGATCAGGGCAGCCGCCGCGATGCAGAGGAACACGATCGCGGCGTGCAGTGCCGACAATTCGCCGAGCGAGACCACGACTGACAGCGCCAGCGCCGCGGCGATGAGGATGATGGTCGAGTGCCGCAGCCGGTCCGACCATGGCTGAACGTTGGGAGAAGATGGGGCGTCGATCGCCATCGGGACGGGCTTCTCCTGGAGGACTTGTCCTGGGGCTTGCGCCGGTCAGGCACCGCTGTCGCTACGCTCTCTCACATAGGCGGCTTCACGCGCCGGGCCGGGGTCGAGCTTGAGTGCCGCCTGCTGCAAGCGCTTCGAACGTGTGCCGATTATAACTTCGCGAAACGTCAGCAAGATTACAGATATGACGAAGGGCGACACATAATAGAGGAGGCGGAACAGCAGCATTCCGCCCAGCAGCTCCTCCCGGTCCATCTGCCAGAGGCCGACCAGCATGGCGGCGTCGAACACGCCAAGGCCTCCCGGCGAATGGCTGGCAAAGCCGAGCAGGGTCGCCGAGACGAAGATCACCGCGACCACGACGAAACCGAGATTGGGCTCGTCCGGGACCAGCACGTACATGGCGAGCGCACAAAAGCCGAGATCGATGATGCCGATTGCGATCTGGAGCAGCGTCAGGGGGCCGCCCGGCAGCACCACGGTCCAGGGGCCGCGGCCGACCACCCGCGGCTGGGTCCAGACCCAGACCACGTAGCAGACCAGCGCCGCGATGATCATCAGCGCCAGCGTCCGATTCAGCCAGGGCGGAAGCTGGTCGATCGAGGCTGCAGCCTCCGGATGGTAGGCGATGCCGAGCCCGAGCACGGCGGCGTTGCCGAGCCAGAAGGTGAGGCCGGCGAGGAAGCAGATCTTGGCGACGTCGATCGCGTTCAGTCCATAGGCCGAATAGATGCGATAGCGCACCGCGCCGCCGGTGAAGACGGATGCGCCGACATTGTGACCGATCGAGTAGCTGGTGAAGGCCGCGAGCGCGGTGATCCGGTAGGGCACCTGGGCGTGGCCGATCGCGCGCGTGGCGAACAGGTCGTAGAAGGTCAGGGTGAAATAGCCCGCAGCGACGAACAGCGCCGCCATCGCAATCTGGCTCGGCTCGGTGCTCTTGATCGCTTCGAGGACCTCGTTGAAATCGATGCCCCGCAGCATGTGGTAGAGCACATAGCAAGCGATCCCGATGACCGCGATGCTGATCACAACGCCAAGCTTATGCAGGACTTGCTTCTCGCGCAGAAACGACGTCGCCCTGCGTATGGCTTCCAGCATCTAGACCTCGAACAACGCTTCAGCGGCCAGGGTGGCCGGCGGACGGGCGGACGACTCACAGGCACTCAACGAACCTTCGCCGCCGGCACCGGCATCGCGCATGCCCCCTGCCCCTCCACTAGCGCGTTTTCGGGCGGAGTGGAATTCGCCAGTTCGAACAAAAACACGTGCCTTCAGTATTTTAGGCAGGGTCATGGCTCCTGATGCACGGTTTGGCGCCTTCGGCGGCACGGTTGACGCGAATCTCCGTGGCAATCCTGCGCAGACGCCATGAAGTTTTGATGATTTCGGCCGCACAATGTTCCGTCACGACTTAAGCCAACTTCAATCTATCGGCCGCGCGGTCAGGGTGCACGGCAACATCACGGAGCCGCCGGCGGTGCGGTGCGCGAGACGACGCGGTCGCGCAGCCATGCACCAATGGTGCAACCGACGAGATAGCAGGCGAACATGATCAGCCCAAGGTCGAGCCAGTAGCCGAAGCGGCCGGGGACAACATGGGCGACCGAGGCCGCGATCAGAGCCACAGCAAGCGCGGCGAGCCAGCGCGCCGTCACCTTCGAGGTGCCGTTGCCGCGCTGGACCACCGAGATCCAGCCCATGCAAAAGCCCAGCAGCAACGAGCCGATCAGCCAGCCCAGGTGGAAAGAGACGAGATAGGGCATCGTCACCTCACCAGAAATTCGATGCGGCGGTTCCGCGCCTTGCCTTCATCGGTGTCGTTGCTGGCAACGGGCTGCGTGCTGCCATGGCCGACCGCCGTGAACCGGCTGGCCGGCAAACCGGCCTTGACAAGATAGTCGATCACCGCCTGTGCGCGCTTTTCCGAGAGAGCCTGGTTGAAGGAATCCTCACCGTCCGCGTCGGTATGCCCGACGACCACGATATTGGTGGTGGGGCAGCGCAGTGCGGTCTCGATGAGACGATCAAGGATGGCCGCGGAGTCGGGATCGATATCCGCGCGCCTGTTTGCGAAGCGGATTTTGCCCTTGGTCAGAAGCTCTGTGAACAATTGCTGGCACACGGTGCCGTCGACGGGGCCTGCCGCGGGCTTCACCGTGATCTCCGGCTTGTATTGCCAGGTTTTCGGGAAGTCCCTGCCGAGGCCAGCGCGAATGTCGTTGGCGGCGCCCTCGTAGAGCGCATCACCGGACAGCTTCACCTCGCGATCGGAGACGACGAGCGTGCCGGTCGATAGCCGCGACAGCGCGCCAAGCGCTGCGACGACCGCCATGCTGAAGGAGCCGGGCGCGCCGACGCTGGCCTTGAGATTGTCCACGACCTTTTCGGTGAAGAACTTTCGCGAGGCGCTGGTGGCGATTGCCGCATGGACATTGTTGTCGGGAACGTAGCCGGTCAGCGTCACCTTCGCCGCCACCGGGTCCTTGTAGGCCTGGAAGATATAAGGGGGCGCCTTGATGTCGTTGGCGGCGATTGAAAAGCCCTCGGGCAGGTTCTTCAGCGCTGCTGCGATCGCCTCGCGGCCGCCGAGCTCGCGCGCCATGCCCGACAGATTGACCTTGGTGTCCGTTATCGTGATCTTGCCGTCCTTGAGCTTGCCGATCTGGTCCAGCAGGAGCATCGCGGCCGCCTCGAACCGCGGCGGCGCGCCGCGTGCCAGACCCATTTGGTCGGCCACCTCGGCGCCGCCGACCTCCTTGCGGGCCGCCTCGGTCAGCCGGGCCTTCATCGACGGCAAGGACGCAGAGCCCGACAGCGTCACCCGCACCACGTCACGCTCGGCATTCCAGACGAAAGGCTTGGCCTCGGGAACAAGTCGGGTCCGGTCGTCGACCAGTCGCACGCCGGGCACGGTCTCGACCGCCATCACGGCGTCGCGGCGCCCTTCCTCGGAGAAGGCGTCCGCGGCCAGGCTGACGTCGCGGCCATCGACCGCGATGCGGGTTTTGTCCAGGACGGTATTCTTCAGCACCGCCGAGCTTCGGGCAGACAGGTCGGCCTCAACCGGTAAGGTGTTATTCCAGGCCGCAAATCCCCACATGATGGCCAGGGGGATCAGCCCCGGCCACCATTTGCTGGCCCACGAGAAAAGCTTTTGCATTCGACGACCCGAACTCTGGAAACGGAGACAAAACAAACCCTTGGCAGGCTGTCAAACCGGAAATGGTGCCGTTCCGAAGGCCCTGCCTGGACAATCCAAATAACTTTTTCTTCAAGGGTTCTTCCGTAAGTTGAAGGCGGAATGCCAGAGTCCCTCAGCCGGTCATGAAACAACTGCGTAACAACGTCATCCGCGCCGGGCTGGGAGCACTTTATTTCAGCGGGGCGCACCACCTGTTGCGCCCGCTCTTGTCGGGCGTCGGCGCCATTTTCATGCTGCACCGGGTGCGGCCGGCCCGTGAGGCCGCGTTTCAGCCGAACCGGCATCTCGAAGTCACCCCCGAATTCCTTCGCGCGACACTGTGCCATTTGCGCTCGCGCGACATCGACATCGTCACCATGGACGAGCTGCACGAGCGATTGGCGCAGGGACGGTTCGACCGCCGCTTCGCCGCCTTTACCCTCGACGACGGCTATCGCGACAATCTGGACCATGCACTGCCGGTGCTGCGCGAATTTGACGCGCCTCTGACCGTCTATGTCGCGAGCGACTTTGCCGACGGCACCGGACGCCTGTGGTGGGCGGCGCTGGAGGCCGTCATCGCGAAGGCCGAGCAGATCGACATTACAATCGGCAATTCCGCATTGCGGCTCGATGCGACGACGCCTGCGGCCAAGCAGGCAACGTTCGACCGCCTGCACGACTGGCTGCGCGCGCTGCCGGGCGAGCACGACCTCAAGCGCGAGATCGAGGCACTGTGCACGACGTACGACGTCGACATGGGAGCGCTGTGCCGCAGCCTCTGCCTGTCCTGGACCGAGTTGAAGACATTCGCCGCCGATCCGCTGGTCACGATCGGCGCGCACAGCGTCAGTCATTGCAACCTCGCCAAGCAGGCGGAAGACGTTGCCGCGCAGGAGATGACGGTGAGCCGCGAGCGGATCGAGCAGGCGCTGGAGCGCCCCGTGCTGCATCTTGCCTACCCCTATGGCGACCGCGAGGCCGCGGGGATGCGCGAATTCACCCTTGCTGCAGCCGCCGGCTTCAAGACCGCGGTGACGACGCGGCCCGGCATGCTGTTCGCCGACAATGCCGCCCACATGACGGCGCTGCCGCGCGTCTCGCTCAACGGCAACTACCAGGACGCGCGCATCCTGCCGGTGCTGACCTCGGGCGCTGCGACCGCGATGTGGAACGGCCTCCGCCGGATCGCGGCGGCATAGCCCCTCGATGTCCGCGGCCGCGGAGATTGACTCCCCTCCCCGCCCCGCTCACAACAAGCGCCAATCAAGGGAGGCACCATGTTCAACGATCTGTTCTCGCTCAAAGGCCGCATCGCGCTGGTGACCGGCGGCTCGCGCGGCATTGGCAAGATGATTGCGGCGGGATTCCTCAGCGCCGGCGCGGCGAAGGTCTACATCACCGCGCGCAAGGCGGGACCCTGCGAAGCCACCGCGAAAGAGCTCAGCGCCCAATACGACGGCGAGTGCATCGCGCTGCCGATCGACATCTCCACGGTCGCCGGCTGCGAGCTGCTGGCGAATGAGTACGGCAAGCGCGAGGCCAGGCTGGACATCCTGGTCAACAATGCCGGCGCGGCCTGGGGCGCGGAGTTCGACGAATTCCCCGAGAGCGGCTGGGACAAGGTGATGAACCTCAACGTCAAGGCGCCGTTCTTCCTGACCAAGGCGCTGGCGCCGACGCTGCGCGCGTCGGGAAGCGCGGAGCGGCCCGCGAAGGTGATCAACATCGCCTCGATCGACGGCATCTTCGTCAATCCGGGCGAGACCTATTCCTATGCCGCGAGCAAGGCCGGGCTGATCCATCTGACGCGCCGCATGGCGGTGAAGCTCGTCCCGGACCACATCGTGGTCACCGCGATCGCGCCGGGCCCGTTCAAGTCCGACATGAACCGCGCCGCGCGCGACCACGCCGACGAGGTCGCAACGCGCGTACCCGTCGGCCGCATCGGCACCGACGAGGACATGGCGGGCGCCGCGATCTATCTCGCCTCGCGCGCGGGCGATTACGTCGTCGGGGCGACCATCGCGGTCGACGGCGGCATCGTCTATGCGAACCCGGGGATCAAGGGCAGCGGGTGGGACAGCGATTGATCCGGCGATCTCTGGTCACACGCAATGGGGCCCAAAACCGAAACGTCGAAAACAACCCCATGCACAGTAGAATGCCCCTTGATCAGCAAGGGATTTTCTTGAGCCGCCCAGAATCGACGATTCAGCCGCGACGCGGTTGACACGTCGGGCAAAACACTGCCCGTCCGGAATCCAGTGCGCTTGCGACTTCTCTGTGAAGCCACAAGCGCCCCTGCAATAGTGCATCACCCGCTTCGCGGGTGATGACGCCATTCGTGTTTGCGGGAGCGCCGAGTCCCGATGCTTACGACTCGATCTTCACATATTCGAAATCGCCGGGCTTGTTGTCGATGCCGACCTTGGGCGGGGAGATCCAGGACGCGAACTGGCCGATCTCGGTGACGGGCTGCATCAGGGAGGTGATGAAGTCGCCGTCGCTGGCGGACGGCAGCCACTCGTCCTTGCGCTTGGCCCAGGTGGCATCGTCGATCAGGATGCCGTCGGGCGTCGCGTGCACGTCCTTGAACTCGCCGATGTGGCGGTGGAAGGCAACGTTGGGCAGCTTGAGCTGGAAATCGTAGCCCGCGGTCGAGATCACTTTGTTCCAGCGCAGCATGCCCTTGACGCAGTCCTGGCTGTAATCGTCGCGCAGGCGCATGTTGAGCGCGGTCAGCGCCGGCTCGTCGACCAGCTTGATCTCGCCGTTGATCAGCTTGAGCACCGGATAGGTGGAGTTCTTGAGCTGGTGATCGTCTTCGATCTGGGTCTCGTGGTAGCGGCCCTTGATGCCGGCGTTGAAGGCGTTGGCCGCGTTGGTCGAGACCTCCGAGCCGAACAGGTCGAGCGACAGCGTATAGTGCAGGTTCAGCTTCTTCTGGATGGTCGGAAGATCGATCACCCCGAGCGCGCGGACCTTGGCGATGTCGGTGGGATCGGTGATGCCGGCCGCCTTCATCGCATCGCAGGTGCGCTGCACGACGCGGGTGATGCCGGTCTCGCCGACGAACATGTGGTGCGCCTCTTCCGTCAGCATGAAGCGGCAGGTGCGCGACAGGGGATCGAAGCCGGACTGCGCGAGGCTGTGCAGCTGCATCTTGCCGTCGCGATCGGTGAAGTAGGTGAACATGAAGAACGACAGCCAGTCCGGCGTCGCCTCGTTGAAGGCGCCCAGCATGCGCGGCGCATCGGCATCGCCGGAGCGGCGGCGCAGCAGATCATCGGCTTCCTCGCGGCCGTCGCGGCCGAAATATTTCTGCAGCAGATAGACCATCGCCCAGAGGTGGCGGCCTTCCTCGACGTTGACCTGGAACAGGTTGCGCATGTCGTAGAGCGAGGGCGCGGTCTTGCCGAGATGGCGCTGCTGCTCGACCGAGGCCGGCTCGGTGTCGCCCTGGATCACGATCAGGCGGCGCAGCATGGCGCGATGCTCGCCCGGAACCTCCTGCCAGGCCGGCTCGCCGTAGTGCTCGCCGAACGGCACGACGCGGTTTTCCTCCTGCGGCGCGAGCAGGATGCCCCAGCGATATTCGGGCATGCGGACATAGTCGAACTTGGCCCAGCCGCGCGGATCGACCGAATAGGCCGTGCGCAAATAGACCAGCGATTCCTGGAAACCTTCCGGCCCCATGTCGCTCCACCAGTCCATGTAGCCGGGATGCCAGCCTTCCAGCGCCTTGAGCACCTGGCGGTCTTCGGCAAGATTGACGTTGTTGGGAATCTTGGTCGAGTAGTCGACGTTCATGATGTTGACGTTCATGGGGACCTCCCGTGTGGGACTAGCTCGTTTGAAGGGGCGAATGGCGAATGGCGGGTAGCGAATGGGCATCCCCTATTCGCCATTCGCCACTCCCTACCCGCTAGACTCGCGTCATATCGAATTTCGGCTTCTGGCCGCTGCCGTAGCGGCGCAGCGCGCCTTCCTCACCGACGGCATTCGGACGCTGGAAGATCCAGTTCTGCCAGGCGGTGAGGCGCGCGAAGATCTTTGATTCCATCGTCTCGGGGCCGACGAAGCGCAGGCTCGCTTCCATGCCGGTGAGGCTGTCGGGCGAGAAGCTGGCGCGCTCCTCGAGGAACACGCGGACCTCGTCGTCCCAGTCGATGTCGTCGAGCGCAAAGGTGACGAGGCCGAGCTCTTCCGCCTGCTCCGCATCGAGCGCGGTGCCGAGCGTGGCTTCCGCGCGGTCGACGTCGGACGGATCGGCCTGGAAGCGCGATTGCAGCCGCGTCAGGCCATGGCTCATCGGATACGGGCCGAAGTTCATCGCAGACAGTTCGATCGACGGCGGCGGACGGTTGTCGCCCTGGCGCGTGCCGATCAGCATGTAGGAGCGGTCGGCGGCGAACACGAGCTCGGCCAGCGTGCCGGCAAAGCAGGAGCCCGGTTCGACCAGCGTCACCAGCGTGCGCGAGGTGACGTCGATGCGCTTCAGCACGCGCTTCCAGTAGTGCCTGATCTCGTTGACGAGCCAGTGCGCCTTGTTGGCTTCGAGGAAGGCGTCGCAGGCGAGAACATGGGCGCGGTCGCCATGGCTCTTGAACACCAGCATGGCGATCTCGAGCTCGTTGATGCGAAGATGCAGGATGGCATCGTCGAGCTCGCGCGCGACCTGGAGCGGCCAGAACGACGCTCCTTGCGCCATCATTCCGTCGATGTCGGCGGGCGGTGCAGCCTCCGGCGCCTTGATCGAGATGGTGGCGATGCGGGCCGCGCGATCGATGTCCACGGTGACGAAGCCATAACGGATGCCGGTCTCGTCAATGACGCGGTTGAGCGGCGTCAGCGCAATGCCCTTGCCGCTGCCCTGCCGCTTCGAAGCGGCGGCGAATTCCCTGGCGCGCTCGGCGATCCTGGCTTCCAGCTTGGAGTTCGGCGCGATCTCGTCCACGAGACGCCACTGCACCGCGCGCTTTCCCTTCACACCCTCCTCGATGGTGCAGAAAAAATCGGCATGGTCGCGGCGCACTTTTCGCTTGTCGACGACGCGCGTCAGACCGCCGGTGCCGGGCAGCACGGCGAGCAGCGGCACTTCAGGCAAGGCCACCGCGGACGAGCCGTCATCGGCAAGGATGATGTGATCCGTCGCAAGCGCCAGTTCATAGCCGCCGCCGGCGGCCGAGCCGTTCACCACGGTGATGAAGCGCTGGCCGGAATTTTCCGACGAATCCTCCATGCCATTGCGGGTCTCGTTGGTGAATTTGCAGAAATTCACCTTGTGCGCGTGGGTCGATCCCGCGAGCATGCGGATGTTCGCGCCGGCGCAGAACACGCGGTTCTTGGCCGAGCGCATCACCACGACCTTCACCTCGGGATGCTCGAAGCGCAGTCGCTGAAGCGCGTCAGCCAGCTCGATATCGACGCCGAGGTCGTAGGAATTGAGCTTGAGCAGGTAGCCCTCGAACAGGCCGCCGTTCTCATCGACATCCATGGTCAGCGTCGCGACGTCGCCGTCGACCGTGAGCTTCCAGTGCTTGTAGCGGGACGGTTCGGTCTGGAAATCGATGAATGTCGCGCCGCCTGCGAGGCGCCGATCTTCCCCGGCCATGGGTCATCCCTGAGCTTGAATTATGCGTTCTGGCTTGTCCGTTAGATGCACAATAGTGCATCTTTTCGAACGCGTCTAGCCCTCAACTGCCGTAGCATGCACTTTGTTTCATGAGGAGTCGTTCTGCTGCCATCACGCGGCGCGCCCTTGCAGACCCTGATCGTCGCGCAGGGCCGCTCCTGCGAACTGCTCGATCGCCTCCAGCGTCGCCGCCGGCGCCTCGCGATGCGGAGAATGCCCCGCGCCGGAAACGATCTTCACGTCGACCGGGCAGTAGCACTCCTCCTGCGCGATCTCGACCTGACGCAGCGTCCCGTATTGATCGTCCGCACCCTGCACGACCAGAACGGGGACGCGGATGTAGGCGAGGTAGTCTGAAATGTCCCAATCGCGGAACTTCGGGTCGAGCCAGGCGCCGTTCCAACCGTAGAACGCGTTGTCGACGTCCTTGTGCCAGCGCGCGAGCTTCGTCTTGAGGTCGGTGGTCTCAAACGTCGTCTTGATCGCGGCGATGGATTTGATCGAGATATCCTCGACGATGAAATGCGGCGCGATCAGCACGAGGCCGCTGAGACGATGATCCTGATGCGCTCCGGCATAGATCGTGGCGATCGAGGCCCCGTCGGAATGGCCGAGCAGAAGGCCACGCTTGAAGCCGATCAAGTCGAGCAGCTTCGGCAGCACGTCCAGCGCCTCGCGTTGCATGTAGTCGAGTGGCCGCGGCAGCGCGACCGGACTGGATTGACCATAGCCCGCGCGCGAATAGACGAAGATGCCGGCGCCGGAGGCTTGCTGCAGCTTCTCCGGGAAGTCGCTCCAGAGCCCGACGGAGCCGAGGCCTTCGTGCAGCATCACGATGGTCGGCGCATCCGCGGCCGGTGGCGCGAGCCATTTGTATTCGAGGCTGGCGGTGCCGATGCTGAGGAAACCGGTGGGGGTGAGATTGGTCATGGTGTCACTCTGCTTCGCTGGATGAGCGCGAGATATTTACGCGCACTCCGTCGTTCCCTCCCCCTTGTGGGGAAGGGAACGCGACGGAGGTCTCGGTGACGGCAGTGCGCGGCATCAGCAAACTCAATTCGCGCCTTCCCGCAGTTTGAACCGCTGGATCTTCCCCGTCGCGGTCTTGGGCAGGGACTCCACCACGTCGATCCAGCGCGGATATTTCCAAGGGCCGATCTTTTGCTTGACGTGTTCCTTCAGCATCTCCTGCAAGTCCGTCGTCGTCGCGCCCGGGCGCAGCACCACGAACGCCTTCGGCTTCAGGAGGCCTTCCGGATCGGCCTCGGGCACGACGGCGGCTTCCAGCACCGCCGGATGGGTGATCAGCGCGCTCTCGACCTCGAACGGCGAGACCCAGATGCCGGAGACCTTGAACATGTCGTCGGCACGGCCGCAGAAGGTGTAGCGGCCCTCGCCGTCGCGAACATACTTATCTCCGGTGCGAGTCCACGGCCCCTCGAAGGTGCGGCGGCTTTTGTGACGCTGATTCCAATAGCCCTCGCCGGCGGAAGGCGCATCGACCAGGAGCTCGCCGACCTCGCCGTCGGCGACGTCCTGGCCGGCCTCGTTCACAAGCCGCACCGCGTAGCCCGGCACCGGCTTGCCGGAGGAGCCGTACTTGATATCGCCGGGCGCATTCGAGAGAAAAATGTGCAAGAGCTCGGTCGAGCCGACGCCGTCGAGGATGTCGACGCCGAACCGCGCTTTCCAGCTGTTGCCGACGGATTCCGGCAGCGCCTCGCCGGCGGAGGTGCAAATGCGCAACGCCTCGCCGCAGCGCTCGCCCTTCATCGTCTCGTCGTTGAGCATCGCCGCGAACAGCGTCGGCACGCCGTAGAAGATTGACGGATTGTAGCGGTTCATCAGGTCGAACATGCGTGCCGGCGTCGGACGCTCGCTGTTGAGGATGACGCTCGCGCCGACCGACATCGGGAACGTCAACGCATTGCCGAGGCCGTAGGCGAAGAACAGTTTTGCGGCCGACAGGCAGACATCGCTCTCGCGAATGCCGAGCACCTGCTTGGCGTAGGTGTCGGCGGTTGCCTGCATGTTCGAATGCAGATGGCGCACGCCCTTGGGCATGCCGGTCGAGCCCGACGAATAGAGCCAGAACGCCGGCTCATCCGGATGGGTCACGGCGGTGGTGAACTGGTCGCTCTCGCCGGCCATCTCTTCGGCCAGCTGCTTGTGGCCGTTCTGCTTGGCACCGGAGACGACTACATGCTCGAGATCAGGCATGCGGCCGACGACGTCCTTGATGACGGGATAGAGCGCCTCGGACACGAACAGCACGCGGGCACGACAATCGGCGAGGATGTAGGCGTATTGGTCGGCGGTCAAAAGCGTGTTCAGCGGCACCGGCACGATGCCGGCGCGGATTGCGCCCAGGAACACGACCGGGAAGTCGATCGTATCCAGCATGATCATCGCGACGCGTTCCTCGCGGCGGACGCCGAGCCGGCGCAGCATGTTGGCGACGCGCCGGGTCTGGCGCTGGAGCTCGCCATAGGTGATGCGCGAGACGGTGTCGTCGAAGGCGAGCTTGCTGCCGCGGTCCTCCTCGACGTTACGGTCGAGCAGCCAGGTCACCGCGTTATAGGATCCCTCGCTCACAGACATCTCCCCCGAATTTAGAATTATAATTCATAGAAAGACATCGCATTGGCTTGCTGTCAATGCCAGCAGGCACTATGTTTCATTAAAACGCGCCGCAGGACCCCTGTAAAGAAGGCTCATGAGCGAAAGTCCCGACGCCGAATCCCGCTTCCTCGAACAGCTCGGCCAGCGCGTGCGCACCATGCGCGCGCTGCGCGGCATGTCGCGCAAGGTGCTCGCCAAGGTATCAGGAATATCGGAGCGCTACATCGCGCAGCTCGAGAGCGGCAAGGGCAATGTCTCGATCGTGCTGCTGCGCCGCGTCTCGGACGCGATGGGCGCGCATCTCGAAGACCTGCTCCCTTCGGCCGATCCAACGCCGGACTGGCAGATGTTTCGCGATCTCTTGCGCAAGGCAACCCCGGCGCAGATCGCTCAGGCCAAGGAGCTGCTCTCCGGCGGCAGCGCCTCCGCCCCGCGACGCGCGCCATTCTGCGGCATCGCGCTGATCGGCCTGCGCGGCGCCGGCAAATCCACCCTCGGCAAGATCCTGGCGAAGAAGATCGGCTGGAGCTTCGTCGAGCTCAACAAGGAGGTCGAGCAGCAGAACGGGCTCTCGGTCGCCGAGATCATCGCGCTCTACGGCCAGGAAGGCTTTCGCCGCATGGAACAGGCGGCGCTGCAACAGTTGCTCGCGCGCAACGAGCTGATGGTGCTGGCAACCGGCGGCGGCATCGTCTCCGAGCCGCTCACCTTCGACCAGGTGCTATCCTCGTTCTACACGATCTGGCTGAAGGCCGAGCCCGAGGAGCATATGGCGCGCGTGCGCCGCCAGGGCGATCTGCGCCCCATGGCCGATGACCGCTCCGCCATGGCGGAGCTGCGCAACATCCTGCTCAGCCGCGAGCCGCTGTATTCGCGCGCGGCGGCGGTGGTGGATACCGCGGGGCTGTCCGTCGATGCCGCCGCCGTGCGGCTGATCGATGCGGTGCGGCCCGTGCTGCAGAACGAGGCGCGCAGCTTCGGCCTGCGCAGCGTGGCGCTGTGAGCTCGGTTTTCGCATGACCAATATCGACGCCTCGGTCTCGCTGTTCGATCGGATCGGCGGCAGCGCAACGATCGACGCCCTCGTCGACCGCTTCTACGACCGCATGGACACGCTACCGGAGGCGAAGATCATCCGCGCGATGCACGCGGAGGACCTCGGTCCGATCCGCGACGTCCTGAAGCGCTATCTCACCGAATGGACGGGTGGCCCGAAGCTCTATTCCCCCGAGAAAGGTCATCCGAGATTGCGGCAGCGGCACTTCGGCTTTGCCATCGGCGATGCCGAGCGCGATGCGTGGATGCTCTGCATGCGCGGGGCGCTGGCGGAGACGATCACCGATGCCGCCGCGCGGCAGCATCTCGATCGCGCAATGTCGGGCCTCGCCGACTGGATGCGCAACCGGCCTTAGTTCCGGACGCCGTCTCTTGGTGCGATCCCGTCGTCCGGCTAAGCTGTGCAGGACAACGGAGGCTTCTCCATGGACGCAAGCATCGCGCCGGAAGTCATCAGACGTCCTGTTCCCGCGCATATGACGCACATCGTCTCGTCGATCTCCTGCTATCGCGAGCGCGGGGCCGGCCTGACCAATTTTCGCCACGCCGCGCCGCTGTCGCTGCCGTTTCTGATCAACCTTGGCAGCCCGTTCCGCATCGCGCTCGGGCGTGAGCCCGATCGGTCGGATATCCAGCCGAGCTTCGTTGCCGGCTTGTTTCCCGGACCCGTGCAGATCGAATCCGATGGCCGCGCCATGTGTGTCCAGATCGACTTCACGCCGCTCGGCGCTTACCGGTTCTACGGCGGCGCCGTACCTGACCTCACCGCGCGCATGGTCGATATCGGAGATTTGCTCGGCCGCGACGGTCGAGAACTGGGCGAGCGGGTGGCGGAAGCAGACAATTGGCAGCGACGCCTCGACATCATCGAGACCTTCGTGCTTGAGCGGACGGTGCACGAGCCCTCCCCCGCAATCGCTGCGGCGCTCAGCCGGCTCTGGCGCAGCGCTGGCGCGGCGCGCATATCGGACATCGCATCGGACATCGGCTGGAGCCGTAAACATCTCGCGCGCCGGTTTCACAACGAGATCGGCGTTTCACCGAAGACATTGGCGCGGATGCTGCGCTTTCACCGCGCCTGCGAACTGGCGCGCAACGGGGATAGGCGAGGCTGGGCCGGTATTGCGATCGAGGCCGGCTTTGCCGACCAGGCGCATCTCGCCCGCGATTTCAAGGAGTTCAGCGGCGAGAAGCCGACCATCTGGGCCGCGCGGCTGGAGCAGCTTGATCCACGCCTGATCCGCGAAGCCGGCGGATAGTTTCAGGTCCCATTTGTTCAAGCCGCGAGACGACGGCTCGCCTAGGCTGAGCGCACAATCCAAGTGGAGAATGCCATGTCCAGTCCAACCGGAAACGAACCCCCTCGCCTCTATCACACGATGCGCTGCAAGGACGCGGAGGCGATGATCGTGTGGCTGAAGGACGTCCTGGGATTCACCGAGCGGGTGGTCTACCGGCGCGAGAACATCGTCGCGCATGCGGAGTTGTCGTTCGGGTCATCCATTCTGATGCTCGGAGCGCATCGGCAGGATAGCTATGGCAAGAGCGTCGGCGAACTCGACGGGCGCCGAACCGACGCGGTGTACATGGCCGTTGACGATCCCGACGCGCTTTATGCCAGGGTGAAGGCATCCGGAGCTCGAATCGAAACGGAATTGCAAGACACCGACTACGGCAGCCGGGACTTCTCGGCGCGGGACCCCGAAGGCGGCCTCTGGAGCTTCGGCACCTACTGGCCGAAAGCCGGCGAAGATCCGTTGCCGGCCTGACCTCGAGCCAAACGGAATGCGCAAGCCTGATATCGGGGCGGAGCAAGCGCGCAGCGTGGACAACCGGCGCGCCCGCATTAGACTGGCGGGCATGACCGACACCCTCCCCGATACCATCCGTCGCCTCTACACCGATCCCGGCGAATACATCGACAGCGATCATCCCGCGGTGCAGCGTTTCGCCGAAACCAGCGTACGCCCGGAGGCGGACGCACGCGAGAAGGCGAGCGTGCTCTACAAGGCGGTGCGCGACGGTATCCGCTACAATCCCTATGTCAGCATGCGCGTCGCCGAGACGTTTCGCGCATCGAGCGTCCTCGCTGCGGGGCAGGGCTATTGCGTCGGCAAGGCCGCGCTCTATGCCGCCGCCTGCCGCGTCCACGGCATTCCGGCCCGCGTCGGCTTTGCCGACGTGAAGAACCATCTCACCACCGAGAAGCTCCGCGCCAGCATGGGCACCGACATCTTCACCTGGCACGGTTTCACCGAGGTGCATGTCGACGGCGCCTGGCGCAAGGCGACGCCGACGTTCAACGATACGCTCTGTGCGAAGGTCGGCGTGGCGCCGCTCGATTTCGACGGCCACAGCGATGCGTTGCTGCATCCGTTCGACGGCGAAGGCCGCGCCTACATGCAGTATGTCAACGACCGCGGCACCTATCACGACGTGCCCGCGAAGTTCTTGATGCGCGAGATGGCGCGCGTCTACGCCGACATGCAGGGCGAGGATCTCACGGGACGCGATATGGAGCGCGAAGCGGAGCAGTGAGACCGGGAGGGTGGGTCAGCGAGGCGCAATCCACCGCGTCTCGTGACAGGACACGATGGTGGATGACGCCTTCGGCCAATCCACCCGACGATCACAACAATAGCGAGCGCACAGAGCCTGCCCCCTCCCGCAGCAGCGGCAGGAAGCGATCGACCAATTCCTGCGCCGGCACCCGGTCGATATGCGCGCCCATGTTGATGGCGGCGACGATCACGCCGTCATAGCGGCGGACCGGGACCGAGATCGAGCGGAAATGGGGTTCAGCCTCGCGGTCGACGAGCGAGTAGCCTTGCGCGCGATCGGCTGCGATGCGCGCGAGCAGCGCCCTCGGGTCCGTCACCGTCTGCGGCGTCAGGGGCTCGCGTTTCATCATCTTCAGGCGCGCGGTGAGCTCAGCATCATCGAACTGGCCGAGCATGGCGCGGCCGACCGAAGTGCAGAAGGCCGGCAGCCGGTAGCCGATTTCGAGCCCGCCGGAAAACACCCGCGCCGGACTGCCGCGAGCGATGAACACGACCTCATCGCCATCGAGCACCGCGAGCGAGGAGATTTCCTGCGCCGCGGTCGCGATGCGATCGAGCACGGGTTGAAGAACCGCGACGAGCTGGTTGGATCGCAGATATGAGGCCGCCAAGGTCAGCACATGCGGCGTCAGCGAGAACAGTTTTCCATCGCCAATGACGAAGCCGCCACGCTGCAGCGTGAACAGCATGCGCCGCGCGGTGGCGCGCGGAAGCTCCGCGGCGCGGGCGAGATCGCTCAGCGTCGTGGGACCTGCCGTGGTGCCGAAGCATTGCAGCAGGCGCAGCCCGCGATCGAGGCTCTCGACGAAATCCGTGGCTCGTTCCTCGCGCTCGTCTCGCTTCAGCTTGGGCATGAGTGTGGGACAATCCTGCAAAATAGTGCTTGCTGCCGCTCCAAGGCATGTCATAATTCGCCCATTCGTTCAATAGACGAACAAACGCTACTCCACGAGGATGCACGCGCCATGATGAGCCAGGAGCAGAACGACCTGATCACCCGCACCGGGCCCAAGGATCCCTGCGGCAAGCTGATGCGAAGCTACTGGCAGCCGGCGGCGCTGGTGGACGAGCTGGAGGGCGCGCGGCCGATCCGCCCCGTCAGGCTGCTCGGCGAGAACCTGGTGCTGTTTCGCGACGAGACCGGACGCTACGGCCTGATCGACCGCCATTGCGCGCATCGCGGCGCCGACCTCGCCTTCGGGCGGCTCGAGCATGGCGGCCTGCGCTGCTCCTTCCATGGCTGGCTGTTCGACGCGACCGGGCAGTGCATCGAGACCCCGGCAGAGCCGAAGGATTCGAAGCTCTGCCAGAACATCCGCCAGCGCTCCTATCCCGTCGTGGAGAAGAGCGGCATCCTCTGGGCCTATCTCGGCGAGGGCGAGCCGCCGGCATTTCCGGAGATCGACTGCTTCGTTGCGCCGGGCACGCATACGTTCGCTTTCAAGGGGCACATGGCCTGCAACTGGCTGCAGGCGCTCGAAGTCGGCATCGATCCCGCGCACGCTTCCTATCTGCACCGCTTCTTCGAGGACGAGGACACCTCGACCGCCTACGGCAAGCAATTCCGCGGCGCCTCCGCCGGCTCCGATCTGCCGATGACGAAGATCCTGCGGGAATACGACCGCCCGATCATCAACGTCGAGCACACCGAATACGGCCTGCGCCTCATCGCCCTGCGCGAGATCGACGAGGAGCGCACGCATGTGCGCGTCACCAACCAGCTCTTCCCGCACGGCTTCGTCATCCCCATGAGCACGGAGATGACGATCACGCAGTGGCACGTGCCGGTCGACGACGAGAACTGCTACTGGTACGCGATCTTCACCAGCTACACGAACCCGGTCGACAAGCAGAAAATGCGCGACCAGCGGCTCGAGCTCTACGAGCTGCCCGATTACATCTCGCGCAAGAACCGCAGCAACGATTACGGCTTCGATCCGCACGAGCAGCAGACCGCGACCTATACCGGCATGGGCAACGACATCAACGTTCACGACCAGTGGGCGGTGGAATCGATGGGGGCGATCCAGGACCGCACCAAGGAGCATCTCGGCCAGAGCGACAAGGCGATCGTGCAATATCGCCGCCTGCTGCGGCAGGAGATCGAGAAGGTCTCGGGCGGCGAGAAGCCGATGCTGTTCCTGGACGAGGCCAACGCGCGCAGCATCCAGGGTCCCGCGACCATGGACGGAATCGGGCCGACGCGGGGCTGGGAGACCTACTGGATGGAGGTCGACGTCAAGCGCCGCCGCGGCGCGCCATGGACGGCACCGGTGCCGAAGGAGATCGCCGCCAAGGTGCATCGGCTGACGGCGGCTGAATAGCGCGAAACTCTCTCCATCGTCATTGCGAGCGAAGCGAAGCAAGCCAGAAATGTATCTGCGGGCAGACTCTGGATTGCTACGTCGCTACGATCCTCGCAATGACGGCGGATGTGGCAGATATCTTGCACGAGTTGAGCAGCGGTGATTGAGGAGTTGATGAAGTGACTTTCGTCGCGCGTCATGCGCTGTGGTCGGATGAGCAAAGGGACGCCGCCTCGCGCATGCGTCGTCTCGCCGAGGAGAAGAACCTCGAAGTCATCCGCCTCGCCTTCCCCGACCAGCACGGCATCCTGCGCGGCAAGACCATCATCGCAGCGGAGGCGCTCGCCTCGCTCGAGAGCGGCTGCTCCATCACCACGACCATGCTCGCCAAGGACACCTCGCACCGCACGGTGTTTCCGGTGTTCACCGCGGGCGGCGGCTTCGGCATGAAGGAGATGGAGGGCGCCGCGGACGTGCTGATGGTCGCCGATCCCACCACGTTTCGCGTCTTGCCGTGGGCGCCGACGACGGGGTGGGTGCTGTGCGATCTGTATTTCAACGACGGCCGTCCCGTGCCGTTCGCGACGCGCGGGCTCTACAGGCGCGTGCTCGATGAACTCGGCACGCGCGGTTACGATTTCGTCGCGGGCCTCGAAGTGGAATTCCACATCTTCAGGCTCGAGGATGCGCATATGCGCGCCGAAGATGCCGGCCAGCCCGGCACGCCGCCATCGGTCAGCCTGCTCAGCCACGGCTATCAATATCTCACCGAGCAGCGCTTCGATCAGATGGAGCCGGTGCTCGAGATCCTGCGCCGCGACATCGTCGCGCTCGGCCTGCCCCTGCGCTCGGTCGAGGTCGAATTCGGGCCGAGCCAGTGCGAGTTCACCTTCGCGCCGAAGAAAGGCCTCGCGCCCGCCGACAACATGGTGCTGTTCCGCAGCGCCGTGAAGCAGATCGCGCGCCGCCACGGCTATCACGCCACCTTCATGTGCCGGCCGAAACTGCCGAACGTGTTCGCAAGCGGCTGGCACCTGCATCAATCGGTCGTCTCGCGCGCGAGCGGCGACAATCTGTTCATGGCGAAAGACGGCGCCGAACCGCTCAGCGCGTTCGGCCAGGCCTATCTCGCCGGACTGCTTGATCACGCCCGGGCGTCCACCGTGTTCACCACCCCGACCCTCAACGGCTACAAGCGCTACCGCTCCTATTCGCTGGCGCCGGACCGTGCGATCTGGGGCCGCGACAATCGCGGCGTGATGATCCGCGTGCTTGGCGGCGCGGGCGATGCCGCCACGCGGCTGGAGAACCGGATCGGCGAGCCTGCCGCCAATCCCTATCTCTACATGGCCTCGCAGATCCTCTCCGGCCTCGACGGCGTCGAGCGCAAGCTCGATCCCGGCCCGTCGGCGGACACGCCCTACGAGACCAAGGCGCCGCTGCTGCCGAAGAGCCTCCGCGATGCCGTCGCCGCGCTGAAGGACGATCCGTTCTTCCGCGAGAAGCTCGGAGCCGAGTTCGTCGACTACTACACCCACATCAAGGACGCCGAGATCGACCGCTTCCTGTCCGAAGTGACCGACTGGGAGCACCGCGAATATTTCGAGATGTTTTGAGCTGACGCAGCGCTCTCCCCGTCATTGCGAGCGCAGCGAAGCAGGCCAGAATCTTTGCGCGGAGGGATTCTGGATTGCTTCGTCACAAGGGCTCCTCGCGATGACGGGGAGACAGCGGGGGCTAGATCCCCAGATACTTATGCTGCAGATCCGGCTCGGCCATCAGCTCGTCGGAGCTGCCGCTCCACACCGTCTTGCCGCGCTCGATGATGTAGTGGCGGTCGCAGATGCGGGCGAGGTGATCGACGTTCTTGTCGACGACCAGGATCGATTGTCCGCGGCTCTTGAGCAGCGACAGGCAGCTCCAGATCTCCTCGCGGATCAGCGGCGCGAGGCCCTCGGTGGCTTCGTCCAGAATGAGCAGCTTCGGGTTGGTCATCAGCGCACGGCCGATGGCGAGCATCTGCTGCTCGCCGCCGGAGAGCTGGTTGCCCATGTTGGACGCGCGTTCGGCGAGGCGCGGGAACATCACGTAGATCGCGGCCAGCGTCCAGGGATTGCCGCTGCCGAAGCGGTCGGCGGCGGCAGCAACGAGGTTCTCGCGCACGGTGAGGTTCGGGAAGATCTGCCGGCCCTCCGGGACGAGGCCGACGCCGAGCTTTGCGATCCTGTAGGACGGAAGCTGCCGCACCTCGGTGCCCGCGAAGCGGATGTTGCCGGCGCGCGCCGGCGTCAGGCCCATGATGGAGCGGATGGTGGTGGTCTTGCCCATGCCGTTGCGGCCCATCAGCGAGACCATCTCGCCGGGCTTGATCGACAGCGACAGGCCGAACAGCACCTGGGACAGGCCGTAGCAGGTCTCGATGCCGTCGACCTCGAGCAGCGTGTCAGCCATGGTGCGTCACCACATGCTGATCGCCGAGATAGGCGCGCTTGACGTCCTCATTCTGGCGGATCGCGGCAGGATCGCCCGAGGCAATGACGCGGCCATAGACCAGCACCGTGATGCGGTCGGCGAGCGCGAACACCGCCGGCATGTCGTGCTCGACCAGCACGATCGAGACTTCCTTGCGTAGCTCCTGGAGCAGCTTCACCATGCGCTGGGATTCGGTGACCCCGAGGCCCGCCATCGGCTCGTCGAGCAGCAACAGCTTCGGCTTGCTTGCGAGCGCAACCGCGAGCTCGAGCTCCCGGCGTTCGCCATGGCTCAGCCTGGACACCACGACGTCGGCGCGATGCAACAGGCCGACACGATCGAGCGCGGCATGCGCGGCATCCCGCAGGCCCTTCTCCTTGCGGGCATTGGCAAAGAAGCGGAACGAGGTGCCCGCATGCGCCTGCGCCGCCAGCGCCACGTTGTCGGCAGCGGTGAAATCGAGCAGCAGCGAGGTGATCTGGAACGAACGCGCAAGGCCCAGCGCGCAGCGGCGATAGGCCGGCAGAAAGGTGATGTCGCGTCCCGCCAGCGAGACGCTGCCGGAATGCGGCGCGAGATGTCCGGTGAGCTGGCTGATCAGCGTGGTCTTGCCGGCGCCGTTCGGACCGATGATGGCATGCAGCTCGCCGCTGGCGACGTCGAGCGATATGTTGTCCGTCGCGATGATGCCGCCGAAGCGGCGCACCAGCTTCTCGACGCGGAGCAGGGGTTCAGCCACGGTTGGCCCTCCCCAGCGCACCCATGATGCCGCCGCGGCCGAACAGCACGATCAGCAGCAGCAGCGGGCCCAGGATCAGCGCCCAGTATTCGGTGATCTGCGACAGCAGCTCTTCCAGCAGCAGGAACACCACCGCGCCCATGACCGGGCCGAACAGCGTGCCCATGCCGCCCAGGATCACCATCACCATGAGGTCGCCGGAACGCGTCCAGTACATCACGGCCGGGCTGACGAAATCGGTGTTGTTGGCGAGCAGCGCGCCTGCGAGGCCGCACATCGTGCCCGAGATGACGAAGCAGACCAGCTGGTAGCGCTTGGCCGGGAAGCCGATCGCCTGCATGCGCTGCTCGTTGGAGCGCAGGCCCTGCACGACGAGGCCGAAGCGGGAGTTGACGATGCGCCAGATCAGGAAGATGACGCCGAACAGGCAGGCGAGGCAGAGATAGTAGAACTGGGTGCGGTTGCCGAGATCGATCAGGCCGGAGAAGTCGCTGCGCTTGTAGATCGTGAGGCCGTCATCGCCGCCGTAGCGGGCCAGCCCCGAGGCGACATAATAGGCCATCTGGGCGAAGGCGAGCGTGATCATGATGAAGTAGACGCCGCGGGTGCGCAGCGACAGCGCGCCGATCACCAGCGCGAAAATCGCGGAAGCGGCGAGGGCGACCGGAAACTGGATGAACCCGCTTCCCACGCCTTCCTGCGCGAGCATGCCGACGGCGTAGCCGCCGATGCCGAGATAGGCGGCGTGGCCAAAGCTCATCAGGCCGGCAAATCCCATGATGAGGTTGAGGCTCGCCGCCGCCAGCGCCAGGATGATGATGCGGGTGAACAGCGTCAGGATGAAGATGTTGCCGGACAAGTGCGAATAGAGCGGCAGCAGCACGAGGCCCGCCAGCATCAGGGCCGTGACGGCCTTGCTCACCGTGAAAGCCTTCATCGACGATTGGCCGGAAACAGCCCCTCCGGCCGCACCACCAGCACGATCGCCATCACGAGATAGATAAGCATGGACGACAGCGCGGGCGCGGCGGTGGAGGCGGCGGCGCCGCTCAGCACCTGCCGGAGCAGGTTCGGCAGGAAGGCACGACCGAGCGTATCGATCATGCCGACGAAGATCGCGGCGAGGAACGCGCCGCGGATCGATCCGATGCCGCCGATCACGATGATGACGAAGGCGAGGATCAGGATGTTCTCGCCCATGCCGATCTGCACGGTGAGGATCGGCGCCTGCATCAGGCCGGCAAGGCCGGCGAGCGCGGCGCCCAAACCGAACACCAGCGTGTAGAGCAACTTGATGTTGATTCCGAGCGCACCGATCATCTCGCGATTGGAGGCGCCGGCCCGGATCAGCATGCCGATGCGGGTACGCATCACGCCGAGATAGAGCAACAGCGCGACCAGCAGCGCCACAGCGATGATGGCGAGGCGGTAGGCGGGATAGTGAATGCCGGGCAGGATCGGCACCGGCACGGTGAGCCAGGCTGGCAGCGGCAGCGCAAGGCCCGCCGGGCCCCAGATCAGCCGCACCGCTTCGTTGAAGAACAGGATCAGGCCGAAGGTTGCGAGCACATGGTCGAGATGGTCGCGGCCATAGAGGTGCCGCAGCGCCGTCACCTCCAGCACGATGCCGAGCACCAGCGTGGCCCCTAACGCCATCAGCGCGCCGAGCAGGAAGCTGCCGGTCCAGGCCGCGAACGTCGCGGCGAAATAGGCACCCATCATGTAGAGCGAGCCGTGCGCGAGATTGACGAGATCCATGATCCCGAACACCAGCGTCAGGCCGGCGGCGAGCAGGAACAGCAGCAGGCCGAACTGCAACCCATTCAAGAATTGTTCGACGACGAGCAGCATCAAGACTCTCTCAGGCGCACGCAGCGTCACGCCGATGTTCGAACACAGTCGCCATCAGTGAAAGAGCTCCCCCTGCCTCTTCAAGGCCGAAAAATGGGTAATGGCAGTATCGTTCCGAGGCAAGAGCGATTCGACACCAAAGATGCACTTTGTTGCATGCGGGTGCATGCGGTCGAAACGGCCCTGCAAGAAGGCTGCCGGAACGGCTGGGGCAACCTGCCGCAGCCAAGGGATCACCCTCCCGCGCTTGCCCAAGCGGATCTCATGTGAGGTGCCAGTTGGAGCACCCCACAGGATCACAGCGTCACGGCCGGGCCTGTCGGGGCCATCCAACCTTGCCTGCAGCACGAAGAACGTGGATGCCCGGGACGAGCCCGGGCATGACGACCTCTTGTGAACGTTGAATGCGAGCACCCTCCCCCATTGCCGGGGCGAGGGCGCTCCGATTGTCGGATCGAGTGGCTGCGTCTAGTGCGACGTCACCTGCCGGGGAAGCTGGTCCGGCTCGGCGAGCACGCTGCTGGCCGTCGAGGCCTCCAGCGCGGCCATCCGGAACAGATAAGCGAGCGTCATCAGTCCGGAATCCTCCGCCATCTGAGCAAGCTCCAATGCCATGTCGGACATGTAGCCGAGATTCTCGTCCTTGATTTGCACCATGAGCTGGCTGTCCCGCATCATGTTCGACATCTCAGGCACTCTTTCGTTGCGCGGCAGCGAGGCCGCAGAGGTTGGCACGGGCGACGGCATCCAGACGCGGGCCGTCCTGGCGAACGACCGAGGCCATGCCGATCCGATCACGCAGGGCATCGAGCGTCTGCCGACGAATGTCGATGGTCGCCGCCATGGTCCATGCGTTCTCCACCAGAGCCGGCAGGCCAAGCGGCGTCACGACGAACCCGGCTTCGTGAAAGCGCGGCAACCACCAGGTTTCCATGATCGCGCTGACCTGCGCGATCCCCTGATTGAGGCAGAACTCCTGCACCGCCGCCATCAGTTGCGCGTTGAGTGCGCCGTCGCGGCGATCACGAACGACGAAGAAGCGCGACCATTCCCAAATCAGCGGATCGGCGGGGCACCCGCGCATCGACGCCAGATGCGGGAACACCTCGCTCATCATCGACGGCTTGGTCGTCGGGTAGAGCCGGTGACCGCCGACGACGCGGCGCCCTTCCAGCGCCAGCAGATAGACGGTGTCCTCGTCGTCATAGGAATCGATCTCGCGGCCATCCGGCCTGCGCAGAGTCTCCCAGCGACGCTCCTCGACGAAGATGTCGTGACGCAGCCGGAAATGCTGCTCGATCACGTCTTCGTAAAGGTGGCGGTTGATCGCGGAAATTGCGTGAATCATGAAAGCCCCCATTGATCCTCAACGGAGACAGGGTCTGCGAAAAGGCGCAGGTCCGGTATTGGGAAATTTCCCAGTACGGCGCTTAGGGATTGATGATCTTGTTCCGAATCGCCAGCGCCACCGCATGCGTACGGTTGACGGCACCGAGCTTGCGCGCAGCACTAGCAAGATGCTCTTCGGCTGTGCGCTGCGTGATATGCAGGATCTCGCCGATTTCCCAGGCTGACTTCCCCTGCGAGGCCCAGGCGATCACCTCGCGCTCGCGTGGGGTGAGGCGCGCCGGCGAATGCGGCACCGGCTGGAGCAGACGGCGAATGTGGTCGAAGCCATACATCGCCATCAGGTGCAGCGCTGGCTTGCTGCGGGGATTGAGGTCGAGGTGGACGCCGCCGAGCGACACTGCGGCCTCATAGCCGGTGAGCCCGTGGATTGGCACGATGAAGCCGCGCGACATGCGAAACTCGCTGGCGCGATTCATCACCTCGGCCGCGTACGGCTCGAGTTCGGCATCATACGGCGCTTCCGACCATTCGAACGGGTTGATCGATTGCCGGCACAGCCGCACCACCGGATCGAAGCGGTCGTAATTGTTCTGGGTGTAGAGGCTGAACCATCCAGCCGGCCAGCGCTTGGCGAGCACCATTTGTGCAAACTGCTGGTCAGGGTTTGGCAATCCCGTCACGATGATGGTTTCGAAGCCGAAGCGACCGAACGCTGTTTCGAGCGCATTCATGGCGTCAGGTACCTTGCGATAGGTCTCCAGGCCTTCGATGAAGTCGAGCGCCTCCCGGCCATAATCCACGACGGCAGACATCAGTGCGTTTCCTGACCCTCGCTGTCCGCTATAGCACGTATGTGGCAGCTGCCTCAATTCGCTGCACCCGTAGTTTGCCGGTGTTCCTCTGCTCCGAAAGTTTAATCTACTTGTGGAAGAAACGACGTCAGGTTACACCTGAACGTGTCCGAAGCGGGAAAGCCACGATGCAAGACGAGGACATCGCCCTCAACAGCGTGCTCGGCCTGGAATTGAACCGCGTGTTTTTTGCTGTCCACGCAACGGCAAACAAGCAGAAGATCATCGAGTTTGCGCGCGAGGTGCTGCGAGGCGAGCGCGCAGAGCTGGCCGAAAGCATATTGCCCGAGGGGCCGGCAAGTTAAGCTGCGCTATGCTGTGACGATTGCCGTCAGCGTGAGCGACTCCGCACGTCGATTCAATCGTCGTGCATATATCCGGTCCATCTCACCGGACGACGTCAGTCACGCGCTTTGGGCAAGTGCCAGCTGAACGAACTGGACGGCGGGTCGCCTTCCGTCAATCAGACGAACTGTTTGTGAGATCGATCAGCGCACGGCGGCCGACTGACGTCAGTTCCTCCAAAGCCGTCGTCCCGGAACGGGCTGCTTCCATCAGCCGCGCGGCAATCAGCTTCCTGCTCTCATGATCGCCGCCATGCCTGACGTGACTGAAGGCCGCATCGAGTGCCGCATCCAGCATGGTTTGCATGCGGCCTTCGAACTCGCTCATCCTGTCCCGTCCCGCCTCAGCACTCCGCCTGAGCGCACTTATGGACCTGCGCGGTAAAATCGTATGTTCACAAGTGAACGTACGGCGATTGATTGGGCTTGGTCGCGACCAGCGGAGGAGATCAGCGCGACCGCGCTGCCCCAAAACGGCAGCGAGACGAATAGCTGACCTCAGCTGCTGATAGCTGCACGAAGAAGAGGCAATACAACCGATATCAGCGAGGTTTGTTCCGAGGGTGAGGCGGCAAAATTGCATAAGCTCCCCTCTATGCGGCCCGCCATTCTTTGCTTAGAAAAAATGCCCGGAACCAGGACAGGGCATGACTGAAGGCATCACGAAATCTGCAACCGGCATCGAAGGCTTCGACGATCTCACACTTGGAGGCCTTCCCACCGGACGGCCAACTCTGGTCTGCGGTTCGGCCGGCTGCGGCAAGACATTGTTCGCGTCGACATTCCTCTTCAACGGCGCGCGGCTCCACGACGAGCCTGGGGTCTTCGTAACCTTCGAGGAGCGCCCCGTCGACATCGTGGCCAACGTTGACTCGCTTGGCTTTGATCTACAGGGACTGATCGATCAGTCGCGGATTCACATCGAGCACATCGAGATCGATCCAGCGGAAGTCGCGGAGATCGGCGACTATGATCTCGAGGCCCTTTTCCTGCGGCTTGAATTCGCCGTCGACCAGATCGGCGCCAAGCGCATCGTGCTCGACACGATCGAAAGCCTGTTCTCCGCATTTTCCAACCCAGCGATCCTGCGTGCCGAGATCCGCCGCCTGTTCGACTGGCTCAAGCAGAAGGGCCTGACCGCGGTCATCACCGGCGAGCGCGGCGACGGCAGCCTGACACGTCAGGGCCTGGAGGAATATGTGTCCGACTGCGTGATCCTGCTCGATCACCGTGTCGACAACCAGATCTCGACGCGCCGCCTGCGCATCGTCAAATATCGCGGGACCGCCCACGGCACCAACGAATATCCGTTCCTGATCGACGAGGACGGTTTCAGCGTGCTGCCGGTTTCCTCGCTCGGCCTCGGCCACAAGGTATTCGACGATCGCATCTCGACCGGCGTGCCTGACCTCGACGCCATGCTGACCGGCGGCGGCTTCTATCGCGGCAGCAGCATCCTGCTCACCGGCGTCGCCGGCTCGGGCAAGAGCTCGCTGGCCTGCATGATGGCCAACGCTGCCTGCGAACGTGGCGAGCGCGCACTCTATTTGTCGTTCGAGGAGTCCGAGGCTCAGACCGTTCGCAACATGAAGTCGATCGGCACCGACCTCGGCAAATGGCTGAAGGACGGGCAGTTGCGTTACATCGCGACACGCCCGACGTTCTATTCTCTCGAGATGCATCTCGCGATCATGTTGCGCGAGATCGGCAGGTTCAAGCCGCAGCTCGTCGTGCTCGATCCGATCTCCGCATTTACCGGGTCGGCTGACATCAGCGAGGTTCAGACGATGCTTTTGCGCATCGTCGACTACCTCAAATCCAATGGCGTCACGGCCGTCTTCACCCATCTTGCCAACGTCCAGCAGGCGGAAACCGATGCCGGCCTGTCGTCACTGATGGACGGATGGATCCTGTTGCTAAACCGCGAGGCGAACGGCGAGTTCAACAGAGAGCTCTATCTGCTGAAGGCGCGAGGCATCGCCCATTCCAACCAGGTTCGCGAGTTCGTGATGTCGAGCAGCGGCATTCACCTGCTGGAGCCCTACCTCGGCGAAGGCGGCGCATTGACCGGTTCGGCCCGCCGAAACGAGGAAGCGCGGGCCCGGCGGACAGAAGCGACGAGGCGGTCCGAGGTCGCGCGCCTGCAGGACCAGGTGACGCAGCGGCGGCGGCGTGCCCTCGCGCAGATCGAGGCCCTCAAGGCCGATATTGATGCCGACGAGGCTGAACTCAACCGCCTCGTTTCGGCCGAGACGCATTACCTTCAGCAGAGCCGGGACGACGCCGCAGCACTTGCGCGGGGACGGGGAATGGAAGCCCCCTCCGGCAAGACAAGACAGGACTGAACCATGTCCCAAGCAAGCAACGAGCCCGTGAAGCTCGTCCTCTACGTCGCCGGCGAGACACCCAAATCGCTCGCCGCGATCCGCAATCTCGAAAAGATCTGCTCCGAACATCTGGCAGGCAAGTACAAGGTCGAGGTGGTCGATCTCAAGAAGCAGCCGCAGCTGGCGCGCGAGCACGGCATCGTCGCCATCCCGACCCTGGTGAAGGAGCTTCCGGTCCCCATTCGCAAGATCATCGGGGACCTTTCGGACACCCAGAAGGTTCTAGTTCATCTGTCGGTTGAGGGATGATGACGGTGGTGTCGCTCGTATCCGCGTTGACCCGGGATGAGCTCGAAGCTCGGCTTTATGAAGCCGAGGAGACGCTCCGGGCCATCCGCGAGGGCGAGATCGATGCCGTGGTCATCAAGGGCGGAGCCACCGAACAGGTCTTCACGCTCGAAGGCGGCAGCCAGTCCTACCGCACCTTCATGGAGGCGATGGACATCGGCGCCGCGGCCTTCGACGCCGAGGGCCAGCTGCTCTATGCCAACCAGGCGCTGTGCAAATTGCTGGACCGGCCGGCCGGCGCATTGTCGGGGCAGGCGCTGCTGGACATCCTCGATGCCGTCAATCAGACCACGTTCCGCCGCCTGCTGACACAGGCGTTGAAGGAACGCCAATCCGCCGAAATCCACGTTCGCGTGGGTGACAGCGAGCGCAGCTTTCTCCTCACGGGAGCCCCGATCGATTTCGGCATCGTGAGCGGGGTCGCGATTACCTTCACAGACATCAGCGAACGGGAGCAGATCGCCGCCGCCAAGGAATCGGAGCGGTTGGCACGGTCGGTGCTCGCCTCAGCCAACGAGGCCGTCATCGTTTGCGACCGCTCCGGCAGGGTCACTCACATCAATGCTGCCGCCGAGCGGATCTGCGCCGAGGCTCCGATCGGAAAGCCGTTCGAGGAGGCGATCGAGCTGACCTTCGCCGATGCGTCCGAGCTGATGTCAGGCGCCGATATCGTCGCGATGGCGACCAGCGGCACGCCGGTTCAGGGACTCGAAGCCGCCGTGAAGACATCGGCGATCGACGTCACGGACGTCATGATCAGCGCAGCGCCGCTCATCGTATCCGGCGACCGGACACAGGGCTGCGTGGTCACGCTGATCAACCTGTCGCAGCGCAAGGCCGCCGAGCGCCGCCAGGCTCTTCTGATGGGCGAGCTCGACCACCGCGTCAAGAACACGCTTGCCATGGTGCTGGCGATCTCGGCCCGCACCGCAGCTCACGAACGTACGATCGAGGACTTCCAGAAATCCTTTTCCGGCCGCATCCAGGCCTTGGCGGCCACCCACACGCTGCTGTCCAACGCGTCCTGGGAGAACCTGCAGATCAAGGATGTGCTTCGCGTCGAGCTTGCGCCCTATGCAACGCTATCCAGCGGACGCATCACCATGGAAGGACTGGACATTTCCGTGGATTCCAAGACGGCCGTCTCCCTTGGGCTCGTCTTCCACGAGCTGACGACCAACGCGGTGAAATACGGCGCGCTTTCGACCCGATCCGGCAAGCTGTCGGTTCGGCGCCTTGGCCTGCTCGAGGACGGCGCCCTGCAGATCGAATGGGAAGAACGCGATGGCCCCCTGGTGACGCCGCCGACGACCTCAGGCTTCGGACAGACCTTGATCTCGCGCAGCCTGGGTAGCGGTCCCAACGGCGGCACGAAGCTCGAATACCGTCCGAGCGGCGTGGTTTGCCAGATCGTGATTCCGAAATACGGCCACTTCCTTTCCTGATACCGCCGCTGACTGCGCCGTTGTCCAGCACTCGCACTGACGGCGTGGGCTTATCACATCCCCCCGGCCGTCCGGCAGAGCCCCGTCACCCCGCCCCTCTCCCCACGAGCGGCAGGGCTATCGCGTATGACGTTCGGAAGAGCATGAGCAAGCGCCTCATCCTTCGAGACGACCGCTTCGCGGTCTCCTCAGGATGAGGCGAAGTGGCACCGCGGCCGCTGAACTGCTGCCGCGCGCGTGGTCCTCATCCTGAGGGCCCGCCGAAGGCGGGCGTCTCGAAGGATGGCCGCAGGCGAGTATCCCGCCGCGTGTCCTGTGCGATTGCCCTGCCGCAAGCGGGACGAGGCGCAGAGTTCGAGCTCACTTCATCTTGCACTTCTCGTGGAACCGATCCTGGTTGTTCTCGACGATGGTGGCGACGGTCTTCAGGGCGAGCTGGCCTTCGGCGTCCTTGACGACGTCCTGAAGATAGAAGCTCTGAATCGGAATGTGGTTGTTGCCGAACTTGAAGGCGCCGCGCAGCGACTTGAAGTTGGCCTTCTCCATCTCGGCCTTCATCGCATCTTTCTTGCTGGTGTCGCCCTTCACCGCGACCACCGCACTATTGATCAGCTGCGCCGCGTCGTAGGATTGCGCGCCGTAATAGGTCGGGCGCAGGCCGGGATATTTCTTGCGGTAGTCGGCGACGAAACGCTTGTTCTGCTCGTTGGGGAGATCGTTGACCCATTCCTGCGCGCCGGGAACGCCGAGTGCGTTCTCCTTCTGGAGCGGCAGCGACAGCTCGTCGATGGTGAAAGCGGTGTAGAGCGGCATCGTGCTCTTCAAGCCCGCCTGGGCATATTGATTGAGGAACTGCACGCCGGCAGCTCCCGGGTAGAACACGAAGATCGATTCGGCGCCGGAGGCGCGGGCCTTGGAGAGCTCGGCGGAGAAGTCGAGCTGGCTCGGCCAGACCGTGTACTCCTCGCCCTTGACCTCACCCTTGAACGTGCTCTTGAGGCCGGCGAGCATGTCCTTGCCGGCCGCATAGTTCGGCCCGATCAGGAACACGCTCTTGACCCCCTTCTGGTTCATATAGAGGCCCATGGCGGCCGGCGTCTGATCGTTTTGCCACGAGGTCGAGAACACGTAGGGCGAGCACAGCTCGCCGGCGAGCTGCGACGGGCCGGCATTGGCGGAGATCAGGAATGTCTGCGAGTCCACTGCAGTCTTCAGCGAGGCGAGCAGCACGTTCGACCAGATATAGCCCACGATGAAGTCGACCTTGTCGGACTGCACCAGCTTCTCGGTCTTCTGCTTGCCGACGTCCGGCTTCTGGCCGTCGTCCTCGTAGATCACCTCGACCGGCTTGCCGTCCATCTTGCGGCCGAGATGGTCGAGCGCGAGCTCGAAGGAATTGCGCATATCGTTGCCGATCACGGCGGTCGGGCCGCTGAACGTCGAAACGAAACCGATCTTGATGGTGTCGCCGGCGAATGCCTGATTTGCCAGCACCAGCGCCGCTGCGCCCGCCAGCCAAAATGCCGTCCTCATAACCAACTTCCTCCTTATTATCGGTCCCGGAAACGGAGTGATCGCCGCTCCAAGCCTGTCTCTATTGAACGTAAAATCCGTGGAGCCGCCAATGGCTCAGCGCCCGCCCCTGCACCATATTTCGCCTCAATCGACGATGGCAAGAAATATAATTCTACCCACCTCTGGGACGGCTGCGGCCCTTTTTCGCGCCGGATCGATACAGCAAGCCTATGCGGTCATTGATGACGGCTATTGGACCGCGGCGCCCGATCCGCACTTAAATGAAGGCGTAGAGCAGCAGCGAGATCAAAGGGTGCATCATGGCCGCAACTCCCCATCGCGTCGTCATCGTCGGCGCCGGCTTCGGCGGGCTGGAGGCGACCTACCGGCTTGCGGGCGCACCGGTGCAGATCACGCTGATCGACCGCCGCAACCATCATCTGTTCCAGCCGCTGCTCTACCAGGTCGCGACCGCCTCGCTCGCGACCAGCGAGATCGCCTGGCCGATCCGCCATCTCATGCGGGACCGCCGCGATGTGACGACGCTGTTTGCCACTGTAAGCGGGGTGGATACGGCACGTCGTTGCGTGCTGATCGACGACGGCAGCGAGGTGCCCTACGACACGCTGGTGCTCGCCACCGGCGCGCGGCACGCCTATTTCGGCCACGACGAATGGGAGCAATTTGCGCCCGGTCTGAAGACGCTGGAGGATGCCACCACTCTGCGCCGGCACATCCTGGTGGCGTTCGAGCGCGCCGAGCGCGAGATTGATCCCGCCAAGCGCGCCGCGCAGCTGACCTTCGTCATCGTCGGCGGCGGCCCGACCGGCGTCGAGCTTGCGGGCACCATCGCCGAGATGGCGCATCACACCCTGCCCGGCGATTTCCGCAGCATCGACACGCGCAAGGCGCGCGTGGTGCTGATCGAGGCAGGCCCCCGCGTGCTCGCAGGCTTCCCCGACGATCTCTCGGCCTATGCCCAGGCCTCGCTGGAAAAGATCGGCGTCGAGGTCGTGCTCGGGCAGGCCGTCACCGAGATCAATCGTGACGGGGTCGTATTCGGCGGCAAGCTGCTCGAGGCAAGGACCAGGATCTGGGCCGCCGGCGTGCGCGCTTCCCCCGCGGCCGAATGGCTGGGCGCGCCGAGCGACCGCGCCGGCCGCGTGCAGGTGGAGGCCGATCTCACCATTCCCGGCCATCCCGAGATCTTTGCGATCGGCGATACCGTCAGCATCAACGCCTGGAATGGCAAGCCGGTGCCGGGCATTGCCCCTGCCGCCAAGCAGCAGGGCCGCCATGTCGCCGAGACCATCAGAGCGCGCCTGCGCCGTGCTGCGACCGGCCCCTTCCGCTACAAGCACGCCGGCAGCCTCGCCCAGATCGGCAAGCGTCTCGCCGTGATCGATTTCGGCCGCGTCAAGCTGCGCGGCGCCATCGCATGGTGGATCTGGGGCATCGCCCACATCTACTTCCTGATCGGCCTCCGCCACCGCCTGAGCGTTGCGCTCAGCTGGCTCTGGATCTACGCCCGGGATCAGCGCGCCGCGCGACTGATCACGCAGGGGAGCAGCAAGGTGGTGTAGCCCTCTTCCCTTTCTCCCTTGCGGGAGAAGGTGCAGGAGCGCTCGCTGACCCTACTTCACCAATTCACACCCGCCCTCCGCCAGCGGGCGGAACGCCTGTTCTGCGGGAATGGTCGAGACCAGCTTGTAATAGTCGTAGGGATATTTCGACTCCTCCGGCTTCTTCACCTCGAACAGGTACATAGGATGCACGACGCGGCCGTCCTGGCGGATGGTGGTGTCGCCGAACAACTTGTCCCTGCCTTTGAACTTCTTCATCTCGGGCACGACGTTCCTGGCGTTGTCGCTGCCGGTCGCCGCAACCGCGTTGAGATAGGCCAGGGTGGAGGCATAGACGCCGGCCTGGTTGCCGCTCGGCATCTTGCCGTTCATGCCGGGACGCGCGGCGAAGCGCCTGGCGAACGCACGGGTGTCCTCGTTCATGTCCCAATAGAAGGCCTCCATCAGCTGCAGGCCCTGCGCGACCTTGATTCCCATGCCGTGAATGTCGTTGATGAAGAGCAGGAAGGCGACGAGCTTCTGCCCGTTCTGCTGGATGCCGAATTCGGCGGCCTGCTTCACGGCGTTGATGGTGTCGCCGCCGGCGTTGGCAAGGCCGATCACCTGCGCCTTCGAGCCCTGCGCCTGCAGCAGGAAGGAGGCGAAGTCGGAGGTGCCGAGCGGATGCTTGGAGGAGCCCACCACCTTGCCGCCGTGGCCCTCGATGTATTTCTGCGCCTCCGCCTCGATGCCCTTGCCGAGCGCATAATCGACCGTGAGGAAGTACCAGTCCTTGCCGCCGCGCGACATCATCGCCGCGGCGGTGGTGTTGCCGGTTGCCCAGGCGTCGTTGACCCATTGGATGGTGTTTGGCGAAACAGGCCTTGCCGGTGAGATCCGAGCTTGCAGTCGAGGACGCCAGGAAGGTCATGCGGCTGTCGCGCAGGAGCGCATTGATGGAGAGGCCGACGGCCGAGTTCGGCACGTCGACGATGGCATCGACGCCTTCGACGTCGAGCCATTTGCGCGCGATGGCGTTGCCGACATCGGCCTTGTTCTGGTGATCGGCGTAGACGATCTCCACCTTGATGCCCTTGCCGCCGCCTTTGAAGTCTTCGGCCGCCATGCGCGCGGCCTCGACCGAGCCCATGCCGTTGGTGTCCTGGAAGATGCCCGAGATGTCGTTGAGCACGCCGATGCGAACGACATTGTCGGAAATCTCGGCGCTCGCCGCGCCGGACAACAGGCTCGCGGCCAGCGCAAGCGTCCACTTCAGATGTTTCATTCTTCCCTCCCTGTTGGATATCTTGCAGCGCCGGTCGTTGCCGGCATCTTGAAAATCAGACGGAGCGGCAGGTCAGACCTGCCGCTCCGGCAGCTTGACGACGAGCCCATCGAGATCGGGCGTGATCGTGATCTGGCAGGACAGCCGGCTGGTCGGTCGCCGCTCAGCGGCGGTGCCGTCGAGCAGTGCGTCCTCGTCGCCGGCCATCGCAGGCAGTCGCGCGAGCCAGCTCTCGTCGACATAGACATGGCAGGTCGCGCACATCGCGTTGCCGCCGCATTCGGCCAGAATGCCGTCGAGGCCGTGACGGGTCGCGGCCTGCATGACGCTCTCGCCGCCCGCGGTCTCGACGCGGTCGGACTTGCCGTCGGGATGGATGAAGGTGATGGCAGGCATCAAAGCTCCTCGTCAGGCCGGGGTGATCGTCACAGGCAGGCTGTCGAGCCCGCGCAGCGTGTTGTTGAAGCGGCGCTTCGGCTCACCCGTGATCTCGACCTTCGCGATGCGCCTGGCCAGCGCCGTCAGCATCACCTCGCCTTCGAGGCGCGCGACGAGCTGCCCGACACACATGTGAATGCCGGAGCCGAAGCCGACATGGCCAGAGGTGCGGCGCGTGATGTCGTAGCTGTCCGGCCTGTCCCAGCGGCGGGGATCGCGGTTGGCGGCGGCAAGGAACATCAGCACCTTCTCGCCCTCGCCGATTTTCGCACCTGACAGCTCGACCTCCCGCGTGGTGGTGCGAAAGAAGGTCTGCACCGGGCTTTCGAACCGCACGGCTTCTTCGAACGCGCCGCGCGCGAGCGACGGGTCGTCGCGCAGCCGACTCCATTGGTCCGGGAAGCGGGCGAGGCAGTACACGGCAGCGCCGATGCCGTTGACGGTGGTATCGAGGCCGGCCGACAGCAGCGAGCGCACCAGCAGCGGCGCTTCGTTGGCCGTGATGGCGCCCTCGTCGACCTGCGCATGGATGCAGGCGCCGAAGCCGCCGGGCGCCAGATTCTCGCGCTGGCACTGCTCGGCGACGTAGGCCTGATGCGGCGCCGACCGTTCGATCGCCTCCTGGCGCAGCCGGTTGGGCGGGCCGAACGCGTTGAACACCACACTGGCATAGGGAATCAGGTGCTCGCGCCCCTCCGGTTTCAGGCCGAGCGCATCCGGGAAGATCGAGAGCGGGTAGGCCTCCGCGAGATCCGCGATCGCATCGAAGTTGCGCATCTGCAGCAGGGCATCGACACGCGCCTCGGCCGCCTCGGCAAAGCGGTCACGGACCTGCTTCATCACGGTCGGCGACAACACTTTTGACAGGACGGCGCGGGTGCGGGTGTGCGCGGGCGGATCGGCCTCGAGGATCAGGCTCGGCGGCCGCCAGGGCGTCTCCTTCTTGAAGTCGGACAGGCCGACACCGCGGCCGGAGCAGAAGGTCGCGGGGTCGTTCAAGACGGCATGGACCTCGGCATAGCGCGCCACGCCGTAGACGTTCCATTTGTCGAGATACACCACGGGCCCGGCTTCCCGCAGCAGCTCATGTGCCGGATAGGGGTCGGCAAGAAACCTCATGTCGAAAGGATCGACGTCGAGATGCGGGACGCCCGATCCCGCGGCGCCGGATGCGGTCATGGAAGGTCTCCCTCATTTTGATCTTGTGAAAGGGTGGTGCATGCCCTTAGGTCTTTGCGCCCGCCGCGAGTCAGAAACCCGATATGCCGCCGTCTTCGACCAGAGCCCGCCACAAGCCCACGCCCACAGATGCGGGACCGACGCTCGATCTCGACCGCTACGTGCCAGCGTTCATCACCTTCATCGCCAACAAGCTTTCGAACAGCGCGACGGCGTTCTATCAGAAGCAATTCGGCGTCAACGTCACGGAATGGCGGATCATGTCGCTGCTTGCGATCGAGCCCGGCATTCCCGCCTCGCGCATCTGCCACGTCATCGGCTTCGACAAGGGACCGGTGAGCAGGACGCTCACGGGGCTCGAGAAGCGCGGGCTGGTCTCGATCCGCACCGATCCGAACGACGGCCGCACCCATTCGATCTCGCTCACCGCGAAGGGCCGCACCACGCATGACAGGGTGATCGTCGCCGCGCTCGAACGTGAGCGCCGCCTGTTGTCCTGCCTCAGCAAGGACGAGCGCGAGGTGCTGATCGATCTCTTGCGGCGGCTGCACGAAAATCTCGGCGCGGTCACCGGCGGCACTGGGCCCTGACGGGCCGCGCATCGGGCGCCACCTTCGGTCACATCCAGGCATGCGCCGGCGCTTGCCGACGGCACCATGCGGGCCGAGCATCGTTTCCTCCAGGATCGGGATGCGGCAGTTTCCCCGCCGTCATCGCTGGCTGGAACGGTTCGCACAAATTAGTTGCTTAGGCAACAAAAGAAATGAGATATATTGCGGCAGGGTGGCTGGCGTATTTTGCGAGCCGCTTGCCCTATCTTCCGTCATTGCGAGCCAACGGGTCCGCGCGAAGCGCGGCCCGATGACAGGCTCCGCGAAGCAATCCAGAATCCTTCCGCGGGGACGAATCTGCTTCGTCGCAGGAGCCCCTCGCAATGACGGCGTGGAAGGAGCTTTGCCCGAAGTGACTTAGCTGCAGCCGATCCACTCGCCCGATGCGTCGTCATTCAACCGCACCACCGCATCGGCGCGCCGCGTCAGCACGGCGCGCTGGTTGATATAGCCTTTGTCGGTGATCTCGCCGCCATCGACGGATGGCGGCTCGGCGAGCAACAGAGCGCGCGTGGCGTGGCCGGAGGAGTTGGGGCCCCGCTGCTGCAGTTTCGCCAGGCCTTGCGCGACTGCATCCCTGACCCGGTCATGCGCCAGTACGTCACTCACATCAGCCGTCTCCGGCAGCCCGGCATGGGCGCGGCACGCCGCGATATTCGGAAACACCAGAAAGCGCACCTCGTCGCCGCCGTGGCCGGACACCACAATGTCCTGCGCCAGCGGCGCCAGCGCGGCGATGCCTGCGATGCGCAGCGTGCCGACGCTGACCCAGGTGCCCGAATTGAGCTTGAAGTCCTCCGCGACGCGGCCGTCGAAGAACAGGCCGCGCTCGGGCCGCGCGCTATCGGCAAGTTTCACGGCATCGCCGATGAGATAAAAGCCTTCGTCATCGAACGCCTGCTTCGTCAACTCCGGCGCCTTCCAATAGCCAGGCGTGACGTTGGGACCGCGCACCCGCACCTCCAGCTTGTCGCCGGAGGTGACCAGCTTCAGCTCGGTGCCGGGAATCGGCACGCCGATATTGCCGGAACGCTCGGCCAGGAAATGGCAGTCCGTCGCGAGCGGCGAGGTCTCCGTCGAGCCCCAGGCCGAAACCATCGGCAACGCACGGCCGACGGTCTCGATGGAAAGCTGCTCAAGAGCATCCCAGAGATTTTGCGGCAGCGCCGCGCCGGCATAGAAGGCGAATTTCACCTCGCCGAAGAAGCGGCGGCGCAATTCCTCGTCGCTTCGCAGCGAGGCGATCAGCATGTCGAAGCCGCGCGGCACGTTGAAATAGACCGTCGGCATCACGCTCTTCAGATTGGCGAGTGACATCGCGAACAGGCCAGGAGCAGGCTTGCCGCCGTCGATATAGAGTGAGCCGCCGTTGCGCAGCACGAGATTGAAATTGTGGTTGGCGCCGAAGGTGTGACTCCAGGGCAGCCAGTCGAGAATGACGAGATTGCCGCGGCTCTCTTCGAGGAAGGTCCAGGTCTGCGCCTTGGCCTGCTGGCTGGAGGTCAGCATGCGCTGGGTGTTGATGACCGCCTTGGGCGTGCCGGTCGAACCCGAGGTGAACAGGAACTTTGCGATCGTGTCCGGCGTCACCGCGGCAAGGGCCTTTGCGACCTCGGACGTCTCTGGCGATTCCACAATGGTGCGGAAGGGCAGCGAATCGGCGTCCTTGTCATGGCCGCTGATGATCTGGGCCGTGTGCAGCGGCCTGATCGCGGCCAGCGCCGCTGCGAAAGGCTTGGTTGCGGAAACATAGATCGCGCCCGGCTCGAGCAATGCGATCATGCTCTTGAGCTTGTCGAAGTCTTTCGACATCAGCGAATAGGCGGGCGAGATCGCGGCCGAGGGAACGCCCACGTGCTGGGCGGCAAGCGCGAGCAACGCGTGGTCGATACTGTTGTCGGAGAGGATCACGAGCGGGCGTTCGGCGCTGAGGCCCTGCGCCAGCATCCACGACGCCGCCGCGCGCACCTGCCGCAGCGCCTGCGCGTAGGTGACGGTGGTCCAGGGCGCCTCGACACCGCCACGTTCGGCCAGGAAGATCGTATCCGGCGTTTGCCGCGCCCACTGCTCCAGCCAGTCGCCGATGCAACGCGCGATCGCGCGCAGTGGCTCGGGCGAGCGCAGCACGATACTGCCGTCGGCGCGATGCTCTGCAACGGTCCTTGGTGTTGCGAACAGGCCTGCAACGTCACCGTCTGGGACGACCGTCATGTGTTTCCTCCTCCGCCCGGATACGGGTCCGGCCGCAGCCTCGTTCGGGCCGCTTTCCATAATGTTGGGCACGGCAATTGTTGTCGTCAACAACAATCTTTCTCTCGGGACCACGAGGCGTTAGCATCGCGCGACAGGAGACACCGACGTGACAGCCAGCGTAGCCCGGGCGGACAATCGCCCTTCCCCTCGCAAGCGTGCCGGCAATGGTGCGGCGGCTCGCGATGCCGCCGACGGCGTCGGCCTCGACGCGCTGGCCGGCCACGCCGGCTATGCGGTGCGGCGCTTCCAGATCTGGATCTTCCAGGACTTCATCAAGACGCTCGGCGAGGTGGACATCCGGCCGACGCAATATTCGGTGCTGACGATCATCGGCGCCAATCCAGGACTGTCGCAGATGGCCGTGGCAAAGCGGCTCGGCATCGAGCGCGCCCGACTGGTGCATCTGCTCGACAGCCTCGAACAGCGGAAGCTGGTGAAGCGGATCAAGTCGAAGACGAACCGGCGCTCCCACGCCTTGCACCTCACCGCGCAGGGCGAGACCGCGCTGGCGAAGTTCAAGCGGCTCGCGGCCGAGCACGAGCGCCACGTCGAGGCGAAGATCGGCCGGGAGAACCGACAACACCTGCTCAGGATCCTCGCCGACTTTACCTGACCCAATCTGCTCATAATTTAAGCAGATGCGCATGGCCGCGGGTTGACGCGCGCTCTCCAAGCGAGACGCAAGCTACTCGGAAAACTACAGTTTTGGGATCGCGCGGCCGTCGTTGATCCTGTACACAATGGCACATCGCTTGCTTCCCTCGGGCGAGGACAGATTGCCGGAGTTTTGTCGCCATGGGGGCTGAGCAGCCTGAAACGATTGCCGCGATTGTGGCCGCGCATCGCGCGGGGACGCGGACGCCGGCAGAGACGGTAGCGCGGACCTATCAGCGCATCCGCGACCACGGCGACCCAGCAATCTTCATCAGCCTGCGCGACGAGAAGGACGCGATCGCGGACGCCGAGAGACTGGCCACGGCGGATGCTGCGCGTCTGCCGCTCTACGGCGTGCCGGTCGCGGTGAAGGACAATATCGACGCGCTGGGCTTTCCGACCACAGCGGCCTGCCCGGCCTTCTCCTACTCGCCGGCACGCGACTCGACCGCCGTGGCGCGCCTGCGTGCCGCCGGCGCCATCATCATCGGCAAGACCAATCTCGACCAGTTCGCGACCGGGCTTGTCGGGGTGCGCTCACCCTACGGCATCCCGAGAAACCCGATCCGTGACGATCTCGTTCCCGGCGGCTCGAGCTCGGGCTCCGCAGTCGCCGTCGGCGCCGGGCTCGTGCCGCTTTCGCTCGGCACCGACACCGCCGGCTCGGGCCGCGTGCCGGCAATGCTCAACAACATCGTCGGGCTGAAGCCGAGCCTCGGCATGATCTCCAATGCGGGCCTGGTGCCGGCCTGCCGCACGCTCGACTGCATCTCGGTGTTCGCACTGACGGTGGACGACGCTGCCCTCGCGCTGTCGGTGATGGCCGGACCTGACCCGGCGGATCCGTTCTCGCGCGACCGGCCGCTCGGTGCCCTCACGCCGTTGCCTGCGAGCTTGCGTCTGGGCGTGCCGCGCAACGGACAGCTGATCTTCTTCGGCGACAAGGAATCGGAAGCCGCTTACGCCGATGCGCTGAAGCGATGCACTGCGCTTGGCGCCACGCTGGTCGAATTCGACCTCGAGCCGTTCTACGAGACCGCGCGGCTGCTCTATGAGGGACCGTGGGTCGCGGAGCGCTATCTCGTGATCAAGGATCTGCTCGCCTCCGCGCCCGATGCCATCCATCCCGTGACGCGCGAGATCACCGCGGCCGGCGCGCGACTGACCGCGGCGGAGACCTTTTCCGCGCTATACCGCCTGCAAGGCTTGCGCAAGATCGCCGAGCGGACGTTTGCAGGCATCGACGCGCTGGTGCTGCCGACCGCGCCGACGGCCTATACGACCGCGCAGGTCCTGGCCAATCCGATCGAGCTCAACAGCCGGCTCGGCACCTACACCAATTTCGTCAACCTGCTCGACCTCTGCGGCCTCGCGGTGCCGGCGGCGATGCGCGCGGACGGCATCCCGTTCGGCGTCACGCTGCTCGCGCCCGCAGGACGCGATGCGATGCTGGCGAGCATCGGCCGCGTGTTCCATGCCGATACGAAGCTGACCATCGGCGCAAAGGGTACGGCGCAGCCCCCGCTCGCAGCGCTCGCCACCAGCACCGGCGACGACATACCGATCGCAGTCGTCGGCGCGCATCTGTCCGGCATGGCGCTCAACGGCGAATTGACCGCACTGAACGGACGCCTGATCGAGGCGACGAAGACGGCCCCCGACTACAAGCTCTACGCACTCAAGACCACACCGCCAAAACCGGGCATGCTGCGCGTCGCAGCCGGCAAGGGCGCCGCCATCGAGCTGGAGATCTGGTCGCTGTCGCCGTCCGCCTTCGGCAGGTTCGTCAGCGCGATCCCCGCACCGATGGCGATCGGCACGGTGCGCCTTGCGGATGGGCGCCCGGTGAAGGGGTTTCTCGTCGAGCCCGAAGCGCTGGGCGACGCCCGCGAAATCACCGCTTACGGCGGCTGGCGCGCCTATATGGCGGAAGCCGCGACGGCGTAGACGACAGTTGCGATCTCACGCCGATTTGCGCCAGGCGGCTTCGTTCTTCTTCTCGTAATCGTCGAATGCCTTGACGAGGCCCGACAGCACCTCGGCCGACGTCTCGAACATGGCAGTGAGCTGCGGCTCGTCGACCTTGCGGATGTCTTCGCGCAGATGCGTCACGGTCTCCTGCAGACGTTGCTTCATTTTCTGGGTGTGATGCCGGGGATCTTTCTCGGACGACGCCATGATGCTTCTCCTCATCGGATCGATGGGAGCAAACGATCGCCGCAAAGCCGGGTTCCCGACGGGAGACCTCGCTCCTTCACCTCCTGGTGAACGCATAACAATCAAACCGAAACGGCGTAGATCTCATACTCGCCGCGCACCAGTTCGATATGCGCGCGCATCGCGGCGGCCGCACCCTGCTTGTCGCCGCGCATGATGGCGACGACGACGCGGTCGTGCTCGGCCTGCGATTTCGCCAATCGACCGAGATTGCGAAATTGGGCGCGGCGGAACGGCTGCACGCGCACGCGTGTCGCCAACGTGATCTCGGCGATGTAGCCGTTCTGCGATCCCGCATAGATCGCGTTGTGGAAGCGTTCGTTGACCTCGTGGAAGCGATCGGGATTGCCGGCGTAGCTCAGCACCCGCAGCTCCTCGTGGATGGCTTCCAGGCCGTGGCGCTCGGCCGCCGACATGCGTTCGGCGGCAAGGCCTGCGCACAATGCCTCGAGCTCGGCCATCGCCTCGAACATGCTCTTGAGCCGCGCGATGGATGGCCGCGCCACCACCGCGCCGCGATGGGGCCGCGCCTCGACCAGCCCGCTCGCCACCAGCTGGCGCAGCGCCTCGCGCACCGGCGTGCGCGAGACGTTGAAGCGGCGTGCGATGTCGGTCTCGTCCAGCGGCGCGCCCGGCGCCAGCGTTCCCCGCACGATCTCGTCGGCAAGCTGCAGGCGCAGTTCCTCGGCGCGCGTGACCTTCTGCAGCGACGGCAACGCCCGGTCGACGCGCGGCACTACCGGCTCCGACGGTAGTGTTCCCCGCGGAAGATCATCAAGCGTCATGCGGTCTCTTTCGGCTCGTCGATCATGCTGACATGGGCGGCGACGACGCGCCATCCTTCCGGAAAGCGTATCCAGGTCTGCATCTGCCGGCCGACCTTGCCGGGCGCCGTGTCGCGATAGAACAGGGTGGAGGCCACGGCCGTGTCGCGGCCATAGCTGCTGATGACGGTCTTTGCGGTGCGCCGATTCAGCCCGACGGGGGAGCGGGCGGCGCGGAAGCCTGAGATCGCCTCGTAGCCATAAAGGTTCTCGCCGATGCCATAGCGCAGCGTGCGGGGATCGTTGCGGAAGAGCTCACCGAGCACAGCGACGTCGTTGCTGACGAGGGCCTGCTCATAGCGTTCGAACGCGGCTTTGACTTCCGCGATCACGTCGGGGAGATCAATCTCCATCTCAAAATCCTCTCAAAGTCCCCTCGGCGCGGGCGCGGCGGCTACGCCCATCTTTTCCAGCGTGTGGGCGACGCGCAACGCGATGTCCTCTCGCCAGGGCGCGGCGATGATCTGCACGCCGATCGGCAGCGGCTCGAGCGGCACCGGCACGGCGACGACAGGGAGGCCGACGAACGAGATCGGCTGCGTGTGGATGCCGATATTGGCACGCACCGGCAGCTCGACGCCGTCGAGATTGAAATTGACCTGGCCGAGCTTCGGCGCGGTGCAGGGCGTCGCCGGCGCAAGCAGCACGTCGACGGACTTGAAGATCTCGGCAAGCTGCGCGCGATACCAGCGGCGAAACTTTTGCGCGCGATCGACCATTGGGGCGGGCACCATGGCGCCCGCGATCAGCCGGTCACGTACCGCCGGATCGAAATCGTTCGGACGCTTGCGGAGGCGATCGAGATGCAGCGAAGCACCTTCGGTCGTGGTGATGACATAGGCCGCCGCGCGGGCACGCGAAGCTTCCGGGATATCGACCACCTGCGTTGCGCCAAGCGCCTTGGCAACGCGGCCGATCGCCTCCACCGCTTCCGGAAACACGTTCTTCTGGAAGTGGCCGCCGGCGATGGCAATGCGCAAGTCCGAGATGGGATTGGCGATCAAAGGCAGCGTCGGCTCGAGGCCGCGCGTCGTGCAGGCGCTGTCCTCCGCGTCCGGCCCTTGCATCGCATCATAGGCGAGCGCGAGATCGGCGGCCGAGCGCGCGAACGGGCCGAGATGATCGAGGCTCGCCACGAACGGGAACGAGCGCGCCCGCGACAGCCGGCCATAGGTCGGCTTCAGGCCAAAGATGCCGCAGAAGGAGGACGGCACGCGGATCGAGCCGTTGGTGTCCGATCCGAGCGCGATCGGCACCAGCGCGCCACCGACGGCGCTGCCCGAACCGCCGGAGGAGCCGCCGCTCATCCGCGTCGTGTCGTGCGGGTTGCGCGAGGGCCCGTCGTGGATGTTCTCGCCGGTGAAGTCGTAGGCATATTCGCCCATGTTGAGGGCGCCGACGAGAACAGCGCCGGCCGCTTCCATGCGCTCGATCAGCGTGGCATCGCGCTTGGCGGGCGCGAGGTCGCGGTTGATCTTGGAGCCGGCCCTCGTCGGCAGACCAGCGACGTCGAACAGGTTCTTCACCGCGAACGGCACGCCGGCAAGCGGGCCGACTTCCTTGCCGGCAGCCAGGTCGGCATCGATCGCGCGGGCCTTCGCGCGGGCGCGATCGGCAGTGACGTCGGTGAAGGAATTAAGGACACCATCATGCTGCTTGATGCGCGCAAGCGCGGCTTCGGTGGCGTCGAGCGCCGACATCTTGCCGCCGGCAACCGCGCTGGCGATCTCGGAGGCTGTCATTTCCGGCTTTGTGGTCATGGCAGCATCAGGCCGTGAAGATCGGTGCCGGCTCGGTCTCGTCCGGCAGCGCGAATTCGTCGACGAGGCGGGCGAGCCGCAGCGAGACGTCGAGATTGGCGCGCACCGAAGGCCGCCAGGCCTCCTCGATCGGAAGCGCCAGAGCTTTCGATACGGCGTCGATATAGTCGTCCAGGGGTTCGGCCATCACGCTCTCAAGCAATCAGTGCACCGGCAACGGCGGATGCGGGATCGCCGTCAGCAGCTCCTTGGTGTAATCGTCCTTGGGATCGCTGAGCACCTGCTCGGAAGAGCCCTCCTCGACGATCCGTCCCGTCCGCATCACAATGACACGATCGCACAACAAGCGCACCACATTCAAATCATGCGAGACGAACAGATAGCTCATACCTAGGCGCTGCTTCAGGTCCTGGAGCAGATTGAGCACCACGGCCTGTACCGAGACGTCGAGCGCTGCGGTCGGCTCGTCCAGGATGACGAGTTTTGGATGCAGCGCGATGGCGCGGGCGATGCCGACGCGGGCCTTCTGGCCGCCCGACAATTGATGCGGGAAGCGGTCGAGCAGATTGTGCGGCAGGCCGACCATGGTGGCCAGTTCCTCGCAGCGCGCTCGCAGCGCGTCGCGGCCCTTGATGTCGCCGAGCTGCATAATGGGATCGGCAATTGCGCGCGCGGCGGTGAAGCGGGGGTTGAGGCTGTCGGTGGGGTCCTGGAACACCATCTGGATGCGGCTGCGCTGCGGCATCCGGGCAAAGGCCGATGGTGCGATGGCGGATATGTCCTCGCCGTCGAACTGGATCAGGCCGGAGGTCTGGTCCAGGAGCCGCATCACCATCATCGACGTCGTCGATTTGCCGCAGCCGGATTCGCCGACCAGGCCGACGCTCTCGCCATGGCCGACGGCAAAGGAGATGCCGTCGACGGCGCGGAACACGTCAGGCTCGACCGGCGGCCTGCGGCTGAACAATTTGCCCAGTACGGCGGTCGCGCCCTGGCGGGGGTATTCCTTCACGAGCTTGTCGACGAAGAGGAGGGGCCTTGCACTCTCGTCACCCCCCATCGAGGGAGAGGCGTCTTTCGAAGTTCGATCGATGGCCGGTTCGGGCCCGGCCATGACAGACGGAGATTGCGCCGCTACGCCCTCCTCCTCCGGCAGCAAGTCTCGCAAGGACACGCCGAGCCGCGGCGTCGCACGCATCAGCTTCCTGGTGTAGGGGTGCTGCGGGTTGGCAAAGATGTCGACGGCCTTGGCGGTCTCGACCACGCGGCCCTTCTCCATCACCACGACGCGGTCGCAATAGGCGGCGGCGAGGCCCAGGTCGTGGGTGATCAGGATTGTCGACATCGCACGTCGCTTGGTCAGCTCGACGATCAGGTCCATCACCGCCTTCTGGGTGGTGACGTCGAGGCCGGTGGTCGGCTCGTCGGCGATCAGCAGCTGCGGATTGCAGGCGAGCGCGAGCGCGATGACGACGCGCTGGCACATGCCCCCCGAAAGCTCGAACGGATAGGCGTGGTAGCGCTCGCGCGGACGGGCTATCTTGACCTGCTCCAGCGCCTCGATGGCCTTCTCGCCGCGATCGGAAACCATCGCCTGCTGCACATGGGTGCGCAGCACATCCTCGATCTGGTCGCCGACCTTCCGGATCGGATTGAGCGCGGCGCGCGGGTTCTGGAAGATCATCGAGACTTCGCGCCCGCGCAGGTCACGCATCTGGTCTTCGGTCGCCGCCTTGACGTCGATGCCCGAAAACATCACCGAGCCCTCGGCGATCCGCCCGGCGCGGTCGAGGATGCGCATCACTGCATAGGACGTCACCGACTTGCCGGAGCCGGACTCGCCGACGATGGCCAGCGTCTCGCCCTTGGCGACGGAAATGTTGACGTGCTGCACCGCCTTGACGATGCCGCGGCGGGTGCTGAACTCGACCGTGAGATCCTGGACGTCGAGCAGAGGCGGGGCGGTCATGAACGCCTCCCGTCGCTCGAGAGTTCGAAAACAACCCCATGCACAGTAGAGGCGCGACTGAAATCGTTGGAGAATTTGCGACAGGCGTTTGCCATCACGTCCTCCGCTGCGGGTCGACGATGTCGCGCAGGCCGTCGCCGAGAAGGTTGAAGCAGAACACGGCGATCATCAGGGCAAGGCCCGGAAACAGCGCGATCCACCATTCGCCTGAGACCATGAAGCCGGCGCCTTCGGCGACCATGATACCCCATTCGGCAGTCGGCGGACGCACGCCAAGGCCGATGAAGGACAGGCCCGCGGCGTTGAGGATGGCGTAGCCCATGGTCAGCGACATCTGCACGATCATGATCGGCATGATGTTCGGGAGGATGTGCACCAGGAGGATGCGGAATTCGCCGTTGCCGGACAGCCGCGCGGCCTGCACGAAGCCGGCGTTGCGGCGGACATTGGCCTCGGCGCGCGCGACGCGGGCATAGAGCGGAAAATTCACGATCGCGGTGGCAAGGATGATGTTCTGCACGGTGTTGCCGAGCGCCGCGACGATGCCCATCGCCAGCACGAACAGCGGGAAGGCCATGATGGTATCGGCGATGCGGCCGACGATGCGATCGGTCCAGCCGCCGAAATAGCCGGCCGCGATGCCGGCGAGGCCCCCCATCAGGAACACCAGCGCGACCGAGGCGACCGCGATGAAGAGATCGAGGCGTGTCGCGACGATGACGCGGCTGAAAATGTCGCGCCCAAGCTGATCGGTGCCGAACCAATGCGCCGCCGATGGCGGCTTCAAGGCGGCGGCGGTGTCGGAGGCGAGCGGATCGTAGGGGACCACGTAGGGGCCGAGGATCGCGGCGGCGAGGATCAGGACCAGTAGCGCGAAGGCAAAGCCGGTGACCTTGTTCTCGCTCAGCACGTAGCGGGTCTGATCGAGGATCGCGACCCATCCCGAGGTCCGCGCGGGACCGACAGGTTCAACGGCAGGCGAAACGGTGCTCATCGAATCCCCCTACCCTTCCAGTCGCACACGCGGATCAATCACGCCGTAGAGAATGTCGATCACGAGATTGAGCAGCACGTACATGACGGCCATGGTCAGCACGAAGCCCTGCACCGGCGCGAAATCCGACGAGATCAACGCTTCGACGGCGTAGGAGCCGATGCCAGGCCAGGCGAACACCTTCTCGACCAGCACATTGGCGCCGAGCAGGAACGAGAACACCATGCTGAGCGTGGTGATCACGGGCAGCATCGCATTGCGGAAGGCGTAGGTGACGATGACGGTCGATGGCGACAGGCCGCTGGCGCGGGCGGTGCGCACGAACTCCGAAGCCAGCACCGCCAGCATCGAGGCGCGCGTCATGCGCGCGATCGGCGCCAGGGAGAAGATCGCGAGCGTGGTTGCAGGCAGGATGAGCTGGCTCAGCGCGGAGCGAAACGCCTCGACATCGCGCGCGACCAGAGTGTCGATCAGATAGAAGCCGGTGACGGTCGGCGGCGCGCTGTAGAACACGTCGAGGCGCCCGAGCGGCGCCGGCGACCAGCCGAGGCGGAAGTAGAACACATAGACCAGCACGAGGCCGGTGAAGAACACCGGCAGCGACACGCCGGCCGTGGTCGTGACACGGCAGAGATGATCGATCCATGACCCCGGCCGCGTCGCGGCGAGCACGCCGAGCGGGATCGCGATCGCGACCGAGACGAACAGGCCGAGCAGCGTGAGTTCAGCAGAGGCCGGCAGGCGGTTGCGGATCTCGGCCGCGACCGGTTGTCCCGTGGTGAGCGAGTTGCCGAAATCGCCGTGCGCGAGATCATTGGTGTAGCGGAAGAACTGCTCGATCAGCGGCTTGTCGAGGCCGAGTTTCTTGCGGATCTGCTCGACGGCTTCCTTCGTTGCGGCGGGACCGGCGAAATAGGCGGCGGGGTCACCGGGCAGCGCCCGCGTCAGCAGGAAGGTGACGATGACGACGCCGATCAGCGAGGGTATCGCGAACATCAGGCGCTTGGCGATCATGGTCAGCATGAGGGCGTCTCGCGCTTTGCTTTGAAACGAGATCGCGCTCCGTGCGCCGCTGCGTTCCCTCCCCCCTTGTGGGGGAGGGCTAGGGAGGGGGGTGGCTCCGGGAGAGGTCGGAGTTCGTGGCTACCCCTCTCCCCACCCCTCCCCCACAAGGGGGGAGGGAGCCTGAAGAGCGTGCTCACCTCACCCATATCCCCTCACCCCTTCGCCATCGCGCGATAGTCGAGCCTCCGATGGAACCAGTATTGATAGCCGCTGATGTTCTTCTGCATCGCGACGTTGACGTAGGGCTGGTACAGCGGGATGCGCGGCATGTCGGCGTAGGCGAGGTCGACGAAGCCCTTGACGTCGGCATCGTAGGCGGCCTTGTCGCCGGCAGCCGCCGCGGTGCGCGCACCGTCGATGAGCTTGTCCATCGCGGCCGACTTGTAGCTCATGGTGTTGAACACGGAATTGTTGCCGTGATAGCACCAGTAGAAGAAGTATTCGGGGTAATCGAGCCAGCCCGAGAACACGTTGGTGAAGAGCGGCATCTCCTTCTTGTTCAGTTCGGTGCGCCAGTTGGCGCCGGGCACCTTGTTGATGGTGGTCTTGATGCCGAGCTGCGCGAGGCTCTCCTGCACCAGCACGCAGAGCGGCTCGTTGACGCCGGCGAAGTTGAGGTCGAACGAGATCGTGGTCTCGAAGCCGTTGGCGTAACCGGCCTCGGCCAGCAGCGCCTTCGCCTTCTCCATGTCCGTGTTGAACCTGTGCGGCTGCGGCCAGGCGACCTCGGTCGGCTTGTCCTTGGCCGCACCGAACATGGGATTGCCGAGGCCGAACAGCACGGCGTCCATGATCTTCTGATACGGCATCGCATAGGCCATGGCCTGCCGCACCTTCGGATTGTCGAACGGCGGCTTGGTCACGTTCATGCCGATATACTGAATACCGTTGGAGAACGGCAGCGACACCACGTTGAGCTTGCCGTTGGCCTTCATCTCCTGGAAATCCTTGAAGGGCAGCTCATAGGAGATGTCGGCATCGCCGCGCTCGAGCAGCGCCCGGCGGTTGCCGGCCTGCGGCACCATGCGCCAGATCACGCGCTTGATCTTCGGCAGGGGACCGCCGACCCAGGCGTCGTTGCGCTCCATCACCACTTCGGTGCCGGCCGTCCACTTCACCACCTTGTAGGCGCCGGAGCCCGCGGTCTGCTGCTTGGTGAATTCGAGGCCCCAGGGGTCCTTCTCGCTGGCGTTCTTCTTCACCAGCTCGGAATTGACGATGCAGGGCACGATGACGGCAAGATCTGGGATCGTCAGCCTGTCCTTCTTCAGGAAGTCGACGCGCACCGTGTGGTCGTCGATGACGACGAACTGCTCGGCCTTGGTGAGCGATCCCGCGCTCATCTGGAAGGTCGGGAAGCCGCCGACGCTGACCGCGCGATCGAGCGACCATTTCACGTCTCTCGCGGTAACCGGCGTGCCGTCGTGGAATTTGGCGTTCTTCTTCAGCTTGAAGGTGACCGACATGTCGTCGATCTTCATGTCGTCGGCGAGCTCGCCCTTGAACTTGTCGCGGTCGTAATAGGGCACCCCGCCGGGGCCGCTCTTCATCTCGTGGCTGATCAGGCGGTCGTAGCAGTTCCAGGACACCTCATAGCCGGGCACGTTGGTGCCGACGCCGTGGATGTCGAGATTGTTGGGGCCGCCCTCCGAGACGATCAGGAGTGTCTCCGAACGCGCGTCGGCCTTGGCCGAGGAGATCACCGAGGGCATGGCCGGAAGCGCCGCTCCGGCGGCCAGTCCGGAAACGGATTTGAGGAAATCGCGGCGCTTCATGAAAGGCTCCAAAACAATGTTTCGTTGGAACCGGATTCGCAAGGTTCGTGCCAGAGCTTAACGAGGCGTTACATAGCCCATAAGCCACTGACATTGCTCATATCTAGCCGCCAAAGCCGCAAACTGCGACGTGGGGAGGGCAGCTTAGATTGCATACAATGATCGGCATATTGCACACAATATATGCAAACTAACACGACCGCTCATTCGAAAGGCGGCAGCAGAATGATCCTTCGCGAACGTCGCGATACAGCGGCACCATCGGCGTCATTCCGAGGCGCGTCGAGTCATCAGCCCGCCCAGATCAGCTCCTGCAGCTCGACCAAATCCTTCGCCCTCCCCTGCCAGCCCTCGACGCAGATGTGCGCGTTGAGGTCGCTGGCGCGGTGCAGCAGCATCAGGGCCATCAGGCGCCGCTTGAGGACGAAGTCGAGCTTCTCATAGCCAAAACCCTCGAGCAGGCTTTTGACCCTCCCCGGCCGGCCCGCCGCCATGGAGGCGCTGGGGCCGAGCAGGTCGTAATCGCGCCATCCCGCCAGCACGTCGCCGAAGTCGAACAGCCCGGCGAGCGACCACTGGCCGTCATCGCAGGCGAGCAAGAAGTTCTCGGGAATGTATTCGCCGATCAGGATCACCGGCGGCGCATCCATCGGGATGAGCTCGGCGGCATCGCGCAGGAGATCGTCGAGGCCCCTCAGGAATTTGGGCGCGAGGCCAAGACGCGTATGCCGTGCCTCGCAGCCCTGCATCTGGGCGCGCATGAATTCGTCCCAGCGCGGCTCGAGATGCGCGAGCGCGCCGAGCGGGGCGCGCTGCACGCTCGCGATGGTCTCCCCGATCTGGCGCAGCAGGCGCTCCTTCTGGTCTTCCGGCAGCTGCGGCCAGACTTCCGAACCGAGCGTGCCGGCAAGGCGCGTCATGATCAGATAGCGCCAGCCGTCTCGCACGCCCTCGGCGACGATCTCCGGGATCGGCAGATCGAGGCGACCCTTGAGCTGTGCCAGCGAGGCGCGCTCGGAGACGAATTGCGCACGCAAGAGCGGGGGGAAGATCTTGAGGATCAGCCCGTCGCCGAGCCCGACGACGAGGTTGGTCCCGGTTGGAAACACATGCGGCGCGCTGGCGTCGAGCCCGTGGCTGCGCGCGATGTCGAGCGCGACCGGCAACCAACGCGCCGCATCGGAGCGGAAGGCGCGGAAGCTTTCGGCGTCGGTGAGGTCTGGCAATCTCATCGGGCTTGCATTCTGCAAACAGTGTCCTTGCGGGCCGTCCTTCGAGACGCCCGCTTTGCGGGCTCCTCAGATGAGGAGCTGTTGCGCGGCAGCATTGTCACCGGCACCGGCGCTGCCTAGCCTCATCCTGAGGAGCCCGCCGGAGGCGGGCGTCTCGAAGGACGAGGCGCGCGCTCAGATCGTCCCTAGCGCTCCGGACTTGCACGCTCGAACTGGCGCAGGATCTTGTTGCCGCGCTCGACAGCGGAACTAAGCGCTTCCTGCGCGCTCTTCTGGCCGGCGAAGGCGCGCTCGAGCTCGTCCTCGATCGCGCCGCGGATCAGGACGAAGGAGCCGAGCCGGATGCCCTTGGAATTCTCCGTCGGCGGATTGAGCGTGATCTGCTCGAACGAGATCGCCGAGCCCGGATTGCGCTCGTAGAAGCCTTGCGAGCGCGTCAGCTCGAAGGCGGCGCGGGTCACAGGCAGATAGCCGGTGTTCTGATGCCAGGCAGCCTGCACGCCGGGCTGCGACAGGTAGGCGAAGAACCGCGCCACACCCTTGTATTCCTCGCGAGGACGGTCGCGCAGCACCCACAAGGTGGCACCGCCGATGATCGAGTTCTGCGGCGCGCCCTTCACGTCGGGCCAGTACGGCATCATGCCGTAGCCGATCTCGAACTTCGAATTGGCCTTGATGTCGGCGCGGGTCGCCGAGGAGCCGATGAAGATGCCGCATTCGCCCTTCTGGAAGCGCGGCTCGGCCGATTGCCCGCGGCCGCTGTAGTCGAACACCTTCGTCTTCTGCCACTCGCTGAGCGCCGCGACATGATGGACGAGCACCGGATTGTCGATGGTCAGTCCCGCATCCAATCCGGCAAAGCCGTTCGCCCGCGTCGCCAGCGGCAAATTGTGGAAGGCGGAGAAATTCTCGACATGGATCCAGGACGGCCAGGACGTGGTGAAGCCGCACGCAGCGCCACGGTCGCGCAGGCGCTTCGCGGCCGCCCCCAAGTCCGGCCAGGTTTTCGGCGGCTTGTCCGGATCGAGGCCCGCGTCGCGGAACATGGTCTTGTTGTAGTAGAGAATCGGCGTCGAGGAATTGAACGGGAAGGACAGGAGATTGCCGGCGGCATCGGTGTAGTAGCCGGAAACCGCGGGCAGGTAATCGCCCAGCGAGAACGGCTCGCCCTGGTCCCGCATCAGGCTGAACACCGGATAGATCGCGCCCTTGGCCGCGGTCATGGTCGCGGTGGCGACCTCGTTGACCTGGACGATCGCGGGCTGGCTGCGCGAGCGGAAGGCAAAGATCGCCGCTGTGACCGTCTCGGTGTAATTGCCCTTGTAGACGGGCACGATGCGGTAATCGGACTGCGAAGCGTTGAAGTCCGAGGCCAGCTTCTCGAGCTGCCGCCCGAGTTCGCCGGACATGGCGTGCCACCACGCGATCTCGGTCGCGGCACGCGCGGGGGCGGCCAATGAAAGCGCCGCAAGGACGGCAACGAGCTGCAAGAGGCGTAAGGCTGACATCAGGATGGCTCTTTCCGGCCCGCGGTCGAAAAAACGCCGCTGCCCTGCTTAAGGCGCGACATACCCAGTTTCAACCGGGAATGAACGCCGGCCGCGCCGCACAATCGGCCTGCGGAATCACGCGGAATGGCCGTCCCTCGACCATCTGCCGGGGGCCGTTCCGATCGGACCGGGCTCCCGATTCCTATTCTGACGCGTTTTGCTGACGACAACCGGTCTCCACTTCGCTTGAAAACGCTTTAGATTGCATTGAACCTTTTCCATCTGCCATAGACTCCACCACTGAGGGGTTGAGTGTGCCAGTGCTGAGCCGTGCCGAACTCTCGCGGACCGGGGTGATCTTCGTCGCGCTTGTGCTTGCCGTCTGGACGACGGGCGCCGTTGCGCGCGAATTTCGCGCCGCCGACACCCAGGCCGAGGATTACCCGACCGTCCAGGCGCTGCGCTACATGGGCGCCCTGATCGCCGAGCGCTCCAGTGGCCGGCATGAGATCAAGGTGTTCCATTCCCGCCAGCTCGGCGAGGAAAAGGAGACCATCGAGCAGACCCGGGCCGGCGCGATCGACCTCAACCGGACCAACGTGGCGCTGATCGGCAATTTCGTTCCGGCGATGAACGTGCTCGCGATGCCGTTCCTGTTCCGGTCCATCGAGCACATGCAGAAGGTGCTGGACGGACCCATCGGCAGCGAGATCCTGAACAGCTTCGAGCCCTACGGCTTCGTCGGGCTCACCTTCTACGATTCCGGCGCGCGGTCGATCTACAATGGCGTTCGCCCGGTGAAGACTGTCGCCGATCTCAAGGGATTGCGGATCCGGGTGCAGCAGTCGGAGTTGATGAGCCAGATGATGCGCGCGCTCGGCGCCGAACCGGTCGAGCTGCCATACGGACAGGTGCTCACCGGGCTCGCCAACCAGCTGATCGACGGCGCCGAGAACAACTGGCCATCTTTCGTGACGACGGACCATTACAAGCATGCCGGCCACTACACGCTCACCGAGCACACGATGAGCCCGGAGGTGCTGGTGATCTCGCTCAAGGCCTGGAAAAGCCTCTCGGCGGAGGAGCAGACGATCTTCAAGGAGGCGGCGCAACGCTCCAGCCGGTTCATGCGCGAGAAGTGGCGCGACCTCGAGGAGCAGTCGCAGCGCAAGGCGCAGGACGCGGGCGTGACCATCATCAAGGAGATCGACCGCAGGCCGTTCGAGGAGGCGATGACGGCGATCTACGACAAGGCCGGGCGCGATCCGGCCGCGGCCGCGCTGATCGAACGTATTCGCAAGGTGGAGTAGAGCTTCTTGCCCGGGCTCGGACATAGCGAACACGCGGACAGGCCGCCCGGCTCGATCGGGCAGCTGCGCGCGCGACTCGTCGGCGTCCTGCGGGCAGTGCCGATCCGCTGGCGCATCCTGTCGATCGCCGGGCTGAACTCCGCCGTTGTCGTCGTCCTGGTGGCGATGATCTGGAACGGCGCGCAGGTGCTGGGGTCGGCCTGGGACGATGTGCGCCAGGTGCGCGAGTCCGACCGTATCCTCGCGCTGCTCGAAAGCGAGACCGGGCGGCTGCAAAACCTGATTCACCGCTACATCAATCAGCCGAGCCCGGACCTGTTCGCCGAGATCCTCCTGCTGCGCGAGGCGGTGCTGGGCACCCTGACAAACCGCGCCGCCAAGGACCCGATGCTCGCAGGCTCGGTCGAGGAGCTGGAGCGCACCACCGACCGCTTCCTCAACGGTTTCGGCGAGCTGCGCAGCGTGCAGGCCACCATCGCCAAGACCTACGAGGAGCAGGTGCAGGGCCCGGCCAGGGACATGGCCGGCCTCTACTCCATCATCGAGGGCGCCACGGGCCATCGCGACGCGCTGATCTGGCCCTCGCTGGGGAAATCCCGGGAGGCCTTCACCGCGATGCTGGTGGCGGCCAATTCCTACTATCTTTCGCTGTCGTCAGGCGCGGCCGACGACGCGCGCCGCAACACCGAGACGATCGAGAAGACCATCCCCGTGATGATCGATCTCGCCGACAACGACCTCCAGAGGATGGCCCTGCGGCGGCTCGCGTCCCGCACTGCAGCGCTGCGCGAGGGATTTGCCAAGCTGTCCGAGCAGCTTGCCAGCCGCACCGAGCTCCTGCGCAACACCATCGACGCCAGCCAGGCCGAGGCGATCGGCGCCATCGACGATCTCTCGACCAAGATGCGCCAGCGCGAGCAGAAGGCGCAGGAGACGTTTGACCGCACGCTTGCCGACATTTCCCGCCGCGTGCTGTCGATCGCGGTGATCTTCCTCGGCATCATCCTCACCGCCGGCGTGCTGATCGCGCTGTCGATTCGCCTGCCTCTGCAGCAGATCATGGCAGCGATGCGCGCGATCACGCTCGGCGATCTCGACCGCGAGGTACAGGGCACCAAGGCACGCGATGAGGTCGGCGCCATGGCGCGCGCGGTGGAAGTGTTCCGCGAGAACGCGATCGCCAAGCGCCAGACCGAGGACGAGCTGCGTGCGTCCAAGGAAAAGGCCGAGAGCGCGCTGCTCGAGCTCAACGCCGCCCAGCAGAACCTGATCGACGCGGAGCGGCTCGCCGCGCTCGGCGGACTGGTCGCCGGCGTGGCCCACGAGGTCAACAATCCGATCGGGATCAGCCTGACCGTTGCTTCGAGTCTTGCCCGGCGCACCGAGATCTTCGAGGCCCAGCTCAAGGGCGAGGGCGGCTTGCGCCGCTCGCAGCTGGAGGAGTTCGTGCAATCCTCGCGCGACGCCTCGCAGCAGCTGGTCGCCAACCTCCAGCGCGCCGGCGAGCTGATCCAGTCCTTCAAGCAGGTCGCGGTCGACCGCTCGCACGCCGAGCGGCGGCAGTTCAGCCTGAGCGAAGCCACCGACCAGATCATCGCCAGCCTGCGCCCGGTGCTGAAGCGCTCGCCGATCACGCTGGAGGTCGACGTGCCCGAAGGGCTGCTGCTGGACGGCTATCCCGGCTCCTACGGCCAGATCCTGACCAATTTGTTCCTCAACGCCGCCAACCACGCCTTCGCCGACGGGCGCGCCGGCACAATCACGATCTCGGCGCGGCCGCGCGGGACGGAGGACATCGAGATCATCTTCAGCGATGACGGGGCCGGCATGACCCCGGACGTGCAGCGCCAGGCCTTTGACCCTTTCTTTACCACCCGGCGCAATGAAGGCGGCACGGGACTCGGCCTGCATATCGTCTATAACCTCGTCACCCAGCAGCTCGGCGGCCGCATGATGCTGGAATCCAAGCTGGGACAAGGCACTACTTTTCGCATTATCATGCCCCGCATCGCCAAGGGCGGCGCGCAAAGCACAGAGACCGACGGGACTTCTCAATGGCCGAACAGGACGATGTCCTCCACCTGATCGACGATACCGGTATCGCGCCGGAGGATGCCAACGCCCGGAAATGGAAAATCGCCGTCATCGACGACGATCCGGCCGTGCATGACGGCACGCGCTTTGCCCTCTCGGACTACAGCCTGAACGGCCAGAGCCTGGAGATTCTGTCGGCCTATTCCGCGGCGGAAGGCCGCAAGCTGATGGCCGAGCACAGCGACATCGCCGCCGTGCTGCTCGACGTCATCATGGAGACCGACGTCGCCGGGCTCGAACTGGTCGAGTACATCCGCAACGAGATCAGGAACGAGACCGTCCGCATCATCCTGCGTACCGGCCAGCCGGGTCAGGCGCCGGAGCGGCGCGTGATCGTGCAGTACGACATCAACGACTACAAGGCCAAGACCGAGCTCACCGCAGACAAGCTGTTCACCTCGCTGACCGCCGCGCTGCGCTCCTATCAGCAGCTCGAGCGCATGGTGCAGACCCGGCGCGGGCTGGAGATCATCATCGACGCCGCCTCGACGCTGTACGACTTCAAGTCGATGCAGCGCCTCGCCGAGGGCGTGCTGACCCAGCTCGCCTCGCTGCTCAACGTCGATTGCGCCGGCATCCTGGTCTTGCGCGACAACGGCGGCATCGATCCCGAGCTCTCGGTGCTCGCCGGCAGCGGCTGCTACAGCCGCTTCATCGGCTTCACCTCGTCGAAGGCGCTCGACCCCGAACTGCGCGAGATGGTGGAGGCGGCGTTCCAGCGCCGCAAGAACGAATTCGCCGACCACCGCAGCGTGATCTACCTGCGCACCGGAAGCGGACGCGAGGTCGTGGTGCTGCTGCAGGCCGAGCGCGAGCTCTCCGAGACCGACCGCTCGCTGGTCGAGATCTTCTCCAGCCGGCTCTCGATCGCCTTCGACAACGTGATCCTCTACCAGCAGCTCCAGGACGCCAACGCGCAGCTGGAAGACCGCGTCGCCCAGCGCACCCGCGCGCTGATGCAGGCCAACCGCCGCCTCTCGGCGCAATGGCTGCGGCTGCAGCGCGCCAACGGCTTCAAGAACGAGATCCTGGGCACCGTTGCCCACGACTTGAAGAATCCGCTCGGCGTCATCCTCGGCCGCACCGAGATGCTGAAGGAGCTGATCTCGACCGGCGCATCGGAAGCCGGCGTGGTCGCCCAGGTCGATCACATCCGCGACGCCACCAAGCGACTGACCACGATGGTTGACCATCTGATCTCGGATGCGATGGCCGATGCCTTCGACATCACCATCCGCCGCGAGCCGGTCGATGTCGCCACCCTGGTCAAGGAGGTCGCCGAGGCCAACCAGCCGCTCGCGGTCAACAAGCAGCAGACGATCAGCGTCACCGCCCCGCCCAATATCGTCACAATGTGCGACATCGACCGCATCCGCGAAGCGATCGACAACCTCATCAGCAACGCCATCAAGTACTCTCCGATCGGCGGCAGGATCGACGTGACCGTCACCCATGAAGGCAGCGACACGATCGTGCGCGTCAGCGACGAGGGCGCCGGCCTGTCGCCCGAGGATCTCGGCCGCCTGTTCGGCCGGTTCCAGCGGCTGTCGGCAAAGCCGACCGCCGGCGAGAGTTCGACGGGGCTCGGGCTCTCCATCGTCAAGCGCATCATCGACATGCACGGCGGCGAGGTGACCGCCGACAGCGACGGCCCCGGCAAGGGCTCGACCTTCACCATGACCCTCCCCGCGACCGAAATGCCGTGATGCAAAGACCATGACCCAAAGCCAGCACATCATGATCGTCGACGACGAGGCCCCGGCCCGGGAGATGGTCGGCGATTACCTCAAGATGCACGGCTTCACCGTGACGCTGTGCGACGGCGGCAAGTCGCTGCGGGCAGCGATCCAGGGCAGCATGCCCGATCTCGTGGTGCTCGACCTCAACATGCCCGAGGAAGACGGGCTCTCGATCATTCGCGACCTCAAGAGCCGCATCAACGTGCCGGTCATCATGCTGACGGCGACCGCGAGCCCGATCGACCGCGTGGTCGGGCTCGAACTCGGCGCCGACGATTACGTGGCAAAGCCGTGCGAGCTGCGCGAGCTGATGGCGCGCATCCGCTCCGTGCTGCGGCGGAGCGTGCCGGCCAAGGCCGCCGCGCCCGACGCGGCGGCGGCGAAATCGGACAAGGAGCAGCTGGTGCGCTTCGGCACCAAATGGCTCGACCTCGAAGCCCAGGCCTTGCGCGACGACGAGGGCAACGAGCATCCGCTGACGGCCTCCGAGTTCGGGCTGCTCAAGGTGTTCGCGGCCAACCCGAAGCGCGTGCTGTCGCGCGAGCGCCTGCTCGAGCTCGCCAATGCGCGCGATGCCGAAGCCTTCGACCGCGCCGTGGACCTGCGCATCATGCGCATCCGCCGCAAGATCGAGCCCGATCCGGCAAAGCCCGCCGTGATCCGCACCATCCGCGGCGGCGGCTACCTGTTCTCGCCGCAGGGCGAGAAGGCGTAGGGCTTTAACGTCATTCCGGGGCGCCCCAAGGGCGGACCCGGACTCTCGAGATTCTCAGATGCGCAATTGCGCACCCTGGCTCGACGCCGTGCATCGTCCCGGAATGAAGGGGTAAACGGCTCGGCCGAACGCAAATCCCCGAAATACGTTCCGCGGCGGCCCCGTCCGCCTCCAGATCCCTAACCCCGTATTTTCCGCACATTGAAATTGCACGTCTTTTTGCCTCGAATGTTTCGTCCCGGCTGTTCTGACGAAACAATTTGGCGGCGCACGAAACCATTTTTCCCTTTTCGTGCAGACGTCCCGAAACGTTGGCTCATTAACACATCGGCTCAAGGAAACGCCGCTCGGTTGCGGCGCTACGGGGAGCCAAGTCCATGCCGAACGTCATCGCCATCAACGCCCAGGCCAGCCAGAGCATCGTTGCCGCTCAGGCGACTTCGGACGACATGCTTCTCGAAAGCATTGCCGACGGCAATCGGACGGCCATGCACATCCTCTATTGCCGGCACAATGTGCGGGTGTACCGCTTCATCCTGCGCATCGTGCGCGATGCGACCACGGCGGAAGACCTGGTCAGCCAGGTTTTTCTGGACGTGTGGCGCACCGCCGGCCAATTCCAGGGCCGCTCGCAGGTCTCGACCTGGCTGCTCTCGATCGCCCGCTTCAAGGCACTCACCGCAATGCGCCAGCGCCGCTTCGAGGACATCGACCAGGAAGACGTGCGCCAGATTCCCGATGGTAACGATACGCCGGAGACGTCGCTCGACCGCAGCGACACCAGCGCCATCCTGCGCGCCTGCGTGCAGAAGCTGTCGCCCGCACATCGCGAGATCATCAACCTCGTCTACTACCACGAGAAGTCGGTGGAGGAGGTCGGCCAGATCATCGGCATTCCCCAGAGCACGGTGAAGACCCGGATGTTCTATGCCCGCAAGCAATTGGCCGATTTGCTTAAGGGCGCCGGCGTCGACCGCTTCGCCGCCTAAATTCAACGAATTCAATTGGATAGGGGCATCGATCTGCCCCTCTCCAGGGACACGGAAGCGTTACCGCCGACGAAACAATTGAAACAAAGCACAACATCAGCCGGAAAAACTTCCGCCCTATAAACCTCGCAAACGGTTTTGCTTAGACCTCCAAGACCTCCAACGACCCGGACGGGATGCCCCCCTCCGGGTCGTCTTGTATTTGGGTGCCCGCGGGTCACGAACGTGTGACGCCAGGTAACGCCCGACGCATCGCGCCCGAATTGCTCGTGACTTCCCTCACGAGTGCCCCGATGCTCGAACTCAGCCTCGCCGTCCTTGCCGGCATCTTCACCGTCGCGGCGCCCTGCACGCTGCCGATGCTGCCGATTTTGCTCGGCGCTTCGATCGGACGCGCAGGACATTTGCGGCCGGCGATGATCGCGCTCGGCTTCGTCATGTCGTTCTCAGCGACCGCGCTGCTGCTCGGCGCGATCACACAATTGTTCGACTTCGATCCGACCGTTTTGCGCGAGGCCGCATCGATCCTGCTGTTGGGCTTCGGCCTGTTGATGCTGTGGCCGGCGCCGTTCGAGTGGCTCTCGATCCGGCTCAACGGCTGGCTCGATCTCGGCGCATCCAGCGGAGTGCAACGCGAGGGCGCGCTCGGCGGTCTCGTGCTCGGCACCACGCTGGGCCTGGTATGGACACCCTGCGCCGGGCCCGTGCTCGGCTCGATCCTGACGCTGGTTGCAAGCTCGAAGAACCTTGCCTGGGCCAGCACGCTGCTGGTCGCCTATGCCATGGGCGCGGCGATCCCGTTGCTCGCGATCGCTTATGGCGGACAGGCCGCGACCACGCGTGTGCGCAGCCTCGCGCGGATATCGCCGCGGCTGCAGCAGGGCTTTGGCGTCGTCGTGATCGGCTTCGCCCTCTCCGCCTACTTCCAATACGACACGCTGATCGTGGCCTGGCTTACCAGCTTCTATCCCACCGGCCAGATCGGCCTGTGATCATCGCCTCATTCACCGGAGAACCCTTCATGACTTTCAAACTGCTCGCCATGGCCGCCGCACTGACCGGCTTCACCGTCACCGGGGCCGTTATCCCCGGCGTCTGCGACGAGGTGTCCGGCGCGGCACCCTTGCGCGTCGCTGCCGCGAGCCAGGAGAACGCGCCCGATTTCACCGGAATCACCAACTGGTTCAATTCGAAACCGCTGACCATGGCCGACCTCCGCGGCAAGGTCGTGATGGTTGATTTCTGGACCTATGGCTGCGTCAACTGCGTCAACACGCTGCCGCACGTCAACGACCTCTACGCCAAGTACAAGGACAAGGGCCTCGTCGTGGTCGGCGTGCACACGCCGGAGTTCCCGTTCGAGCGCTCGGCTTCGAACGTGCAGGCCGCGCTGAAGCGCCACGGCATCGCCTATCCGGTGGCTCAGGACAATAATTCCAAGACCTGGAACGCCTACCGCAACCAATATTGGCCGGCGCAATACATCATCGACCAGAGCGGCAAGATCGTATTCCGGCACGCCGGCGAAGGCAGTTACGACCAGATCGAGCGCACCGTGGCAAAGCTGCTGAACGTCGCCAGCTGACGCGCGCAGCCATCGCGCGGCGGGTCTCCGCTGTCCCTTGTTGCTTGACACCGCGGACCCGCCCGTAGAGTTTCGCGGGCGACGGAATCAGCCGCCCGCGATGGACGACTCGACCACCAGCACCGACATCCGCCTTCGTGAAGGCTCCTCGATCGCGCAACGGCTGATCATGGCCGGCTGTGCGGCCGCGGTGGCGCTGTGCTTCACGCCCGGCCTGCTCACGCACGATACGCTGGAGATCATCGTCTCGGCGGTGGCGCTCCTGGTGGGGGCGGGATTCGTCGTCGGCATCATGATGGCGCCGGCGGTGGTGTGGATCATCACGCCCAACGAGATCCTGATCGGGCAGCAGCGTCCGTTCGGAAAGCTCCGCACGCGTGTCGTCCCGAAGCACGACATCAGCGGATTGCAGGTTCCCGGCAGCAAGAGGGTGAAAGCCCGTTTCCAGCTGGTCTTCACGCTGGCATCGGGAGAACGCCTGACGTCGCCGCCGATCTCGGACGTGACCCATGTTCGCGACACCGTGGACAGGATCGTCACACAGTTCGAGGTCCCCAATGTCGAGGCACCCAGCAATCCGCTCGACGCCCGCAATCCCGAGATGCATCTCGGCGAGCCGGCCGAGCCTTTTCCTGTGAGGGACGTCCGCATCGTCGCGTTGATCGCGATCGCCTTGTGCGCTGGTCCCTATGCCTACAAGCTCTGGCGAGGCCTGCCGCCCAGCCATGTCGATATCCTGTTGCTGCCGCTCGGCGTGATCGCCGGGCTGGCCGTCTACCGCTACGCCAACCTCGCGATCGGCGCATTCTGGATCATCCGGCAGGACCATATTCGCGTCGAGCGATTGTGGGGCGACGGCACGCCCCGCGCGGACCACATCGAAGGGCCCGACGTGAAGACGATCACGGTGGAGCGCCGCGGCCGCTCCGAGGACGAGCACTGCATCGTGGTGATCCGTCTGCACTCGGGACGACGGTTTCGCAGCCCGCGGATCGGTTCGCGGGTCGAGGCCCGCGCCGTGGGCACGGAGATCGTGCGCCGGCTGGGAATCGCGGCGGAGAGCAACAAGATCTAGCTTGTGCAGGGGAGGGAGGCACCGGACCCATGGCGACAAGCACTGCTTTTCGCGCCATCCCCCGTTTGTGGCATTGCCAGGACCGCCTCAAAAAGCCAAAGCATTCTCGTGACATGCCAAGGGCCCGCGCCATCAACTTGCCATGAACTTGCCCCTCAGGTTTGATGGTTCCGAATGATTTGCGCTGTGGCAGCGGGGAGAGCTTGAAATGACGGATTTTCGTCGCCTGACCGGGGTTTTCATGGCTGCGATGGGGCTGATCCTGTCCGCGCCGCAGGCCCTCGCGCAGCAACCTGACCGCGGCGACGAGCCGGGCTTGATTGCTGATGACGGCTATCAGCTCGAGCCGGAATGGCAGAAGCAGGTGGTCTACTTCCGCACCACCGAGCCCCCGGGCACGATCATCGTCTCGACGGCCGAACGTCACCTTTATCTTGTGCAGCCCGGCGGCCGCGCGATTCGCTACGGCATCGGGGTGGGGCGCGACGGCTTCCAGTGGCAAGGGCTGGTGACCATCACCAACAAGAAGGAGTGGCCGGACTGGACGCCGCCGCCGGAGATGATCCAGCGCCAGCCCTATCTCCCGCGCTTCATGGCCGGCGGCCCGGGCAATCCGCTGGGCGCCCGCGCCATGTATCTCGGCACCACGGTCTACCGCATCCACGGCACCAACCGACCCGACACGATCGGCACCAAGGTGTCCTCGGGCTGCTTCCGCCTGGTCAACGCCGACGTCGCCGATCTCTACGATCGCGTCCCGATCGGCACCAAGGTGGTCATCCGGCAGAAGCCCGAACTCTGAGGGCTATGGATAGGAGCATGATCTCCAGGATCATGCTCCGCCCCTCCTGCAATTCCCATTTTCCGATTTTCGAGAGAGCAACATGATGCGCACTTTTCGTGGCGGCCTGCTGATCGGGCTCGCCCTCGCCGTGGTGGTCGCCGTCGCGGCGATCATCTATGAATTCTACGACACCCGCACCTTGAAGCGCACAGTGCGCCGCGGCGAGGTGCTGTGCGGCGTCAACAAGGGACTGCCGGGCTTCTCATATTCGGAAGACAACAAGAATTGGACCGGCTTCGACGTCGATTTCTGCCGCGCGGTGGCGGCGGCGATCTTCGACGACCCGGGCAAGGCGAAGTTCATCCCGCTCGACGCCAACGAGCGCTTCAAGGAATTGCAGAGCCGGAAGGTCGACATTCTCTCGCGCAACACGACCTGGAGCATGGCGCGCGAGCTCGACTACGATCTCTATTTCCCCGCCGTCGCCTATTACGACGGCGCAGGCTTCATGCTGCCGCGCTCGCGCAACAAGGAGACATCGCTGGATCTGACCGGCAGCAAGGTTTGCGTGCAGGCCAACACGACGACGGCGCTCAACATCGCCGACTACTTCCGCATCAACAACATGAAATACGAAGAGGTGAAGTTCGAAAACCTCGCCGACGTGGTGAAGGCCTACGACACCGGCAAGTGCGACACGTTCAGCGCCGACGTCTCGCAGCTCTATGCGCTCAGGCTCAACCTCTCCAAGCCCGGCGACCACATGATCCTGCCGGACATGATCTCCAAGGAGCCGCTGGCGCCCGTCGTGCGCCAGCGCGACGACGACTGGATGATGATCGTGAAGTGGACGCTGTACGCGATGATCAACGCCGAGGAGCTGGGAGTCACCTCGGAGAACATCGACGAAGCGCTGAAGTCGAAGAAGCCGGAAGTGATGCGCCTCGTCGGCACCGAAGGCAATTACGGCGAGAAGCTCGGCCTGACCAAGGACTGGGCGGCGCGCATCATCCGCCACGTCGGCAATTACGGCGAGATGTACGACCGCAACATCGGCGAGAAGTCAAAGCTGAAGATTCCGCGCGGCATGAACCAGCTGTGGAACGCGGGCGGGGTGCAGTACGCACCGCCGATGAGATAACGGCGGCTCTCGCCGCCGTCGTCATTGCGCGCCAACGGGTCCGCGCGAAGCGCGGCCCGGTGACAGGCTCCGCGAGGCAGTCCAGAATGCCTCCCCGGCAACAGCCTGGATTGCGTCGTCGCAAGCGCTCCTCGCAATGACGATGTTGACGTAGACGCGCACCACACTCTTGGTCGTCATGCCCGGGCTTGTCCCGGGCATCCGCGCTCTTGCAGCACTTGAGAACGTGAATGGCCGGGACGAGCCTGGCCATGACGGCTCGCGCTGGTCCTCTCTAGCCTCGTCTCTGCCGCTTGCCTCAATACCCGCGCGCCCTGGCCAGCTGCTCGGTGTGGTAATTCGCATCGCCGAACAGCTCCTCGCAGACTCTCGCACGCTTCATGAAGAAGCCGATGTCGAACTGGTCGGTCATGCCCATGCCGCCGTGCATCTGCACGCCCTCCTGCACCGCGCGCGTGGCGGTGGTGCCGGCGCGGGCCTTTGCGACGGCGACGCTCGATGCGGCCTTGGCAACATCGGCGTCCAGTGCCTGCAGCGCCTTCATGGTGGCGGCGCGGGTTATCTCGATGTCGATGTAGAGTTCGGCGGCGCGATGCTGCAGCGCCTGGAATTCGCCGATCAGCTTGCCGAATTGTTTGCGGCTCTTCAGATATTCGACGGTGCGGCCAAAGACCTCCTCGCTGAGGCCGACCATCTCGGCAGCGACGGCGCCGCGGCCGATGTCGAGAACGCCATCGAGCAGGTTGGCGGCCTGGTCGACTTCGCCGAGCACGCTGTCGGCATCGACCTCGACATTGGCGAAGTCGATCCGCGCCGCGTTGTGCGCATCGACCATGATGGTGCGCTCGATCGCAACACCCTTGGCCTTCGGGTCGACCAGGAACAAGGTCAGGCCCTCGCGCTCGCCGGCGGCCCCCGCCGTGCGCGCGGCGACGATCAGGAGGTCGACGACATGGCCGTCGACCACCAGAGCCTTGGCGCCCGAGAGCCTGAAGCCGTTGCCCGCGCGAACGGCCTGGAGACTGGTCTGCAGCGGGCGATGTTTTGCACCCTCGTCGATCGCGAGCGTCGCGAGCAGCGAACCGCTTGCAATCTTCGGCAGGTATTCCGACTTCTGCGCGGCATTGCCGCCGCGATTCAGCGCCGAGGCCGCAACCACGCTGGTGGCAAGAAAGGGCGAGGGCATCAGCGTGCGGCCGATCTCCTCCATGACGACGCCCGCCTCGACATAGCCGAGGCCGCTGCCGCCGAAGTCCTCCGGCACCAGGAGGCCGGCAAAGCCCATCTCGGCGAAGGCGTGCCAGAGCTCTTTCGAGAACCCGACGCGATCCTTGCTGTCGCGCAGATGGCGCAGGTGCGACACCGGCGCCTTGCCGCTGATCAGTCCGCGCGCGGAGTCGCGGAGCATGGATTGTTCTTCGGTGAGGACGAGGGCCATGTACGTGTTTCCCGTTCGAAATCTATTCGTTGTCGTCATTCCGGGATGGCCCTAAGGGCCAGGCCCGGAATCCATCAGACGGCATTTCCGCGGGCAGATGGATTGCGGGCTCGCGCTACGCGCGCCCCGGAGTGACATTTGGTGAGAGCGCCGCTCACGCCCCCGGCAGATCCAGGATGCGCTTGGCGACGATGCCGAGCATGACCTCGGACGTGCCGCCCTCGATCGAGTTGGCCTTGGTGCGCAGCCAGGCGCGCGGCTTCGCGCCCTGCTTGGAGCGCTCGCTCTCCCATTCCAGCGCATCGACGCCGCCGGCCGACATCAGGATCTCGTGGCGACGCTTGTTGAGCTCGGTGCCGTAATATTTCATGGCCGAGGAAAACGCCGGATGCGCCTGCCCTGCCTTGGCGAGATCGACGGCGCGCTCGGCGCAGGCCGCGAGCGCGGCTTCGTCAACGTCGAAGCGCGCGATCTGGCCGCGCAGCATGACATCGTCGAGCCGACCCTGCGCATCGGTGCCGACGGTGTCAGCCGCGATCTGACCGAGCGGACGGCCGACGCCGCGCTCGCCCATGCCCGAGATCATCGCGCGCTCGTGCTGGAGCAGATATTTCGCGACGTCCCAGCCGCGGTTGATGGTGCCGACCACGTGCGACTTCGGCACCCGGACATTGTCGAAGAAGGTTTCGCAGAACGGCGAATAGCCCGAGATCAGCAGGATCGGCTTGGTCGAAACACCCTTGGAGGTCATGTCGAACAGGATGAAGCTGATGCCGTCATGCTTCTTCGCGGCGGGATCGGTGCGCACCAGGCAGAAGATCCAGTCGGCGTAGTTGGCGTAGGAGGTCCAGATCTTCTGGCCGTTGATGATGAAGTCGTCGCCGTCGCTCTCGGCGCGGGTCTGGAGCGAGGCGAGATCGGATCCGGCGTTCGGCTCGGAATAGCCCTGGCACCAGCGGATCTCGCCCGCTGCGATCTTCGGCAGATGCTCCTTCTTCTGGGCTTCGTTGCCGTACTTCAGGAGCGCCGGCCCGAGCATCCAGATGCCGAAGCTCGACAGCGGCGGACGGGCGCCGATCCGCGCCATCTCCGCGCGCAGCACCTTGTGCTCGGCGGCGCTGAGGCCGCCGCCGCCATACTCCTTCGGCCAGTCGGGCACGGTCCAGCCCTTGTCGCGCATGCGCTCGAACCAGATGCGCTGCGGCTCCGACGAGAACTTCGCGTTGCGACCGCCCCAGAACACATCCGCATCCGATGTTGCGGGCTTGCGCATTTCGGGCGGACAATTGGCTTCCAGCCAGGCGCGCGTCTCGTTGCGGAAGGTCTCGAGATCGGTGGTTTCTGTATCGCTCATGGTCGTTTCCATCGCATCGGAATTCAGCTTGTTGCCGGCGACTCTGGGCCAACGCTCCGCGGAATTCAACCACTTCCGCAGCCCGCATTCGGCTATAGTCGCCGTTACGGCGAGCTTGAAAACAAAGAGGAAACGAGAATGCGCCTGAAGCTTCTTTCGCCTGGCGAAATGAACGAGAGCCAGCGCCAGACCTATGACGAATCGATCGCCGGCAAGCGCGGCAAGCCGCCGCCGCCGATGATGGCCTGGTTGAACAGCCCCGACATGGCCCGTCACGCCACACGGCTCGGCGAGGTCCTTCGATTCGATACGGTATTCCCGGCCAAGCTCTCGGAGATCGCGATCCTGGTGACGGCGCGGCACTGGACCGCGCATTACGAATGGTATGCGCACAAGCGCCTCGCACTTGCCGGCGGGATGGCCCCTGAGATCATCGAGGCGATCCGCGACCGCCGCACGCCCGACTTCGACGACCCCAAGGCCAGGATGATCTACGACCTCGCGAAGTCGCTGCACGAAGGCCACGGCGTCGAGAAGGGCCTGTATGATGAGGCGGTGAAGCTGCTCGGCGAGCGCGGCGTGGTCGAGGTGATCGGACTCTGCGGCTATTACACGCTGGTGTCGATGACGCTGAATACGTTCGAGTTCGAGCTGCCGGAAGGTGAGGTGTCGGAGCTGGCTTAACCGCCCATTCGGAAACGATGAGTTTCAGGACGGGCGAGTAGCACTCGCCTCGGGCCTTGCCTATTTGGAGTTCAGCAAGGGAGCATTCACATGTCGCAAAGCCCAGCCGTTCCTGCCGGCACCCGAATCGGCCACGTTCATCTCAAGGTCGCCGATCTCGATCGTGCGCTCGGCTTCTATTGCGGCGTGCTCGGTTTCGAGCTGATGCAGCGCATGGGCTCGGGCGCGGCCTTCATCGCGGCCGGCGGCTATCATCACCACATCGGCCTCAACACCTGGGAGAGCAAGGGCGGCTCGCCGCCGCCCCCGGGCACGACGGGGCTCTTCCACACCGCGATCCTCTATCCGACGCGCCCCGCGCTGGCGAATGCGCTGCACCGTGTGCTCTCGGCCGGCATTGCGCTCGATGGCGCGAGCGACCACGGCGTCAGCGAAGCGCTGTACTTGCGCGATCCCGACCAGAACGGCGTCGAACTGTACTGGGACAAGCCGAGGGAACAATGGCCGTTCGGACCGGATGGAAAGCTCGCAATGTTCACCAAGCGGCTGGATGTGGAGGCATTGTTGCGGCAGCGTGAATTGTGAACTCTGCTCTCTCCTCCCGTCATTGCGAGGAGCGTAGCGACGAAGCAATCCAGACTGTCTCTGAGGAACAATTCTGGATTGCTTCGCTACGCTCGCAATGACGGAGTGTGATGAGGGGACATCGAAACATCAAGCGCGATGCCGAAGGGTGGGCACGGCGCAACGCGTCTCTGCCCATGCTACGATAGCCTTGCTCCTGGCTTGCCTCGCACCATGATCAGTGCAGCTGCCATCACCTCCAGCACGATGCAGAGATAGAACGGCAGCGAATAGCCGCCGGACCAATCGCGCAAGGCCCCGACCACGCCGGGGCCGAATGCGTAGGTGACCTGGTTGATCGCGGTGTTGAGGCTGATCAGCACACCGAAGGCGGCCGACTCGAACTCCTGCTGCACGATCAGCGAAGGCAGCGTTATGAGGTTGCCAACCGAGAAGCCGAACACCGCGCAGGCCGCGATCAGCACGTAGTCGTCGTGCAGATTGATGACGACGAGAAGCGCCGCAGCCTGGCTGAGGAACGACAGCGCGGAGGCGAGCCGCTGGTCGAGGCGGTCGATCACCAGTGAGAACAGTACACGGCCGACCACGGCCATCGCCGTCAGCACGGCGACGGCAAGAGCTGCCCGCTCCCGGCCGATCACGGGATCGAGGAACGAGATCAGGTGCACGATGAAGCCGACCTGCGCGAACAGCACGAGGGCGAAGGCTGTCGTCACCGTGAGGAAGCCGACGTCACGCAATGCCCATGCGCGGATCTGCGTCGAGGATTGCGGTCTTGCCTTCGCGGTCGCGTGCCGGCCGTGGCGGTCGGGCGGTCGGCCGACGAGAAGGAGAATGACGGGCAGCAGCAGCACCAGCATGGCTCCGGCAGCGGCGTACATCGCGCTGGCAAAGCCGACATGGCCGATCAGCATCACCAGCAGCGGAACGCCGGCGATGCCGCCGAAGCTCGCACCGTTCAGCGCAAGGCTGATCGCCATGCCGCGCCTGTGGTCGAACCACAGGCTGATCGTGTTCGTGATCATGCCGAGGCTGGTGCCGGCCCAGCCGAAGGCGAGCACGGCATTGGCAAGATAGAGCTGCCAGGGTTCGCGCACCGCGCCGATCGCAACGGCCGCGGCCGCCATCGCCAGCGTGCCAGCGATCAGGCAGAGCCGCGGCCCGTACTTTCGCACGGCTTCGCCGACGAAGACGACGAGCAGCGCGCCGAAGAGATAGAAGAACGTGGTGCCGGAGGAGATCAACGACGTCGGCCAGCCGCGCGCGCGCTGGAGCTCGGCGACGTAGACGCTCTGGCCGTAGAAGCCGAGACCCCAGCCGAAGGTGGCGAGCAGGAAACAGACCGCGACGATGCGCCAGCCTTCGTAACGGAGGGAGGATTCGTCAATTCGGGGCTGTTGGGGATTATCGAGCATGGCCGCCTACTCCGTCATGCCGGGCATAGCCGTTCGAAGGACGGCGTCGCTTCACGCTCGCCTATGCCCGGGACATCCACGCTCTTCCTTCGACGTAGCAGGACGTGGATGGCCGGGACAAGCCCGGCCATGACGACATCTAACCGACCCTCACCCGAAAATCACTTCGAGCGGGATCGAAGTATCAACGCTGCTGACAGGCTCCCGCCAGCCTAGACCGCGTCCGGAAACTCGCCCATGGCCGCGTCCAGCCGCGCCTTGCGGCGACGAGCCCAAGAGACGAGCGAGAGAATGACAAGGCCCAGCACGACCGGTGGGAACACCACGAGGTTGACCGCAGACCAGCCGTAATTGGCCAGCAACTGGCCCGAGGAGAACGAGCCGATCGCCATCATGCCGAACACCAGGAAATCGTTGAACGCCTGCACCTTGTTGCGCTCCTGCGGCTGGTGCGTCTCCAGCACCAGCGCGGAAGCGCCGATGAAGGAGAAATTCCAGCCCACGCCGAGGACAACCAGCGTGGCCCAGAAATGCATGGCGGTGAGGCCGGAGAGGCCGATACCGGCGGCGGCGGCTTCCAGCAGGAGGCCGGCGGCCACGATCTTCGGCGCACCGAAGCGGGCGATCAGCGAGCCGGTGAAGAAGCTCGGCCCATACATCGCGACGATGTGCCATTGCAGGCCGAAATTGGAATCGGACACGCTGAGGCCGCACATCTGCATCGCGAGCGGCGCCGAGGTCATCACCAGATTCATCATGGGATAGGAGATCGCACCGCAGAGCGCCGCCGCGATGAAGCGCGGCTGGGTCACGATGGTGAGCAGCGGCCGTCCGCCGTGCAGATCGGCCGGCGCGGGCTTGGGCATGTCGACGCCGGCGACGATGCCCATCGCGACCAGCGCGACGGCCGCCTGCACCAGGAAGCTGAAGGCGAACAGATAGGGCTGCCAGACGTCCATGGTCCATTGCACGAGCTGCGGGCCGAGCACGCCAGCGAACACGCCGCCGGCCATCACCCACGACACCGCCTTGGGACGGTAAGCCGCGCTGGCGCCATCCGCGGCGGCGAAGCGATAGGATTGCGCCACGGCGCCGTAGAGGCCGCCGAGGAAGGTTGCGAAGCAGAACAGCGCGAACGAACCGCGCAGGATCGCGAACGAGCCGAGCAGGCCGGTGAGCGTGCCGAGGCCCGTGCCGATGATGAAAGCCGCGCGACGACCGAAGCGCCGCGAAATCGTGCCGGTCGGCAGCGTGCCCGCAGCAAGCCCGACCACATACATCGAGATCGGCACCGTCGCGAACGACATGTCCGGCGCAAGCGTCGCGCCGACGATCGCGCCGGTTGCGAAGATCACCGCCGAGTTGGCGCCGGTCAATGCCTGCGCGGCGGCAAGGCGCACCACATTGGCACGCACGCGGGCGTCGTCGGCGATTTCGGCAGTAGACGTCACATCGATCATCGGCATTCCCGCCCGAAGGGCTCGTCAGGGGCTCTCGTTGATTCCCGGGACTATGGTGGGGCGCAAGAGGGTAAGCAACCGGCGCAAATGGGCGCAGGCCATGCCTCCGACGCAATCGAACGGATGATACCGGGCGGCACCCTTGACGGCTTGAGTTCGATCAAATCCTATCCGCCGCGACTTCCGGGAGTTTCATTTCATGTCGGTCGACGACAGGCCCACGCTCACCGCCCCCGACGACGATCCCTGGCTGTGGCTGGAGGAGATCGAAGGCACCCAGGCGCTCGATTTCGTCGAGCGGCAGAACAGCCTGACGCTCGCCGCGTTCGGCGGCAAAACCTTCGAGCACGACCGCGACATCCTCGCCGCGATCTACGACCGGCCGGACAACATCCCCTATGTGAGCCGGCGCGGCAACGATCTGCACAACCTCTGGAAGGACGCGAGCCATCCGCGCGGCCTGTGGCGGCGGACGACAATGGCGGAATTTCGCAAGGCCAGCCCGGACTGGGAGACCATGCTGGACATCGACCAGCTCGCAGCAAGCGAAGGCGAGGACTGGCTGTTGAGCCAGATCGCCACCATGCCGGGAAGCTCGCGCGCCATGCTGAGCCTGTCGCGCGGCGGCAGCGATGCCGTCACGCTTCGCGAGTTCGACCTCGCCACGAAGAGATTCGTTGCGGACGGCTTCACGCTGCCGGAAGCCAAGGGCGGCGTCGACTGGCTCGATGCCGACACGCTGCTGCTGTCGAGCGCGCATGGCGAGGGCATGACGACGAGCTCGGGATATGCTCGGACCGTTCGGCTGTGGCGACGCGGCCAGCCTGTCGATGAGGCGCAGGTGATCATCGAGACAACGCCCGATCACATGATGATTTATGGCAGCGTCGACGACACCGGCACTGCGCCGCGAACCTGGATCATAGACCAGATCGACTTCTTCAATCATGCGATCTGGCTGCGCGATGCCGCTGGCGTGACGACCAGGCTCGATCTGCCGACCGGGATCTGGATGCAGGCGCATGGCGACTGGTTCGCGATGAAGCTGCGCAAGGACTGGACGGTCGAGGGGCGGACCTACGCCACCGATACCGTGCTCGGCATTTCGCTTTCGGCGTTCCTCGCCGGCAGCCGCGATTTCGCAATCCTGTTCGAACCCGCACCACGGCGGGCGCTGCAAGGCCTGTTCTGGGTCGCCGGCAAGCTGGTCCTCTCGATTCTCGACGAGCTGAAGCCGCGCTTCGAGATCCGCACGCCGTCCACAACCGGCTGGAGCCGCGAGATGCTTCCCGGCCTGCCGGGAATCGGGGTCGTCGACGTCTGGCCGCTGGATCGCCATCCGTCCGAGAGCAACGGCGATCTGCTCGCCAATGTGCAGGACCCGCTGACACCGCCATCGCTGCTGCTGATCGAGCGTGGCGTCGCCAGCCCAACCGTGCTGAAGCAGGCACCGAAGACGTTCACCCCAGACGGGCTCGTGGTGACCCAGCACGAGGCGATCTCGATCGACGGCGAGCGCATTCCCTATGTCCAGACCGGCCCCGCCGCAGAGATCGGCGACGCGCCGGTCTATATGAGCGCCTATGGCGGTTTCGGACTTTCCGTGAAGCCGTATTACAACGCCTCGCTCGGCAAGCTGTGGCTGGAGCGCGGCGGCACGACGGTGCAGGCCAATTTGCGCGGCGGCGGCGAGTTCGGCACGCGCTGGCACGATGCCGGCCGGCTCGCAGGCAAGAAGCTGTCGCATGACGATTTCGCCGCGGTCGCTGCCGATCTCGTCCGCCGCGGCGTGACGCAGCCGAAGCGCATCGCGGCGCAGGGCGGATCGAACGGCGGCATCCTCATCACCAACATGCTGGTGCGCTACCCCGAGCGCTTCGGTGCGCTGTTCTGCACCATCCCGCTGATCGACATGCGCCGCTACACCAAGCTGCTCGCGGGCGCGAGCTGGATCGCCGAATATGGCGATCCCGACAAGCCCGACGAATGGGAGTGGCTGCAGACCTACTCGGCCTATCACAATGTGAAGGCCGGCCAGCCCTATCCGCCGATCCTGATCGCCACCACGCGACGCGACGACCGCGTTCATCCCGGCCATGCCCGCAAGATGGCGGCGAAGCTCCAGGCGATGGGCTATGAGGCCTGGCTCTACGAACCGGCAGCCGGCGGCCACGGCTACGGCAAGGACAACAAGGAGCGCGCCGGCTTCGAGGTGCTGGGCTATCGGTTTTTGAAGGAGAGGATCGGGTGGCGGGATGGCGACTAGCGCTAGGGGCGCGGACGTCTCCACATCGTCATGGCCGGGCTTGACCCGGCCATCCACGACTTGACGTGTCGAACGGCGAACGTGGAAGCCCGGGCACGACGACCTTCTAGCGCGCGAACACCAGCGTGAGGTTGTTCGCGGGCATATCGATCGTATCGACGAGACGAAGGTCCGCGCCCCGCGCGAGACTCTCGACGTCGCCGATGTCGCGCACGCCCCATTCGGGATTGCCTTCGCGCAATGAGGTGTCGAACACCGCATTGCTGAGCGCAGTGTGCTTGCCGTCGCGCTTGAAGGGGCCGTAGAGGAACAGCTTGCCGTCGGCGCGCAAGTATCGACCCGCGCCGGCGAACAGGCCTTCGGCGACGACCCAGGGCGCGATGTGGATGACATTGGCGCAGAACACGGCTGCAAGGCTCGTCGGGCCCTGCCCGCTCTTCATCTCCGGACACCAATGGGGATCGATGAGGTCGATCCGCAGGGGCGGGCGGATGTTCGGCAGAGCCGCATATACCCGCCAGGCTTCGATGCTCTTGAGGTGGCGCTGGTTGAGGTCGCTCGGCCACCAGATCAGGCCGGGCGTGTGGCGCGCGAAATGAACCACGTGCTGACCTGTTCCGCTGCCGAGTTCCACCACGTTTCCGGTCGCGCCGGCGAGATGCTTTTCCAGCGCAGCCCAGATCGGCTCGTGATTGCGATGGAAGGCCGGCGCATCGAGCCGCCCATCCGGCTCGACCCTTCCGCCGTCCCTGCCAAATTCGACGACATATTCAGCCAAGTGACGTCCCCAAAAAATGCGAAACAGAAAAGATGGCCATGCTGGCCGAACGTCCGAGAATAATCTGCCAATCCCGACCCGGCTGATGAACGAACTATCTCATCAGTTGCAATGCCGAGGATATTAACCCCATTTTGCCGTATGCATAGTCTTGATTGTCAGGCTCTGCCCTTTGTGCTTTTGAACCATTCCGCAAATGAGATCATCGACATACCGCTTCAGGACGATGCCTTGACCGTCTTTCCTCGCAAGCCCGCCTTGCTTGTTGCGCTGGCCCTGTTCGCCGGCGCTGCGGTGGCGACGGCGGAGGCGCAGTCCACCGTGATCGAGGGCCGGAAGCTCGCTTTCGACCGCAGCAAGGGCAATTGCCTGACCTGCCACGCCATGCAAGGCGGCGACCTGCCGGGAACGATCGGGCCGGAACTGAAGGATATCAAGGCCAGGTACCCCGATCGCAACGAGCTGGTCGCAATCATCTTCGACGAGACCAAGCGCAATCCGCTGACCATGATGCCGCCATTTGGCCGGAACCGGATTTTGACCGAACAGGAGATCAACGCGATCGTTGATTTCCTGCAGACCCTGTGACGGCCGGCTGCCCAGGAGACTTGAGATGACCACCACCACCGGCCCTCATCCGACGCGACGCCTGATCCTGCAGGGCGCAGCTTCCGTCGCGCTGCTCGGCCTCGGCAATCTGCCGTTCGGCGCCGCTCCCGCGCGCGCTGCGGCCAACGACAAATATCCGGAAGAGGCCTTCAAGCAGAAGAACGAGGCCGACGCGATCAAGGCGCTTTATGGCAAGACTGCCGAGCCGTCCGACAAGGTCAAGCTCGACGCGCCGGAGATCGCCGAGAATGGCGGCGTGGTGCCGATCTCGGTGACGACGTCACTCGAGAAGGTGACATCGATCTCGTTCTTCGTGGCCGAGAACCCGAATGCGCTCGCGGCAAGCTACAAGATCCCGGACGGCACGATCCCTGCCGTCGCCAACCGTCTGAAGATGGCCAAGACCACCAGATTGACCGCGGTCGTGGAAGCGGACGGCAAGCTCTACAGCGCGACCAAAGAGGTCAAGGTCACCGTCGGCGGCTGCGGCGGTTGAGCGAAGGGAGTTCGAGATGGCATCCAGCATTCGCGTCCGCGCAACGTCCAACGGCGACATCACCGAGGTGCAGGCGCTGATCCAGCACCCCATGGACACCGGCCTCGTCAAGAACCCCAACGGCGAACTGGTTCCGGCGCACTTCATCCAGGAGCTGAAGTTCGAATGTAACGGCAAGGACGTCTTCGTCGCCAATTGGGGCACTGCGGTCTCGAAGGACCCATACGTCAAGTTCAGCTTCAAGGGCGCCAAGAAGGGCGACGAGCTCAAGATCTCCTGGATCGACAACAAGGGTGCGTCGGACACGACGACCGCGAAGATCGCGTGACGATGAAGGTCCGCCTCTCACTTCTGCTCGGCTCCGTGTGCGCCGCACTTGTCGCGCTCGCGGCCGCGCCTCCGCGCGTGGCCGCGGCCGACAAGGTCGATCCCGTTGCCGATGCCAAGGCGTTCCAGAACTTCTTCTTCCAGAAGTTTCCGAACGTGAAGCGCGAGGATTTCGTCAACGGTCCTTATTCCATGAACGAGGACATGAAGCGGCAGTGGCGCGAGAAGGAGGAATTCCCGCCTTACGAGTTCGCGCTCGAAGCCGGCAAGGAGATGTTCGCGACGCCGTTCAAGAACGGCAAGACCTATGCCGACTGCTTCCCCAACGGCGGCATCGGCATCCGGCAGAACTATCCCTATTTCGACGAGAAGGAAGGCAAGGTCGTCACGCTGGAGCTCGCGCTCAACCGCTGCCGCGAGGCCAACGGCGAAGCGCCCTATTCCTATGTCAAGGACGAGATGGCCTCGCTGACCGCCTACATGGCCTATACCTCGCGCGGCAAGCCGATGGACATCAGGATCCCCGACGATCCCCGTGCGCTTGCGGCGTTCGAGAACGGCAAGCGGTATTTCTACACGCGACGCGGCCAGATGAACTTCTCCTGCGCAAGCTGTCATGTGCAGAGCCCGGGCGAGCGCATCCGCGCCGAAACCCTGGCGCCGGCGCTCGGCATCCTCAACGCGATGCCGATCTACCGCTCCGAATGGAGCGGCATGGGCACCACCAGCCGCCGCTTCGTGACCTGCAACAGCCAGACCCGCGCGGTTCCGCTGGAGCCGCAATCGGACGAATATCGCGACGTCGAGTACTTCCTGTCCTACGTCGCCAATGGCCTGCCGATCTCGGGACCGGGAGCACGGCCATGAAGCGGTCACTTGCTCTCGCCATGCTGCTTGCCTTGAGCCTTGCGCCATCCGCGCGCGCGGCGAACGAGGCGGATTACAAGGCGGCCTATGCCGCCGCCGAAGCGGCCTCCAGGGAGGCGGCCGGCATGCGCAACCAGTGGACCGTCACCGTCTCGGCATTGGCCGCGGCCAAGAAGGCGGCCGACGGCGGCGATTTCGATCGTGCTGTTGCCGCCGCCAGGGAGGCCGAGGCGCTGGCGAAGGCCTCGATTTTCCAGGCCACATCGGAAAAAGAAGCCTGGAAGGCGATGGAAATCCGCTAGACTGTTTGGGACAGTAGCCGTTTAGCGATCCCGAGAGGCGCGGAGAATTCTTGGATGGCGATCCGCCGCCGCGATGTTTTGAAAAGTGCAGGCCTCGCCGCCGCAACGCTCGCCCTGCCGCGGCTGGCCCGCGGCACTGAGACCGCCGGCATCTACGACCTCGAGCGGTTCGGCAACGCAAGAATCCTGCACATCACCGACACGCATGCGCAGCTCAACCCGGTCTATTTTCGCGAGCCCAGCGTCAATATCGGCATCGGCGAGATGGCGGGGCGGCCGCCGCATCTGGTCGGCCGCGCCTTCCTGGAGCGGTTCGGCATCCGGCCAGATAGCGCCGATGCCTATGCCTTCACCTGCGTCGAGTTCGAGAAGTCCGCCGGCCGCTTCGGCAAGCTCGGCGGCTTCGCCTATCTGAAGACGCTGGTCGATCGCTTGCGCGGCGAAGTCGGCGAGCGGCGTTCGCTCCTCCTCGATGGCGGCGATCTCTGGCAGGGCACCGGGCTTGCCAACGTCATGCAGGGCCGCGACATGGTCGAGGTTGCCAATTTGCTCGGCATCGATGCGATGACCGGGCATTGGGAATTCACCTATGGCGAGCAGGCGCTGCGCGACAATCTCGAGCGATTCAAGGGCGAGTTCCTGGCGCAGAACGTGTTCCTGACCGAGGAAGCCGCGTTCAACGACGCGCCCGCCTTCGACAAGGCCAGCGGGCGGGTGTTCAAGCCGTCGATGATCAAGGAGATGGGCGGGCATCGTATTGCGATCGTCGGGCAGGCCTTCCCCTACGTCCCGATCGCGCATCCCAAGAGATTTACGCCGGACTGGAGCTTCGGCATCCGCGAGGAGGAGCTGCAGAAGCATGTCGATGCGTTGCGCGGCGCCGACAAGGTCGACGCCGTCGTCCTGCTGTCGCACAACGGCATGGATGTCGACCTCAAGCTCGCAGGCCGGGTCACCGGGATCGACGTCATCCTCGGTGGCCACACCCATGATGCCGTGCCGCAGCCGATGGCCGTGAGGAATGCGGGCGGCACGACGCTCGTCACCAATGCCGGCTCCAACGGGAAATTCCTGGCCGTGCTGGATCTCGCGCTCGACAGGGGCAAGGTCAGCGATGTCAGGTATCATCTGCTGCCGGTCTATTCGGAGCTGCTGAAGCCCGATCCGGCGATGGCCGAGCTGATCGGTCGGGTCCGTGCGCAGCACGTGGCCGATTGGTCGGAAAAGATCGCAACGCCCGACCGGCTGCTCTATCGCCGCGGCAATTTCTCGGGATCCATGGACGAATTGATCTGCACTGCGCTCCGCACCGAGCTCGATGCCGAGATCGCGCTGTCTCCCGGCTTTCGCTGGGGCGTCACCGTGCTGTCGGGACAGGCGATGACCATGGAGGATCTGCTGGCGGAGACCGCGATCAGCTATCCCGAGACCTATGTTCAGGAGATGACGGGCGCCGAGATCAAGGATGTGCTCGAAGACGTCTGCGACAATCTCTTCAACGCCGACCCGTATTACCAGCAGGGCGGCGACATGGTGCGCGCCGGCGGTCTCAGCTACACCTGCACGCCGGAGGCTGCGATCGGGGCTCGCATCTCCGAGCTGAAGCTCGGCAACGGCAAGCCGCTCAGCGCCAGCCACCGCTACAAGGTGGCGGGTTGGGCTTCGGTCAACACCCGGCAGGGCGCGCCGGTGTGGGACGTCGTCGGCAAATATCTGCGCTCAGGCCGGATGTTGCAGGAGCGACTCGGCTCCGGCGTGACGTTGAAGGGGGTCGAGGGCAATCCAGGGATTGCGGGACGCGGATGATGCGGCTGCAGCTCAAATTCGCGATGATGCTGGCGCTGCTCGTCTGGGCAGCGGTGCCGCCTGCTCTTGCACAACAGGTGCCGCTGCAGGACAAGCCGTTCGCCGAGCACAGGATCGTGCTGCAGCTCTCCGATGGCGATGCGAAGAAGCAGTCCCTGGTGCTGAGCGTCGCCAACAACCTGCTGAAAGCCTACGGTCCCGACAAGATCGCGATCGAAGTGGTGGCGTTCGGTCCTGGCATCGACCTGCTTCTCGCCGGCGGCGAGCGCCGCAAGCAGGTCGAGAGCCTGATCGCACAGGGCGTGCGCTTCGACATCTGCCTCAATACGGTCGATACGATCGAACGGGAAACGGGCAAGCGGCCTGACTTCATCCAAGCGGCGACGCCAGTGCAGGTGGGCGTCGGGCAAATCCTGTTCCTGGCGGAGAACGGGTACACATTGGTGCGGCCGTAGGCACCTCGCCGTCATTCCGGGCGGCTCGCAGAGCCGAATCCGAATCTCGAGACTCCGCTACGAAGCTGCGCATCACCCGGAATGACGGGTCAGATCGCAATGAAAATCTTCCGATTGTTTTCTCATGGCAGTGAATTAATTCTCCTTTTGGCCTCCGCCGTAGTAAAATCCTCGAAACCAGTTCCACTGCCGGGTCCTGCCATGATCTTCCGCCAACTCTTCGACAGCGTTTCGGGCACCTACAGCTACCTGTTGGCCAGCCGCCACGGCGGCGAGGCGCTCATCCTCGATCCCGTTCTGGAGAAGGTCGACCGCTACTGCCAATTGCTGCGCGAGCTCGACCTCAAGCTGGTGAAGGCGGTGGACACCCATCTGCATGCCGACCACGTCACCGGGCTTGGCGAGTTGCGCGACCGAACCCATTGCATGACCGTGATGGGCGATCAGACCAAGGCCGACGTGGTGGCGATGCGGGTTGCCGACGGCGACAAGGTGACGATCGAGGGCCTGTCGCTCGACGTGATGTACACGCCGGGCCATACCGACGATTCCTACTCCTACCTGATGGGCGACCGCGTCTTCACCGGCGACACGCTGCTGATCCGCGGCACCGGCCGCACCGATTTCCAGAACGGCTCGGCGCGCGCGCAATATGACTCGATCTTCAACCGCCTCTTGAAGCTGCCGGACGAGACGATGGTGTTTCCGGCACACGACTACAAGGGCGACACCGTCTCCACCATCGGCGAGGAGAAGCGCTACAATCCGCGGCTGCAGGTGCGCTCGGTCGACGAATATATCGAGCTGATGGCGAACCTGAAGCTGCCCAATCCCAAGATGATGGACGTGGCGGTGCCCGCCAACATGCATGTCGGTCTGCATCAGGAAGAACTCGAGAAGGAAGGGCGCGCGCTCAGCGCAACCGAGGCGATCCGCATCCTCGGCCGGCCCGACATCCTGCTGGTGGACTTGCGCGAAACCAACGAGCGGCTGAAGCACGGCATGCTCGAAGGCGCACTGCACACGCCCTATCCCTCAGTCGAGGAGAGCCTCAAGCCCGGCGGCATGCTGCGCGAGGTCGCCGCCGCTACCGGCCGCCGCGTCGTCTTCTTCTGCGCCTTCGGCGAACGCTCGGCAATGGCGGTGGCGGCTGCAAAGGAGGCAGGGCTTCTCAACACCGCCCATATCGCCGGCGGCATCGACGCCTGGAAGAAGGCCGGCGGACCGGTGTTGCACTGACTTGCGATAGGTCAGGACCTGCACATATGTTCCGGATAGGAGCGGATGCAGCATCACCATCCGGAAAAACCATGGCCATTGGCAAGCTGAGCGAGCCGCCCAAATTCGTCGACGACAAGACCGCCGAGAAGCAGCAGGCGGACAACAATCCGAAGGTGCCACCGCCGGCCCTCGATGACGACGATTACGAGGATGGCGACATCGCAACGCCGAAACGCGATCGATACGGCCCCGATGACGAGCCGTTGTGAGGGTCTAGGCCGGCACCCCGCGCTTTGCTGTCGTCCCCTGCCCTCGCTACCTGCCCTCGCTACCTGCCATGCGCCTGCGTTCATGGACAAATAACCGCTCTCCCCGATAGTTTGCGCCTCCATCGGGAGTGAAACGGAACTGCAATGGTCGACGTTCTCGCCGCACCGCAGCAAGGCAAGGCGGACAGCGCACTGCGTACGCTGACGGGAATCTCGATCGCGCATTGGGTCAGCCATTTCCATCTGCTGGTGCTCCCGATGCTGTTCCCGTTCCTCAAGGGCCAGCTCGGGGTCGGCTATATCGAGCTCGGCTTCGCGCTCACCGTGTTCGCGGTGGTATCGGGGTTGACCCAGGCGCCGACCGGCTATCTCGTCGACCATTTTGGCGCGCGGCGCATTCTCTTGGCCGGGCTCGCGCTCGGCGGCGCCGCGCTGATCCTGCTCGGCCTGCATCTCAGCTACGCCTCGCTGATCGCGTGCGCAGTGCTGCTCGGCCTCGCCAACAGCGTCTATCATCCCGCCGACTATGCGATCCTGGCCGAGCACATGGACGAGGCGCGAATGGGCCGCGCCTTCTCGATCCATACCTTTGCCGGCTTTCTCGGCGGCGCCGTCGCACCGGCGATCGTGGCCGCGCTCGTCACACTGTCCGGCGGCACCGGCGCGCTGATCGCCTCCGGCGCGATCGGCATTGCGGTGGCGCTGCTGCTGATCGTCATGAACATTCCCGATGCCGGTGCGCACAAGAAGAAGCCCGGCAGCGAGAGCGCGCCAAAGCAGGCCGTCATCACGCCGGTGCTTATCACGCTGACTGCGCTGTTCATGCTGCTGAGCCTGTCGGTCGCCGGCATCAACAATTTCGGCGTGGTGGCGCTGATGAGCGGCTACGGCGCCTCCTACTCCGCCGCCAACATCGCGCTGACGGCTTTCCTTGGCGCCAGCGCCATTGGGGTGCTCGCAGGCGGCTTCCTCGCCGACCGGACCGAGCGTCACGGCCAGGTCGCCGCGGCCTGCTTTGCCGCCAATGCCGCGATCGTGCTGCTGATCGCGCTGGTCACGCTGCCGGGCTGGGCTCTGACCGCCACAATGACGGCGGCGGGCTTCCTCTCCGGCGTCATCGCCCCTTCGCGCGACATGCTGGTGCGCAACGCAGCGCCCGCCGGCGCTGCAGGACGGGCCTTCGGCATCGTCTCCACCGGCTTCAATCTCGGCGGCATCGTCAGTCCGCTGCTGTTCGGCTGGATCATGGACCAGAATGCACCGCACTGGGTGTTCGGCGCGTCCGTGATCTTCATGCTGGCGACGGTGCTGCTGTCGCCGTTCACGGAACGGAAGCGGCAAGGGTAACCAGGAGCTGAGCTGTCGTCGCCGCGCAGGGACCCATAACGACAGGGAGTAGTGGCGCGCGAAGCCGATCTCTCCGAGTCTTCACCAAACTTCGCCCCTCGTTTGCGGGGCTCGGATCGGTGTGCGCTTTGACGCGCTTGTCCGGGACGACAAAATAGACAACACAACAAGACGGGAAGAAACACATGAGCACCACCCCTGATCTCGTGATCCGCGGCGGCAATGTCGCGGACGGAAGTGGCGGAGAGCTGTTCGAGGCCGACGTTGCGATCACCGGCGGGAAGATAAGCGAGGTCGGCAAGGTCTCCGCGAGGGGCCGCGAAGAGATCGACGCGCGCGGCAAGCTCGTCACGCCGGGCTTCGTCGACGTGCACACGCATTATGACGGCCAGGTCACCTGGAGCCAGGACATCACGCCGTCGTCGCAGAACGGCGTCACCACTGCAATCATGGGCAATTGCGGCGTCGGCTTTGCCCCGTGCAAGCCCGATGATCACACCCGCCTGATCCAGCTCATGGAGGGCGTCGAGGATATTCCGGAGCCGGTGCTGAGCGCCGGCATTCCCTGGGCCTGGGAAAGCTTTCCCGATTACATGGACTGGCTCGCCAAGCGCGATTTCGACATCGATGTCGGCGCACAGCTGCCGCATGCGGCGCTGCGCGTCTATGTCATGGGCGAGCGCGGCGCCCGCCGCGATCCGTCGACTGCCGAGGACAATGCGACGATGGCAAAGCTCGCGGGCGAGGCGGTGCGCTCCGGCGCGCTCGGCTTCTCGACCTCGCGCACGCTCAACCATCGGACCTCGACCGGCGACTTCACGCCGACCCTGAAGGCGGGCGAAGACGAGCTCACGGCCATCGCCGGCGCAATGCATCGCGAGGGCCGCAGCGTGCTGCAGTTCGTGCTGGACCTCTCGACCATCCACGAGGACCTGCCGATGATGCTGAGGGTGGCCGATAGCACGAACTGCCCGATCTCCTTCTCGATCACGCAGAACGACAAGGCGCCGCAGCGTTGGCGCCAGACCCTGGACGAGATCAATGCGGCGTCGCGGCGCGGCCTCTCCGTCACGGCACAGATCGCGGCGCGTCCCGTCGGCCTCCTGCTCGGGCTCGAGCTGTCGCGCAATCCGTTCCAGACCCATCCGAGCTACAGGGCGATCGCGCATCTGCCGCTGCAGGAACGATTGGCGCTGCTGCGTCAGAGCGACGTACGCAAGGCGATCCTGAGCGAGACGGCGACGGCGACCGACGATCCGCTGTTCTTCCGTCCCAACTACGACAAGATGTTCCTGCTCGGTGATCCCCCCGATTACGAGCAGCCGCCGGAGAACGCGCTGGGGCCGCAAGCGCGCAGGCAAGGCCGTCAGCCGGAGGAACTCGCCTATGACGCCATGCTGTCGGACGAGGGCCGCGGCATGCTCTACGTGCCTTTCCTGAACTATTCCGACGGCAATCTCGATGCGACGCGCGAGATGCTGCTCGATCCCCGGTCGGTGCCGGGCCTCTCGGATGGCGGCGCACATTGCGGCATCATCTGCGATGCCAGCTTCCCGACCTATCTGCTGACCCACTGGACGCGCGACCGCAAGCGCGGCGAGAAGCTCACGATCCCGTTCGTGGTGGCGGCGCAGTCACGCAAGACCGCGCTCTCGGTAGGCCTGAGGGACCGCGGGCTTATCGCTCCGGGCTACAAGGCCGACGTCAACGTGATCGATTACGACCGCCTGCATCTGCATCCGCCCAAGGTGCATTACGACCTGCCTGTCGGCGGACGGCGGCTGTTGCAGGATGTCGACGGCTATGAGGCGACCATCGTCTCGGGCGTGGTGACGCGGCGGCACGGCGAGGCCACGGGACGGCGGCCGGGCAAGCTGATTCGTGGCGCGCAGGGAGTGAATTAGCGAGGCTGCCTGCTGGCCCTTCCCTGGAAGGCATGGCACTCGCATATGAGCTTTCGGAAGAGGCTGAGCGAGCGCCGCGTCCGCTGACACTGCTGAGCACGTGGTCCTCATCCTGAGGGTCCGCCGGAGGCGGGCGTCTCGAGGGATGGCCGCAGGCGAGCTTCCCGCCGCGTTTCCCCGTGTGTGCTATCGCACCTTCCCCTGGAGCGGAGCATCCTAAGTCGGCGAGATAGCACCTTTCAGCGCCGCCCTTTGCGCCGACGCACCACGCGTCAGTCTCGTCTTTTCCGTGTTCGGCCAGAGCAGCACCAGACCGATGACGCCGGAGGCCATCATGACCGCCGCATTGATCGTGAAGCCGGTCAAGTAGCCGTCGAGCATGCTGCCTGCGCGCTGGATCACGGTGCCCATCACGCTGGGCGCGATGATGCCCGAGAGCGTGTAGAGCGCCCCGTAGATCGCGATGACGGCGCCGCGCTGCGAGGCCGGGGTGAACTCGCCGAGCATCGGCGGGCAGACCACGTAGATCGCGCCGCACAGGCCGGAGCCGACGACGAGCAACGCGATCTGCAGGCCGGCGCCCTGCACATGCGGCATCATGGCGAGGATCAGGCCGCCGATGATCAGCGGCACCGAGCCGAGCACGCCGCGCGAGATGCGCGTGGTGTAACCGCGGGCCATCATCACTTGCGAGATCCAGCCGGTGAGCATGACGATGGTGGCACCGAACACCCAGGGCAGGACCGAGATGAAGCCCGCCTGACTCTGCGAGAAGCCGAGCCCCTTGACGATAAAGGGCGTGAACCAGGTGAGCCCGAGCGACAGCGCCCAATAGGCGCCAAAGGTTGCAAACACGCAGCCGAGGAAGGTGCGCGAGGTCAGAAGCTGCACATACGGGATCTTCGGCTCGGCAACGGCGAGGACCTCCGTGTCCTCGAGCGGTCCCTCCTTGCCGAGGGCGAGCCAGGCCGCGACCCAGATCAGGCCGACGACCCCAAGCGCGCCGAAGGCGTAGTGCCAGGAATGGTTGACAATGATCCAATTCAGCGCCGGCACCGCCAGGATCACGCCGAAGGCGGAGCCCTGCGACAGGATCGCGGTCGGCAGCGTACGCTTCTCGTCGGGGAACCATTTGTAGATGGCGTGGGCGGCGACCGAGAAGGCCGGACCTTCGCCGGCGCCCAGCACGATGCGGCAGATCAAAAGCGTGGTGAAGGAGACGGTGCCGACCATCGGGAACTGCGCCAGCGCCCAGATCACCGCCATCACCAGCAGGACCCAGCGCGTCGGCACCTTGTTGACGACGAAGCCGACCACGATGGCCGAGATCGAGAACAGGAAGAAGAAGGAGGAGCCCAGCAGGCCGAATTGCTCTGCGCTGAGCTTCATGTCGGTCATGATCGGCACGCCGGCGAGACCGACGACGATCTTGTCGGCGAAGTTCACCACCATGAAGAGGAACAGGAGAAAGGTGATGGTCCAGGCGCCTCTTGGCGTCCTGGCCGACTTGCCCGCCACCGCCGACGTTCCCTGAGCGCTCATGATTCTCCCCGAATGGTTTTTCGGCACTTTTTTGATTTGGCCGCCTTGAAAGCTAACAACGGCTCCACAACCAACGCAACCCGGCATTTCCGCAGCAGGTGTGCTACGCAGCAATTCCGTCAATTCCGTCTGGCGCCATTCATCGTGCTGAGCATCCGAAATCTCTCCAAGACCTTCTCCTCCGCCGGCGAGCCGGTCCACGTGCTGCGCGGCGTCGATCTCGATCTCAGGCACGGCGAGCGCGTCGCGCTGACCGGCGAGTCCGGCAGCGGCAAGAGCACATTGTTGCACCTGATCGCGGGGCTCGATGCCGCCGATGGCGGCACGATCAGGCTGGAGGAAATCGAAGTCACCAGGCTGTCGGATGCGGGGCGTGCCAGCCTGCGGCGCGACCGCATCGGGCTGGTCTTTCAGCAATTCAATCTCATCCCGAGCCTCTCGGTGGCGGACAATCTCGCCTTCCAGGCCCGGATCGCGGGCCGGCACGATGCGGCCTGGACAAAAGAGCTCGTCGAGCGACTCGGGCTCGGCAGCCTGCTCAAACGTTATCCAGAACAAATATCAGGCGGCCAGCAACAGCGGGTCGCGATCGGCCGGGCGCTGGCGACAAAGCCTTCGCTGCTGCTGGCGGACGAGCCGACCGGCAATCTGGACGAAACCACCGCCGAGGACGTGCTGGCGCTGACGCGCGACCTCGTCGCGCGCACCGGCTGCGGCTTCCTGATGGTGACGCACAGCCTGCATCTGGCTGCCACCCTCGACCGTCACCTCACCTTGCATGCCGGGCGTATCGCATGAGACGCGCGCTGTGGATTCTCGCCGTGCTGCTCAGCCATTGGCGGCGCCACAAGATGCAGTTCGCCACGCTGCTGGTCGGACTGATCGCAGCGACGGCGCTGTGGAGCGGCGTGCAGGCGATCAACCAGCAAGCCCGCAATGCCTATGACCGCGCTGCGGCGACGTTCGGCGGCGCCCGCACGGCGATGCTGGTCGCGCCCAATGCGGCGACTTTTCCGCAGGAGCTGTTCGTCAAACTCCGCCGGGCGGGCTGGCCGGTGTCACCGGCGCTGGAGGGACGGGTGCAGATCAACGGACGCTCGCTCCGGCTGCTCGGCATTGAGCCGGTGACATTGCCGACTGATGTCGGCAACGCGCCGCGCCTTGGCGCTGCGGATCTGAGCAGCTTCGTTGCCGCGCCGGGCCAGACGCTACTGGCACGGGAGACGCTGAGCGGCCTGGGGGAGTCGGAAGGCGCGGCGCCGGCGATCAGCAACGGCGCAAAACTGCCACCGCTGCGCGTGCTGCCGCAGCTCGTGCCGGACGTACTGGTGGTCGATATCGGCGTGGCGCAGCGCCTTCTCAACAAGCCGGGCCAAGTGTCGCGGCTGCTGATCGGTAAGCCCAGGGGCAAACCGGCGCCGCTGGCCAGCGTCGTCGGCGATCAACTGCAGCGGGTCGAGCCGGATGCCGAAACGGAGCTTGAGCGCCTCACCGACAGCTTTCATCTCAACCTGACTGCATTCGGCCTGTTGTCTTTCTTCGTCGGCCTCTTCATCGTCAACTCGGCGGTCGGCCTCGCTTTCGAGCAGCGGCTGCCGATGCTGCGGACGCTGCGGGCCTGCGGTGCCTCGGCGCGGCTGGTCAACACCGTCCTGGTGATCGAGCTGGTCGCGCTGGCGCTGGTCGCCGGACTGATCGGGCTTGCATGCGGCTATTTCATCGCTGCGGCGCTCCTGCCGGACGTCGCGGCGTCGTTGCGCGGGCTCTATGGCGCGCAGATCCCGGGGCAGCTCACGTTGCGCCCCGAATGGTGGCTTGCCGGGGTCGGCATCAGCGTCGCGGGCGCACTGGTGGCGGCCGCGACGAGCCTGATCAAGGCCATCAGGATGCCGGTGCTGGCGACCGCGCAGCCGCGCGCCTGGCAGCAGCGGCAGCGGCGCTGGCTGCTGCTGCAGAGCCTCGCCGCCTGCGCCGTATTCGCCGTTGCGCTGCTGCTGCTCCACTACGGACAATCGCTGATCGCAGGGTTCGGCGTACTGGCCGCGCTGATGCTGGGCGCGGCGCTGATCCTGCCGGCCTTCCTCGAGATCATCCTGTTCGCCGGCCAGCGCGCCGCGCGAGGGCCGCTCGCGCTGTGGTTCTGGGCGGACAGCCGGCAGCAGCTCTCCGGCCTTTCGCTCGCGCTGATGGCGCTGCTGCTCGCGCTCGCCGTCAATGTCGGGGTGTCCACCATGGTGGAAACTTTCAGCCGTACCTTCATCGGCTGGCTCGAGGGGCGGCTCGCCGCCGACGTCTACATCAGCGCGTCCGACAATGCGCAAGGCACCGCGATTCGAAACTGGCTGAAGGAGCGCGGCGACGTCCAGGCGGTCCTCTCGGGCGGACGCGCCGAGACGCAGATCCGGGGCCAATCGGTCGAAGTGCTGGGCCTGCCCGATCACGCGCTCTATCGCGAGCGCTGGCCGCTGCTGGACAGCGTGCCGCGCGCCTGGACCCGGCTGGTGCCGGGCAACGCCGCCTTCGTCAGCGAGCAATTGAGCCGCCAGCTGAATGTGCGGATCGGCGACGTGATCGAAGTGCCGGCGCCGGGCGGCGCCTGGGCGCTCGACGTCGTCGGCATCTATGCCGACTACGGCAACCCAAAGGGGCAGCTCACGGTGAATGTCGCGGCGCTGATCCGGCAGTTTCCGCAGACGCCGCAGACGCGGATGGGCCTCATCGTCGCGAAGGACCATATCCCTGGCCTGATCGCAGCCTTGCAGAAGCAGTTCGCGCTCGATGACCGCAGTGTCGCCGACCAGGCGACGGTGAAAGCGGAATCGATTCGCATCTTCAACCGCACCTTCGCGGTAACCTCGGCGCTGAACGCCTTCACGCTCGGCGTTGCCGGCATTGCGCTTTTCACGAGCCTGCTCACGCTGGCCAACTCCCGTCTGCCGCAGCTCGCGCCGCTTTGGGCGATCGGCATCACGCGGCCGCGCCTTGCCGCGATCGAATTGACCAAGACGCTTTCGGTCGCACTCTTCACGGCGCTGCTGGCCGTGCCGCTCGGCCTCCTGGTGGCGTGGTGCCTGATCGCCATCGTCAATGTGAAGGCGTTCGGCTGGCGACTGCCGTTCCACGTGTTTCCGTTACAATTGATCGAGCTCGTCGCGGTGGCGTTGCTCGCTTCGCTGGTTGCGGCGCTGCTGCCGGTGGCGCGGCTGGCGCGAATGCGGCCGGCCAGCCTCGTCAAGGTGTTCGCCAATGAGCGCTGACAGGATCTCGCGACGTACCTTCGCCGCCAGCATCGCCGCCCTGGCATTCGTACGGCGCGCCAGCGCGCAAGGCTATGCCGGCCTCGGCGAGGCCGCCGACGGCTTCGCCAAGGTCACGCCGGGACGGACATTCACATTTCCCGCCGATCACGGGCCGCATCCCGAGTTTCGGATCGAGTGGTGGTATCTCACGGCAAACCTCGTCGACGGCAGCGGCGCAGCATGCGGGCTGCAATGGACGCTGTTCCGCCAGGCCGCGCAGCCGGGTCCGCAAGGCGAAGGCTGGGCCAATCAACAGGTGTGGATGGCGCATGCCGCGGCGACGCGCGCAGACACCCACCGCTTCTCCGAAACGTTTTCACGCGGCGGCGTGGGGCAGGCCGGCGTCACGGCCAAGCCGTTCGATGCCTGGATCGACGATTGGGAGATGAAGGGCTTGGAGCGCACCGACGATCGCACACTGGCGCCGCTGACGCTGAAGGCATCCGGCACCGATTTCAGCTATGCGCTGACGCTGGAGGCCGACCGGCCGGTGGTCTTGCAAGGCGACGGCGGCTACAGCCGCAAGTCGGAGCGCGGACAGGCGTCCTACTATTACAGCCAGCCGTTCTACCGGGCCCGAGGCACGCTCATCATCGGCGACAAGCCGATCGATGTCTCGGGCCAGGCCTGGATGGACAGGGAATGGAGCAGCCAGCCGCTCGACGCCGACCAGACCGGCTGGGACTGGCTATCGCTGCATCTCGCATCCGGCGACAAGCTGATGCTGTACCGGCTGCGGCAGAAGGACGGCAGGGACTATCCGTTCGGCAACTGGATCAGCGCCACGGGCGAGACACAGATGATTGCAGGTAGTGATATTCAGATGATGCCGAAAGGCACGGCGGATATCGCGGGACGCAAGGTGCCCGTGGAATGGCAAATCGCGATCCCCTCGCGCTCGCTCTCGATCGCCTGCAAGCCGCTCAACCCGAAGGCCTGGATGGGGACCGGCTTCTCCTATTGGGAGGGACCGATCAGCTTTGCCGGCACGCATGACGGCGTTGGCTATCTCGAGCTGACCGGCTATTGAAGCGCACTCGCTTCAAGGGGATTTACGATGTATCATCTCACCGCTCTCGTCACGCTGCTGGCGATCGCGTTTTATTTCTTCACTGCCATCAACGTGTCGCGCTCGCGCACCGCGACCGGTGTCAAGGTGCCTGCGATGTCGGGCCATCCCGATTTCGAACGTGCCTTCCGCATCCAGATGAACACGCTGGAATGGATGCCGATCTTCCTGCCGGCGCTGTGGCTGTTCGCGGTCTATATCAGCGATGCCATTGCGGCTGGTATCGGCGTGGTCTGGATCATCGGCCGCATCGTCTACTTCGTCGGTTATTCGAAGGCTGCGGCCAAGCGTGGCCCGGGATTCGCGATCCAGAGCATCGCCGCCATGGCGTTGTGGGCAGGAGCGCTGGGCGCGGTGGTGTTGCGGCTGGTGTGAGGGGTGAGACACAAGCCGGCATTCCGGGGCGGCGCGCTAGCGCCGAACCCGGAATGACGCTGCGCGTCACTTCGTCAGCGGGCAGCCGCTTTCCTTGGCGGTGAAGAAGGCCTTGTCGCCGGGGACGGTGGCGAGCAGCTTGTAATAGTCCCACGGCTTCTTCGATTCCGAGGGCTTCTTGACCTCGAACAGATACATGTCGTGGACCATGCGGCCGTTCTCCAGCACCTTGCCGCCCTGCGCGAAGTCGTCGTCGACCGGCAGCTCCTTCAGCTTCTTGGCGACGGCATCCGGATCCTTGGTGCCGGCGGCCTTGACCGCTTTCAGATAGCTCAGCGTCGCCGAATAGGTGCCGGCCTGGATCATGTTCGGCATCCGCCCGGTACGCTTGAGGAATCGCTCGCCGAGATTGCGGCTCTTGTCATTGACGTCCCAATAATAGCCTTCCGTCAGCACCAGGCCCTGCGCGGCCTGCAGGCCGAGGCCATGCACTTCGGCAAGCGTCATCAACAGGCCGGCGAGCTTCTGGCCGCCGGAGACGATGCCGAACTCGGACGCCTGCTTGATCGAGTTGGTGGTGTCGAGGCCGGCATTGGCCAGGCCGACGATCTTGGCCTTGGAACTCTGCGCCTGCAGCAGAAAGGAGGAGAAGTCCGAGGAATTGAGCGGCACGCGCACCGATCCGACCACCTTGCCGCCATTGGCGGTGACGATCTCGCTGGTGTCCTTCTCCAGCGCGTAGCCGAAGGCGTAGTCCGCGGTGAGGAAGAACCAGGTATCACCGCCGGCCTTGGTCAGCGCGCCGCCGGTGCCGACACCGAGCGCCCGGGTGTCGTAGGCCCAATGGAAGCCGTAGGGCTGGCAGGCATCGCCTGTCAGGCGCGAGGTCGCAGCCCCGACGACGATGTCGATCTTCTTCTTTTCCTTCGAGAGTTCGTGGATCGCGAGCGCAACCGAGGAGGTCGTCAGCTCCGTGATCATGTCGACATTCTCGACATCGTACCAGCGCCGCGCGATCGAGGTTGCAAGGTCCGGCTTGTTCTGGTGGTCGGCGGTGACGAGCTCGATCTTCTGGCCCAGCACCTCGCCGCCGAAATCCTCGATCGCCATCCTGGCTGCCTCGACCGACCATTTGCCGCCGTAGTCGGCATAGACGCCGGATTGGTCGTTGAGAATGCCGATCTTGACGCCTTGCGCGGCGGCCGGTGCGGCGAGCAATACGGCAGAGGTTGCGACGGCGGCCAAAAGGGCTGATTTCATGTGTTAGCTCCCGACAGTCTTCTGTTGTGAAATCGCGCGAATACTAGTGAAGAACCGCGCGCGTGCCCATCCGTTTCACGTTGGTCATTAGTATGGAGGGTACGCGCCAACAACCGGTGTCGCCCCGGACAAGCACAGCGCAGATCCGGACCTGGCCGCAGGGAGAGATTTGGCGAAGAGTCGAAGTTGCTCCTTCGCTCAAAACGTCTCCCTGTGGTTATGGGTCCCCATGCGCGATTGCGCAGGAGGCGGGGACGACAGCGTGAATGCGGGTGCGCTGTTGGCAATGGCCGGCACCTAGGAGGCCACGATCTTCGGCTTCTTGTCTCTGCGTCCCTCCGCCAGGTTCCGCACTACCACGTAGAAGATCGGCGTGAACAGAAGCCCGAACAGCGTGACGCCGATCATGCCGAAAAACACGGCGACGCCGACGGCCTGACGCATCTCAGAGCCGGAGCCGCTCGAGATCACCAGCGGCAGCACGCCGAGGATGAAGGCGAACGACGTCATCAGGATCGGCCGCAGGCGCAGGCGGCAGGCCTCGATCACCGCCTCCAGCCGCGACTTGCCCTCATTCTCGATGTCGCGCGCGAACTCGACGATCAGGATCGCATTCTTCGCCGCCAGTCCCACCAGCACGACGAAGCCGATCTGGGTGAGAATGTTGACGTCCTGTCCCATGATCCGCACGCCGAGGGTGGCCGCGAGCAGGCACATCGGCACGATCAGGATCACAGCGAACGGCAGCGTCCAGCTGCCATATTGCGCGGCGAGCACGAGATAGACGAACAGCACGCAGATCGGGAACACATAGAGACCTGCATTGCCGCCGGTGACCTGCTGATAGGACAGATCTGTCCATTCGAAGGTGAAGCCGCTCGGCAGCGTGTCGTTCGCGAGCTGCTTGATGGTGTCGAGCGCAGTGGTCGAGCTGATGCCCGGCGCCGGCTCGCCCTGGAGCTCGGAGGCTGCATAGAGATTGTAGCGCGCGACGCGGTCAGGGCCCGAGGCGTCCTTGAATTCGACGACGCTGCCGAGCATCACCATGTCGCCGGACGCATTGCGCGTGCGCAGGCGCGCAAGGTCGCTCTGCTCCTTGCGGTACGGGAAGTCCGCCTGCGCGGTGACGTGGTAGGTGCGGCCGAACAGGTTGAAGTCGTTGACGTAGGTCGATCCGAAATAGGTCTGGATCGTGTCGTTGATGTTGGCGATGGGAACGCCCAGCTTCTGCGCCTTGGTGCGGTCGATGTCGACGAAGAGTTGCGGCGTATTGGCCGTAAACGGCGAGAACACCGAGGTGAGGCTCGGCGCCTTGCGCGCGGCAGCGACCAGCTCGTCGGTCGCGGCTGCGAGCATTTCGGGCCCGCGGCCCTGTCGGTCCTGGATACGGATGGTGAAGCCGCCTCCGGTGCCGATGCCGGGCACGGCCGGCGGCGGAATCACGATGATGAACGCGCCCTGGATCGCGGACAGGCGCTTGCGCAGCTCGGCCGTGATTGCGTTCGCGGACAGCCCCTTCTTCAGCCGGGTCTCCGGCTCGTCGAACACGGGGAATAGCGCCGCGGCATTGCCGGCTTGCGTGCGCGTGGCGCCGGAGAAGCCGGCGAAAGCGGCGACGCGGACGATGCCGGGCGTGTCCAGCGAGATCCGCTCGATCTCGCGCACGACCTCCGTGGTGCGCGCCAGCGAGGCCGCGCCGGGCAGTTGCACGGAGATGATGACGTAGCCTCGATCCTGCGAGGGAATGAAGCCCTGCGGCGTGGTCACGATCAGCCAGCCGGCGCTGCCGATCAGCACGACATAGAACAGCAGCATCACCACCGCATGGCGGATCACGAAGTTTGCGAGGCTCGCATAGCCATGCGCGAGACGATCGAACACGCGGTTGAACACGCCCGTGAAGGCGTTCCAGCCGCGCGCGACGACGTTCCACGCGGCGGGCGGCTTCTTGTCCTCATGCGGGGTGAGGATCAGCGAAGCCAGTGCCGGAGACAGCGTCAGCGAGCAGAAGCAGGAGATCGCGGTCGCGACCGCGATCGTGACGGCGAACTGCTGGAAGAACTGCCCGGAAATTCCGCCGAGGAAGGCGGTCGGGACGAACACCGCGCACAACACCAGCGCGATCGAGACCAGCGCGCTGCCGACCTCCTCCATGGTCTTCAGCGCGGCGTCGCGCCGGCCCATGCCGTGCTCGAGATGACGCTCGACATTCTCGACCACCACGATGGCGTCGTCGACCACGATCCCGACGGCGAGGACGAGCCCGAACAGCGTGAGATTGTTGATGGAGAAGCCGAGCGCCGCCATGACCGCGAAAGTGCCAACCAGCGAGACCGGGATGGCGATGATCGGAATGATCGCCGGCCGCCAGCCCTGCAGGAACACCAGCACCACGACGACCACGAGCAGCATGGCCTCGTAGATCGTCTTGATCAGTTCGTGCACGGACTGCGCGATGAACTCGGTCGGATTATAGCCGATGTTGTAGTCGAGCCCCTTAGGAAAGTTCTCCTTCAGCCTTGTCATGGTGTCGGAGATGTTCTTCGCCGTTGCGAGCGCGTTCGATCCGGGCCGCTGCGTCACCAGCATGGCGACCGCCGATTTCCGCAGCAGGAAGCTGTTGGTGGAGTAGGACAAGGCACCGAGCTCGATGCGGGCAACGTCGCGCAAGCGGACGATCCGGCCGTCGGATCCCGCCTTGATCAAAATGTCCTCGAACTGCTTCTGGTCCTTCAGCCGGCCCGTGAAAGTCAGGTTCGGCTGGAAGGCACGGTCCGCGATCGGCGGCTCGGCGATCTGGCCGCCCGCGATCTGCACGTTCTGGGCGCGGATCGCCGCCAGCACCTCGGCCGAGGTCAGGCCGAGATTGGCGATCCGATCGGGATCGAGCCACAGCCGCATCGAATAGTCGCGCGCGCCAAAGATCTGGATGTCGCCGACGCCGTCGAGGCGCAGCAGCTGGTCGCGGACCTGGAGCAGCGCATAGTTGGAGATGTAGAGCTGGTCGAAGGTGTCGTCCGGCGACAGCATGAACACGACCATCAGGATGTCGGGCGAGTTCTTGCGTGTGGTGACCCCGTTGCGCTGCACTTCCTCGGGAAGGCGCGGCTGCGCGATCGCGACGCGGTTCTGCACCAGCACCTGGGCCTTGTCGAGATCGGTTCCGAGCTTGAAGGTGACCGTGATGGTGAGCTGGCCGTTCGAGGTCGCCTGGCTGTAGAGATACAGCATGTCCTCGACGCCGTTGATCTCCTGCTCGATCGGAGCCGCGACCGTGTCGGACACGATCTGCGCGGAGGCGCCGGGATATTGCGTCGTGACGACGACGGTCGGCGGCACCACTTGCGGATATTCGGAGACTGGCAGCGTGGTGTAGGCAAGTGCACCGACGATCAAGAGCACGATCGACAGCACCATCGCCAGGATGGGCTGGTTGATGGAGAGGCGACCGAGGTTCATGACTTGCCACCGGTCGGGGCTTGCGCAGTCTGCGGAGCGACCTTGGCGCCGACGCGGGCGCGCTGGATGCCGTTGACGATGACGCGATCGTCGGCCTTGAGCCCGTCACGGATCACGCGCAGGCCGTCGTCAAGCGGCCCGAGCACGACCGGGCGCGCCTCGACGGTGTCGTCGGGCTTGACCACGAACACGATCTTGCGGGACTGGTCGGTCGCGATGGCGGCATCCGGGATCAGCAGCGCCTCGTAGGGCGCACTGGCGATCAGGCGGACGCGGCCGAACTGGCCGGGCAGGATCGACTGATCGGTGTTCTTGACGACGGCGCGGCTGCGCAGCGTTCCCGTGGAGACGTCGAGGCGGTTGTCGAGGAAGTTGATGGTGCCTTCACGCGATTGCTTGGTCTCGCCGACGAGAGACACCTGCACCGGGTTCGCCGTATCGCGCGAGCTCGGGCGCCGGCCTTCGAACCACAGCTTGCTGTATTTGATGAAGGTCGCCTCATCCATGTCGAAATAGATGTAGATCGGATCGAGTGTCACGATGGATGTCAGCAAGGTCGACGATCCGCTGTCGCTGCCCTGCACGAGATTGCCGGGGCTGACGAGATGGCGGCTGACACGGCCCGTCAGCGGCGCCGTGACATGCGTGAACTCGATGTTGAGCTTGGCGGCCTTCAATGCGCCATCGGCCTGCGTTTCGGCCGCATGCGCGGCCTGCAAGGCCTGGCGGCGCTGATCGACGACTTGCTCGGAGACTGCACTGGTCTGCACCAGGCTCAAGGCGCGGTCCAGCTCGCGCTTTGCGAGCTCGACCCTGGCGCGCGCGTCGGCCAGCTGGCCTTCCGCCTGCGTGGCCACCGCCTCGAACGGACGCGGGTCGATCACGTAGAGCAGATCGCCCTGACGCACGATGGCGCCATCCTGGAAGTTGACGGAGTTGACGACGCGCGGCCGCACTTGCACCTCCTCCATGGCCTCGAAGCGGCCGGTGAATTCGTCCCAGTCGGTGACGGTGCGCTTGACCGGCTGCGCGACCGTCACTGACGCGGGCGCTGGCGCGGCGGCCTGCGACGCCGGCTTGTCGCAACCGGTGATGGCGAACGCTGCGGCGACAAGTCCAGCGATTGCGCTGCGACGAGGCTGAACGAAATCGTGTCTTTTGACAAACTGCTCGCTTCCGTCCGGTCCACCCATCCCAGGTCCTCACATCAAAGCCGCAGAAAAGCATGGTACGCTTCTACCTGCGGGCGCCACAAGATGGGTTGCGATGATGATCTCTTCAAGACGCCGGCTGCCGCAATGGCTGGAAGGCCGCCTTGCCCGGACGGCGGATTGACAGGCGAAAATGGCCGCGACCTTGAGGTCGGCGCGTCACAAGACCGAGCGAGTTAGCCATCTCTTCGGGGGGAGGGTCGGTGCGGGCCAGCGTCTTCACACATGACGGGCGCAGACTCCTCGGCTAGATTGCCAATCACAACAATAAGATGTCCGGGAGGACAGGCGTGCACCAGGGACGTGTCGTTTTCGGCGCGATCGAGGAGGTCGTGTTCGGCCATCCTGCGGCCGGAGCCATCGTCGCACAGATGGACCGGCTCGGAGCCAGCCGGGCCTTCCTGATGGTTTCCGGCACGCTGAACCGGCAGACCGACGAGATTACGAAGATCAGGCAAGCACTTGGCCCGCGCTGCGCCGGCTTGTTCGATGCCATGCCGGCGCATACGCCGCGGGAGGCGGTGATCGCGGCAACCCGAGCGGCGCGTGAGGCGGACGCCGACCTCATCGTCACTGTCGGGGGCGGCTCCATCACCGACGGCGCCAAGGCGGTGCAGCTCTGCCTCGCCAACGGCATCGACGATATCGAGGGCATCGAGCGCATCCGCGTGCACAAGGGCGTCGCGCCCGAGATGATCGCGCCGACCGTGCGGCAGATCAGCGTACCGACCACGATCGCCGGCGGCGAGTTCAGCGCGATTGCCGGCGTCACCGACCGGGCTGCGCATGTGAAGCAGATGCTGCGGCATCCGCTGGCGGTGCCGCGCGCGACCATCCTCGACCCTGCCATCACCGTGCACACGCCGGAATGGCTGTTCATCTCGACCGGCATCCGCGCCGTCGACCATTGCGTCGAGGCGATCTGCTCGCATGAGACCCACCCTTATGCCGACGCGCAATCGGTGAAGAGCCTCGCCATGCTTGCCGACGCATTGCCGCGGGTGAAGGCGAACCCTGCCGATCTCGATGCCCGGATGGATGCGCAGATCGGCACCTGGCTGTCGATGGGCGCGCTCGCAGCCGGCGTTCCCATGGGGGCGAGCCATGGCATCGGCTACGTCCTGGGAGCGGCCTTAGACGTGCCGCACGGCTACACATCCTGCATCATGCTGCCAGCGGTGATGCGTTGGAACGCGCGCGACAATGCCGAGCGCCAGACGATCGTCGCGGCCGCCATGGGCTATCCCGGCCACGACGCCGCCGACGTGCTCGATGCCTTCATCCGCTCGCTCGGCATGCCGCGCAGCCTCGCCGACGTTCGGGTTTCGCCGGAACATTTCGACTCCATCGCCGAGCAGGCAATGCGCACGAACTGGATCCCGCGTAATCCGCGCAAGATCGAGGGTCCCGCCGACGTGCGCGAAATCCTGCTTCTTGCCGCATGAACCAAAGCCGGAGGATTGATGTACACTGGTCACCATGCCCGCCTGCGCCCGCTCCAGCCCGCCTTCATCATGGCGGGCACAGGCGAGTCAGTCACCTATCGCGAACTCGAGGCACGCAGCAATCGGCTGGCACATCTGTTTCGCAGGCACGGCCTGAAGCGGCTCGATCATTATTCGGTCTTCATGGAGAACAATTCGCGCTACCTTGAAGCCTGCGGCGCGGGCGAACGCTCCGGTCTCTACTACACCTGCATCAACTCCTTCCTGACGCCGGGCGAGCTCGCCTATCTCCTCGCCAACAGCCAGTCGCAGATCTTGATCACGTCTGTCGCCAAGCTCGACATCGCGCGGGAGGCGATCCAGGCCTGCCCCGATATCAAGCTCTGCATCGTGGCCGATGGCCCCGGAGAGAGCGAGCGCATCGTCGGTCTTGCCGAGGTGACCGCCGGCCTGCCGACAACGCCGATCTCGGATGAATGGCTCGGCACCGCCATGCTCTATTCGTCCGGCACGACGGGACGGCCGAAAGGAATCCTGCGGCCCCTGCCGGAGGAGCCGCCGAAGCACAATCTGCCGCTGTTCGATTTCCTGACCAAGCTCTGGCACTACCGTGAGGGCATGGTCTATCTGTCGCCCGCACCGCTCTATCATTCCGCGCCGCAAGCCGCCGTGAACCTGACGATCCGCATGGGCGGCACCGTCATCATCATGGAAAGCTTCGACCCCGAGCGTTACCTTCAGCTGGTCGAGCAATGGGGCATCACCCACACCCAGCTGGTGCCGACGATGTTCTCGCGCATGCTGAAGCTGCCGGATGAAGTGCGAAATCGCTACGACGTGTCCTCGCTGGAGATTGCGATCCACGCGGCCGCGCCCTGCCCGGCCCAGGTCAAGGACGACATGATCAAATGGTGGGGACCGATCATCCACGAATATTACGGCGCGACCGAGGGCCTCGGCTTCACGGCCTGCAACAGCGAGGAATGGCTTGGTCATCGCGGCACCGTGGGCAAAGTGCTGCTCGGCGACCTGCACATCCTCGACGAGAACATGCAGGAGTGCCCGACCGGCACGCCTGGCCAGGTCTGGTTCAAGACGGCAACGCCGTTCGAATATTTCAACGATCCCGAGAAGACCAGGGAGGCGCGTTCGCCCGACGGCAGCATGAGCACCGTCGGCGACGTCGGCTATGTCGACAAGGACCGCTTTCTCTATCTCACCGACCGCGCGACCTTCATGATCATTTCAGGCGGGGTGAACATCTATCCTCAGGAATGCGAGAATCTGCTGATCACGCATCCCAAGGTGGCCGATGCCGCCGTGTTCGGCGTGCCCAACGCCGATCTCGGCGAAGAGGTGAAGGCCGTGGTGCAACCGATGCCCGGTGTGGTGCCCGGGCCGGCCCTGGCCGAAGAGCTGATCGCGTTCTGCGCCAAATCACTTTCGCGGCAGAAGGTGCCGCGCTCGGTCGATTTCGAGAAGGAGTTGCCGCGGCTGCCGACCGGCAAGCTCTACAAGAGGCTGCTGCGGGACCGCTACTGGGGCAACAAGGCGTCGCGGATCGTCTGAGGGCTGCAACTCCATCCGCCATCGTCCCGGACAAGCGCAGCGCAGATCCGGCACTTTGGCCATAGGGAGTGGTTTGGCGAAGATTCGGAGTTGCCAGTTCGCTCCGCAACTTCTCCCTGTGGGTATGGTCTCGGGTTGGCGACGTCGTCGCGCCCCGGGACGACAGTGAGATTGGCGAAGCAGCTGCGCGCAATATGATGCAGGAACCTTCCCTTCGCACTGCACTCTCACATTGTGCGAAGACGAAAGCCCTGCGGCCTTGCGTCATCCGAATTGTCGAGGCGGCCCGCGCCTTGCGGGTTGCCTCGATGCGCGCGCCTCGCTATCGTCAGACAAACAGGCCGCAAAAGGCCGTGTCCAGGGAGGATGAGCATGCGGAGCGTGTGGGCGCTCGCCGCGACGGCGGCGTTATCTTTGCTGACGATCTCAACCGCAACGCTCGCCGCCGAGCCCAAGCAGGGCGGGATTCTGCGGATGTATCACCGCGACAGTCCCGGCAATGCCTCGATCCACGAAGGCGCGACCTACTCGCTCAACGTTCCCTTCATGCCCGTGTTCAACAACCTCGTCATCTACAAGCAGGACGTGGCGCAGAACAGCATGGACAGCATCGTCCCCGAGCTCGCGGAGAGCTGGGCCTGGGTGAACGGCAACAAGACGCTGACCTTCAAGCTGCGCCAGGGCGTGAAATGGCACGACGGCAAGCCATTCACCTCGGCCGACGTCAAATGCACCTTCGACATGCTGATGGGCAAGGCGCAGCAGAAGTTCCGGCAGAACCCGCGCAAGAGCTGGTACGACCAGGTCAGCGACATCTCGACCAACGGCGAGTCCGAGGTCTCGTTCAATCTGAAGCGGCCGCAGCCCTCGCTGCTGGCGCTGCTCGCCTCCGGCTACACCCCGGTCTATCCCTGCCATGTCTCGCCGGCGGAGATGCGCACGCATCCAATCGGCACCGGCCCCTTCAAGTTCGTCGAGTTCAAGGCCAATGAATCCATCAAGCTGACCCGCAATCCGGACTATTGGCGCAAGGGCCGGCCTTACCTCGACGGCATCGAGCTCACCATCATCCCGAACCGCTCGACCGCGATCCTCGCCTTCGTCGCCGGCAAGTTCGACATGACGTTTCCGACGGAGGTGACGATCCCGCTGGTGAGGGACGTCAAACAGCAGGCCCCGAACGCGATCTGCGAGATCGCGCCGACGAACGTGTCGACCAACATCATCGTCAATTCGTCCTCGCCGCCGTTCGACAATGTCGACATTCGCCGCGCCATGGCGATGGCGCTCGACCGCAAGGCTTTCATCTCCATCATGTTCGAGGGCCAGGGCGACATCGGCGGGACCATGCTGCCGCCGCCGAACGGCCTGTGGGGCATGCCCAAGGAGATGCTGGAGACCATTCCCGGCTACGGGCCCGACGTGAAGGCCAACCGCGAGGAGGCGAAGAAGCTGATGCAGAAGGCCGGCTACGGGCCAGACAAGCATCTGGCCGTGAAGGTCTCCACACGCAACATCCCGATCTATCGCGACCCCGCGGTGATCCTGATCGACCAGCTCAAGACGATCTATATCGACGGCGAGGTCGACGTCGTCGAGACCGCGAACTGGTTCCCGAAGGTCGCGCGCAAGGACTACATGATCGGGCTCAATCTCACGGGCAACGCGGTGGACGATCCCGACCAGTCCTTCTACGAGAACTATTCCTGCGGCTCGGAGCGCAACTACACCAATTACTGCAACAAGGAGATCGAGAAGCTGTTCGACGTGCAGTCGCAGGAGACCAATATCGAGAAGCGCAAGAAGCTGGTCTGGGACATCGACAAGAAGCTGCAGGAGGACGTCGCGCGCCCCATCGTCTTCCACAGCCGCATGGGCAGCTGCTGGCAGCCCTACGTCAAGGGTCTCACCGTCATGACCAACAGCTCCTATAACGGCTATCGCTACGAGGATGTGTGGCTGGACAAGTAGCGCACGCCGCGGGCGGTTGACGGGTTCGACGGGAGGCGGTGCATGTTTGCCTATCTGGTGCGGCGCCTGTTCCTGATGCTCGTGACCCTGTTCGGGATCTCGATCGTCATCTTCTTCCTGCTGCGCATCGTCCCCGGCAACATCGTCGACATCCTGTTCGCCGCCGCCGGCTATGTCGATCCCGCCGACAAAGCCAATCTGGAAAAGGAGCTCGGCATCGACCGGCCGCTGATCGTGCAATACTGGCACTGGATCAGCGGCTTCCTGCGCGGCGATTTCGGGTATTCCTACGTCTCGGAAAAGCCGGCGCTTCAGGAGATCCTGCCGCGGATTCCGATCACGGCGCGCCTCGCCGGCCTCGCGCTGCTGTTCTCGGCATCGATCGGCATCCCGCTCGGCGTCATCAGCGCGGTGAAACAGGGGACGAAGCTCGACTACGCTTTGCGCGTCGTCAGTCTCAGCGGATTGTCGCTGCCCTCGTTCTGGCTTGGTCTTCTGATCCTGACCGCCTCCGTGGCGATGTTCGGCCAGATGCCGATCTTCAACCCGAATCCGCAGACCTGGCTGGAAGCGTTCGCAACCTACGCCGTTCCGGCCGCCGCCGTGGGCTTCCGCAGCGCGGCGCTGACCATGCGCATTACGCGATCCTCGATGCTGGAGGTGCTGCGGCAGGACTATATCCGCACGGCCCGCGCCAAGGGCGCGTCCGAGGCGACGGTAAACTATCAGCACGCGCTGAAGAACGCGATCCTGCCGGTCATCACCGTGATCGGCATCGAGGCGGCATTCCTGATCGGCGGCCTGATCGTGACAGAGACAGTGTTCAACATACCGGGCGTCGCGCGCTATTTGGTCGAGGCGATCCGCTGGCGCGACTATCCGATCGTGCAGAACCTCGTGATGTTCATCGCGGTGGTGGTGGTGTTCGCCAATTTCGCCGTCGACATGCTCTATGCGGTGTTCGACCCGCGGATCAGGTATACGGATTAGGAGATCAGCTTGGCCGCGATCGACTTCGACGTTGAACTAAGGCGGGCCGGCGCGCATGCGACCGGCGGCTGGCGGCGCGTGCTGTTCATGGCGCAGCGGCATGTGCTGGGCGCAGCCGGCCTCGTCATCATGACATTGTTCGTGTTGACTGCGATCTTCGCCGACTTCATCGCGCGTTATGATCCGCTGACGGTCGATTCCGCTCGCGCGCTGGCCCGCCCGAGCCTGGCACACTGGATGGGCACCGATTCATTCGGCCGCGACGTGTTCAGCCGCATCATCCACGGGGCGCGGATCTCGCTTGCGGTCGGCCTCGGCTCGACCGCTCTCGGCGGCACGATCGGCGTGATCGTCGGGCTGACTTCGGGCTATCTCTCCGGCTGGGTCGACCTCGTGTTCCAGCGCGTCTCCGACGTTCTCCAGGCGCTGCCGCTGCTGGTGCTGGCCCTGGTAATGACAGCGGCGCTCGGGCCCTCGCTGCCCAATGTCATCATCGCCATCGCCATTCCGCTGATCCCGACGGTCGCCCGCGTGATCCGCGCCAACACGCTCGCGCTGCGCGAACAGCAATTCGTGGAGGCCGCCAAATCGATCGGCATGAGCGAGACGCGGATCGCGCTGCGCCATGTGCTGCCGAACACGCTGGCGCCGCTGATCGTGCTGGCGACCGCTCAGCTCGGCTCGACCATCCTCACGGAAGCCTCGCTGTCCTTCCTCGGCCTCGGAATCCCCGAGCCTTATCCGTCGTGGGGGCGCATGCTCTCCGAATCCGCCGCCGAATATGTCCGCACCGCGCCGTGGCTCGTGATCTTCCCGGGTATCGCGATCAGCCTCGCCGTGTTCGGCGCCAACCTGTTCGGCGACGCTCTGCGCGACATCCTGGATCCAAGGCAACGCGGCTGATGGCGGACACAACCGATCTCGTGCTCGACGTGAAGAACCTGAAGACGGTGTTCTTCACCAATTCCGGCCTGTTCAAGGCCGTCGACGATCTTTCCTTCAGCGTGAAACGCGGCGAGACGCTGGCGATCGTCGGCGAATCCGGGTGCGGCAAGAGCGTGACCGCGCTTTCCCTGATGCGGCTCGTGCCCGATCCGCCCGGTCGTATCGTGGGGGGCTCCGTCTCGCTCGAAGGCACCGACCTGCTGGCGCTGAGCGAAGCGGAGATGCGGTCCGTCAGAGGCAATCGCATCTCGATGATCTTCCAGGAGCCGATGACCTCGCTCAATCCGGTGATGCGGATCGGCGACCAGATCGTCGAGGCGGTGCGGCTGCACCGGAACATCCCTTCGAAAGAGGCACAAGGCATCGCGGTCGAGATGCTGCGGCTGGTGCGCATCCCCGAGCCGGCGCGGCGCGCACGGGAATATCCGCATCAGCTGTCCGGCGGCATGCGCCAGCGCGCGATGATCGCGATGGCGCTGGCGTGCCGTCCGGTGCTGCTGATCGCGGACGAGCCGACCACCGCGCTCGACGTCACCATCCAGGCGCAGATCCTGGCGCTGATCCTCGATCTCCAGAAGGAACTCGGCACCGGTCTCGTGCTGATCACGCACGATCTCGGTGTCGTCGCGCAAACGGCGCAGCGTGTGATCGTGATGTACGCAGGCCGAAAGGTGGAGGAGGCGAGCGTCGAGGCGCTTTTCGCCTCGCCCAAGCATCCCTATACGCGCGGGCTGATGGCCTCGATCCCGACGGTGCCGGCATCCGGAGTCCCGGCGCAGGCGCGACTGAACGAAATCCCCGGTACCGTGCCATCGCTGGTGCGGCTGCCGAAGGGCTGCGCCTTCGCACCGCGCTGCAAGCTCGCCATCAAGCGTTGCGAGGCCGAATATCCGCCGCTGGCGGACTGGGGCGGCGGCCATCTCGCGGCGTGCTGGCGCGCGGAAGAGGTTGCGGAGGTGGCATGACAGAGGCGCTGCTCGAAGTCACCGACCTCAAGAAGCACTATGCGGTGCGTGCAGGCGTGCTGCGCCGGCAAGTCGGCACGGTGCATGCGGTCGATGGCGTTTCATTCGCGGTTGGCGTAGGGGAGACGCTCGGCCTGGTCGGCGAATCCGGCTGCGGCAAATCCACTGTGGCGCGGAGCGTGCTGCGGCTGGTCGAGCCGACATCGGGGCGAATCCGCCTCGTGGGAGAAGACATCACCCATCTCTCCAAGTCCGATCTTCGTCCGCACCGCCGCTCGATGCAGATCGTATTTCAGGATCCTTTTGCTTCGCTCAATCCACGCATGACGGCGGGCGACATCGTCGGCGAGCCGCTCGCCGTGCATGGCCTCGCGACCGGCAAGGCGCTGGAGGCCCGCGTCGCGCAGCTGTTCGATCAGGTGGGCTTAAGGCCCGACCAGATGCGCAACTTCCCGCATCAATTCTCCGGCGGCCAGCGCCAGCGCATCTGCATCGCGCGGGCGCTGGCGCTGGGGCCTCGCCTGATCGTGTGCGACGAGCCGGTGTCCGCGCTCGACGTTTCGATCCAGGCGCAGGTGATCAACCTCCTGATCGATCTGCAGCGCCAGCACGGCTTCTCCTATCTCTTCATCGCCCACGATCTCGCCGTGGTCGCTCATATCAGTCACCGCGTGGCCGTGATGTATCTCGGCCGCATCGTGGAGATCGCCGGCAAGGATGAGCTGTTCCGCAATCCGCGGCATCCCTACACGCAGGCCCTGCTCGCCTCCGTGCCGATCGCCAATCCGCTCGCCAAGAAGCTCGCGCCGCTGGTTGATGGGGATGTGCCGAGCCCCGTCAATCCGCCTTCCGGCTGCGCGTTTCACACGCGCTGCCGGTTTGCGTTGGATCGGCGCAGGACGGAGCGGCCGGCGCTGGTGGATGCGGGCGACGGGCATCAGGTGGCGTGTCTGCTCAACGAGGGCACGGGACGGAGCCAGTAGGGTTCAACACTCGGATCACCGGCCACGCCGCCAGAGCCGCGGCAAGATGCTTGAGCGTGTGGCCCGAGATGACGTGCCCGGTCGCTTCGAACACGGCTGCATCGCCGAGCTCAAACAGTTTGGCCAGCACGTAGAAGAGCAGCACGCCGCCGAGCCGCACCCCAATCGCGCCCCGCCGCGGCCGCGTCAACGCCAGCCCCATGGCGAGCGCCATGCCGCCGAACTGCACCACCACCCAAGGCGCGAGATTCTCGCGTGCCACCCAGGCAGCCAGCAGGCCCGCGATCATCGTCAGCACCAGCACCGCTTCGCCTGCGCGTGTGCTGATCCGCTCGCTGGCAGCAATCCCAAGGAATCCCGCAAACGCCACCGCCATGCCGAGGCGATCGGCTACGAGTCGCTCCGGCGCATATGGGTCCAGATGATAGAAGCCCGAGCCCAGGCCAGTGAGGATCAGTCCCACGAAGAACCAGCTTGCGCCCACAGGCGCATCATTGCGGGCGCGCAGCCGCTCGGAGCCCCAGACACCCATCGCAACGAACGCGAGGTTGCTCAGCACGTCCCCCGCATTGGGTATACCCAGCCAGGAGCGGTTATCGACAAAATGCGCGACGTGCCAGGCGGCGGGAGGCAGCGCCGGTGCGAGGAGCGCGGCCAGCGTCAGGACGAAGAGAGCGCCGAACAGCCAGCTTTCGCGCATGGTTGGTGCGGCAAACGCCAGCGCGCTCGACGATGTCGGGAGCGCAGCAGCGGCGTCTCGGGCGGAATCAGTTGCGCGCAACATACGAGCCTCCAGATTATTGAACAGCGTTCAATATTTGTAGACTGAAAATGAACAAGGTTCAATATTGCCTGCAAGCGTGCGATCGCGCGCCACATCTCTCTGAGAGCGTTTGCTTTTCCTGATCAACAGACGCTGGGCTGGGGTGTGCCCATTCGCCCGGCCAACTCCGCATTCGGGGCGCTAGCCCGCCCCGATCTCCGCCACGATCCGGCCCGTGGTCACCTGCTCGCCCTCGGCAGCGTCGATCGCCGTGACGACGCCGTCGATGCCCGCCTTGTGGACGTGCTCCATTTTCATCGCCTCCAGCGTCAGCACTGGCTGGCCGGCGGTGACGCGGTCGCCCGGCTTCACCAGGACGGCGACGACGCGGCCGTTCATCGCGGCGCGAACCTTGCCGTCGCCACCATTGCTGGCTGCAGCCTTCGGCGCCGCGAGCGTGAGATCGACGACCGCGAGCGGGATCCCGCGATGCTGGACGTAGAGCCGATCGCCGTCACGGAGGAAGTTGGCGCTGTCCATCAGGCCGTCATGGCGAAAGCGGATCATATCGGCCGCGAGCTGGTCGATTTCGAATCTGTCCTGGCGGTCACTGGAGGCGACGGTGTAGCCGCCATCGCGCTCTCGCGTGATGTCGAGCTCATGGGCGTGGCCGGCGATTTCGATCTTCGCCGGCAGCGGAAACGTCGCCGCGAGGCTTCGCCCGACCTGCCAAGACGGCGCGCGTGGATTGGTGACGTAGAGTAGCAAGCCCGCCAGCGCCACGTCGAATGCACCGTTCGCATCCGGCGCCAGCAGTTCGTCGCGATGCGCGCCGATGAAGGCCGTGGTCGCCTCACCCCTGGCGAAACCGGGATGACGCAAGCAGGACATCAGGAATGCCTGGTTGGTGGTCACACCGAACGCGGTGAGTTGCTCGAGACCGACGATCAGCCGCCCCCGCGCCTCCTCGCGCGTAGTGCCATGGCTGATGACCTTGGCGATCATGGAATCGTAGAACGGCGGGATCTCCGTGCCGGATTGCAGTGCATGCTCGACGCGGATGCCGTCCGGCACCTGCCAGCGCGCCATGCGGCCCGACTGCGGCATGAAATCCTGCGCGGCGTCTTCCGAACAGAGCCGCACCTCGATGGCATGGCCGGAAAACTTGATGTCCTGCTGCTTGATCGGCAGCGGCTCGCCGCGCGCGACGCGCAGCTGCAACTCGACGAGATCGAGCCCGGTGATCCCTTCCGTTACGGGATGCTCGACCTGGAGCCGCGTGTTCATCTCCATGAAGTAGAACTCGCCGCGGGCGTCGAGCAGGAACTCGAGCGTGCCGGCGCCCTCGTAGCGCAGCGCCTTTACCGCGGCGACCGCGACCTCGCCCATCTTCGCGCGCAGCTCCGGCGTGACCGCGGGCGAGGGCGCTTCCTCGATCAGCTTCTGGTGCCGCCGCTGCACCGAGCAATCGCGCTCGCCGAGGTGGATGGCGTTGCCGTGACTATCCCCGAACACCTGGATCTCGATGTGGCGCGGGTTCTGAATTGCGCGTTCCAGGATGACGGTAGAATCGCCGAACGCGGCCTTCGCTTCCGAACGCGCACTGCGTAGCGCATCGGGGAAAGATGTGGCGTCAGTGACGAGCCGCATGCCGCGCCCGCCGCCGCCGGCAACCGCCTTGATCATCACGGGGAAGCCGATCTTCTTGGCCTCCGCGAGCATGACCTCGTCGCTCTGATCGGCTCCCTGGTAGCCGGGCACGATGGGAACGCCGGCCTTCTTCAAGATCTCCTTGGCGCCGGCCTTGTTGCCCATTGCCTCGATCGCCTGCGGCGAAGGGCCGATGAAGACGAGGCCCGCTTCCTTGCAAGCGCGCGCAAATTCCTCGTTCTCGGCGAGAAAGCCGTAGCCGGGATGGATCGCCTCCGCGCCGCTGGCCCTTGCCGCTGCAATGATCGCTTGGATGTTGAGATAGGATTGCGCCGGCAAGGCTTCTCCGATGCGCACGGCCCGATCGGCCTGACGCACGTGGAGCGCATCGCGATCGGCGTCCGAATAGACCGCGACGACGCCGAGGCCGAGCTTTCGCGCGCTGCGCATCACGCGCAGCGCGATCTCGCCGCGATTGGCCACCAGAACCCTAGAGAACGGCCGGTGCTGCACTGATCCGTTCCTCATGGGCGGGCCACCGAAAACTGCATGCGCTGGGGCGTGCGTGCGTCGCCCTCGCGACAGATCGCGAGCACTTCGGACAGCACCGCGCGGGTGTCACGTGGATCGATCACGCCATCGTCGAGCACGCGCGCGCTGGTGGAGAACACGTCCATCTGGCCGTCGAACACGCCGATGATCTGTGCCTTCATCGCATCGAGCTTGTCCTTCTCGACCGGCTTGCCGCGGCGCGCGGCGGCAGCTTCGGTCACGATCGCCATGGTTTCGGCGGCCTGCTCGCCACCCATCACCGCGGTCTTGGCGTTGGGCCAGGAGAAGCAGAAGCGCGGATGGAAGCCGCGGCCGCACATGCCGTAATTGCCCGCGCCGAACGAGGCACCGCAATAGATGGTGATCTGCGGCACGGTCGCCGACGTCACCGCCTGGATCATCTTGGAGCCGTGCTTGATCATGCCGGCTTCCTCATAGGCCTTGCCGACCATGTAGCCGGTGGTGTTGTTGAGATAGAGCAGCGGCGTGCGGGTCTGGCAGCAAGCCTGGATGAAATGCGTCGCCTTATTCGCGCCGGCGGGATCGAGCGGGCCATTGTTGGTGATGATACCGATCGCCTGTCCCCCGATGCGGGCGTGACCGCAGACAGTCGCCGGGCCGTAGTTCGGCGCCATCTCGGTAAAATCGGAATCGTCGACGATGCGCGCGATCACCTGCTTCATGTCGACCGGACGCTTGTGGTCCATGGGCATGATGCCGAGCAACTCGTCCTGGTCATAGCGCGGCGGCTTGAACTGCGGAGCCACCCTGCCCGGCCGCTCCCATTCCATCGCGGCCATGATCTCGCGCGCGATGCGCAGTGCATCGCGATCGTCCTCGGCGAGATAGTCTCCGAGGCCTGAGACTTGGGTGTGCATCTCGGCGCCGCCGAGCTCCTCCTCGGTCGCGATCTCACCGGTCGCAGCCTTCAGCAGCGGCGGGCCGGCCAGGAAGGCGCGGGTGCGGCCGCGGACCATGACGATGTAGTCTGAGAGGCCGGTCTGGTAAGCACCGCCCGCCGTGGAGGAGCCGTGCGTGACGGTGACGACGGGAAGCCCTGCCGCCGAGAGCCGGGCAAGATTACGAAAGATGTTGCCACCGCGGATAAAATCCTCGACGCGATAGCGCAAGAGGTTGGCGCCGGCGCTTTCGACGAGCTGCACGTAAGGCAGCTTGTTCTCCAGCGCAAGCTCCTGCACCCGCAGCGTCTTGTCGAGGCCATAAGGCTGGAGCGCGCCGGCGTCGATGCCGGCGTCGTTGGCGCTGACCATGCAGCGGACGCCCGAGACGAAGCCGATGCCGGCGATGACACCCCCGCCGGGCACGCTCTTGTTGGGATCGGGAACGTCGAACATGTAGCCGGCAAGCGTCGACAGTTCGATGAACGGCGCGCCGGGATCGAGCACCAGGGCGACACGTTCGCGCGGCAGCAGCTGCCCGCGCGTGTGGAAGCGGTCCTTTGCCGCGGCGGAGGCCGCGCGTGTGCGATCCTCCAGCGCGCGCATGCGGTCGATCAGGCCGAGCATGCCGTCGCGGTTGGCCTGGTAGGCGGCGCTGCCGGGGGAAATGGTGTTTTCGAGGATGGACATCACTTGATCCTGCTCGTCATTGCGAGGAGCGAAGCGACGAAGCGATCCAGACTGCTTCCGCCGAGAGACTCTGGATTGCTTCGCTTCGCTCGCAATGACGGGTGAGGCGATACTTTACCGATTCGTCCCGAAGATCTTCCGTGCCTCCGCCGGGCTCGCGATCTCGCGACCTGCGCGTCTGGCGCATGCGGCGACGGCTTCGATCAGCTGCCCGTTCGACGTCACCTTCTTGCCGTCGGCGAGGTAGAAGGTGTCCTCGAGCCCCGTGCGCAAATGACCGCCGAGTTCGGCGCAGCGCTGGTGCAGCGGCCAGATCTCTTCGCGGCCGATTGCGGTGACCTGAAAATGCGCCTCGGGACGCTTGAGCTTGATCAGGATCGGCAGCAGCTCGGGATCAGCGGGCATTCCCGACGCCACACCCATCACGAAGTTGTATTCGAGCGGGCCCTTGTACATGCCGACCTGATGATACATGCCAACGCAGCGGACGATGCCGACGTCGAAGCACTCGAACTCGGGGATGGTGCCGACCGCGTTCATGACGTCGAGATAGTCCTTCACCTTCTCGACCGCATTGTCGAACATCATCGGCGGCCACGCCCAGGTGTTGTCGGCCTTCACCTTCAGGTAGTTCAGCGAGCCGGCGTTGCAGGCGGCGATCTCCGGCCTGGTCTCGCGAATGCAATCGAGCGCGCCCGAATAGTTCGGCCCCGACACGCCCGAAGTGTGGTTGATGATCACGCCGGGGCACGCTTCGCGGATCGCCTGCTGGATCTCCTTGCTGACTGCGACCTCCCAGGACGGCAGGTGCCCCTTGCCCGGCGCCTGCTGGCGCAGATGGATGTGCATGATGGATGCGCCGGCATCGAACGCAGCCTTGGCCTCGCGCGCCATCTGCTCAGGCGTCACGGGCACGTTGTGCTGCTTCGGATCGGTGAGCACGCCGTTCAGCGCGCAGGTGATGACGGCCTTGTCGGTCATGCCCGTAATGTCTCGCAGGTTGAGGATTCAACGCTTGCGATCATGTGACGCGCGACATGCGGCTTCTTGCGCGGAGAAGCTGGAAAAGCGAGCGGTTATAGGGTGAGTCAGCCGATGGCGTAACCCACCCTACGAAGCTACGAAGCCTCCGCCAGCCGCACCGTCTCGGTGCTGCGATAGATCGCCAGGTCTCGCGAGCCGACGAAGATCGCGCGCGGCTTCAAGCCGTAGAAGCGACGGATCGAGTGGCTGAAATGCGTGGAATCGGGATAACCGATATCCTGCGCGAGATGGGCGAGGTTGAGGTCCTGGTTGGCGAAGTGCAGCAAATGCCGCGCGCGCTTCCAGGCGCGGAAGGACCGGAACGAGATGCCGGTCTCTTCCTTGAACAGGTGCAGGAAGCGCGAGGCGGAGAGGCCAGCTTCAGCGGCACAGGTGTCCGCCGTCACCGGCTCGCCGGAGAAGCGCTCGATGCGAGCAACGGCACGCATCACGCGCGGATCGAGCACGCGGCGCGGCAGCGCCTCGCCAAAGCACATTTCGTCGAATTCAGCTGTGGTGATGTCGCCATAGCGGCGCTGACGCAGCAGCGCATAGGCGGCGAGGATCTTGCGGGCATAGGCCGCCTTGTCCGGCCCGCGCAGCCGCTCGGCCAAAGCCTCGATCACGCCATCCGGCATGCTCTCCGGCTCCAGGGTTACGCTGATGACGGTGCGATAGTCGCTGGCGATGGTGTGCCGCTGGTTCGGCAGGGTCACGATCAACTCGTCCGAGAGATGGAGGTCGTCGATCGTCAGGTGCAGGCTGCCCTTCACCGCAACATAGACGTGGCAGCAGCCCGGGGTTCGCTTGCGGGGGCGACCGAGCAGGCCGGCATAGAATACCCGCTCCGGCGTGATCAGCATCAGATGGTCGGATTCGCGACCTTTATCTTCCATTGGGGTCCTCCTCGCGCGGCTCTCTGGCCGCTGCGGACGGAGGTCACCTTAGCGGAAATTTGCGCGCTGTCACGATAGGATAGCGCTGTCACGGAAACACGGTGAGCCGTTCCGGGGGCCCACAAGACCGAACCCGGAACCTTAAGATCCTCAGGTGCGCAAGGCTCACCGGAGTTCGACGCTGCGCATCGCTCCGAGTGGCTTCCGAAACTTACGCCCTCACCCTCGGCGCAACATTCTGCTCGGCGCCAGCCTTCTGTTCCGCGGCAACTGCACGCTTAAATCCGTCACGCTGCTGCAGACGAGCCCAATAGGCTGCGACATTTGGCCCAAAATCCTTGGCAAGGCCGATGTTCTCGGCAAGCCGGAGTGCATAACCGATCACAATGTCGGCGGCGGTGAAGCGGCCCCCGCACAATGTTTCGGCATTTGCCGTCGCTGCCTCCACCGCACGCAACCGGCCCAGGAACCATTTGGCGTAGTCGCCGGCGACCTGCGGGTTGCGGCGCTCCTCCGGCTCGAGCTGGGTGTATCGGAGCACCAGCGTTTGCGGAAAGGTTAACGTAGCGTCGCTGAAATACATCCAGTTCAGGAAAGCGCCATAGGCGGGATCTTCGGGACCGACCATCAAGGGGGTCGGGCCGTATTTGATGCCGAGATAATGGCAGATGCCGGAGGACTCCGTCATTTTGGTCTCGCCGTCGACCATGAAGGGAATGGTGCCGAGCGGATTGAGCGCAAGATATTCCTTGGCAAACACCCGCGGCGGGAAGGGCAGCATCTTCAGTTCATACGGCAGCCCCATCTCTTCCAGCATCCAGAGCGGACGAAACGAGCGCGCCGCGTCGCAGTGATAGAGCGTGATCATGAGGCCTTCCCTTTGCTGCCGGGCAGCGTGCCCATCATCTTGCATAGAACCATCAGCATGACCTCGTCGGCGCCACCGCCGATCGAGGTCAGGCGGCTGTCGCGATAGGCCCGACTGACCGGCGTCTCGTTGGTAAAGCCCATTCCGCCCCAATATTGCAAGCAGGCGTCGGTGAGCTCGCGGCCGAGTCGGCCGGCCTTCAGCTTGGCCATGGTGGCGAGCCTGGTCACGTCCTCGCCTGCGACCAGCTGCTCGCCCGCACGATAGATCAGCGCACGCAGCAGCTCGACCTCGGTCTGCATCTCCGCGAGCTTGAAGTGCACGACCTGGTTGTCGAGAATGCTCTGGCCGAAAGCCTTGCGATTGCGGGTGTACTCGATGGTTTCGTTGATGATGTACTCATGCGCCTTGAGACAGGCGGCCGCGCCCCACAGCCGCTCCTCCTGGAACTGGATCATCTGGTAGGTAAAACCCTTGCCTTCCTCGCCGATCCGGTTGCACTTGGGCACGCGGACGTTGTCAAAGAATATCTGCGCGGTGTCGGAGGAGCGCATGCCCATCTTGTCGAGCTTCCGCGCCACGGTGACGCCCTTGCTCTTCATGGGAACGCAGATCAGCGACTTGTTGCGATGAACCGGCCCGTCGCCGGTATTCGCGAGCAGGCAGATCCAGTCGGCCTGGGTGCCGTTGGTGATCCACATCTTGCCGCCGTTGATGACGTAATCGTCGCCATCCGATCGCGCCTGGGTCTTGATCGAGGCGACGTCGGAGCCTGCACCTGGCTCGGAGACGCCGATGCAGGCCACGTAGTCGCCGGCAATCGAGGGCGCCAGAAACTCGCGCCGCACCTCATCCGAGCCGAACCGCGCCAGCGCGGGCGTCGCCATGTCGGTCTGGACCCCGATCGCCATCGGCACGCCGCCGCAGGTAATCGCGCCAAGCTCCTCCGCCATCATCAGCGCATAGGAATAGTCGAGGCCCGATCCGCCGAACTCCGCGGGCTTGTTCAGCCCGAGGAAGCCGAGATTGCCCATTTTCTTGAACAGCTCATGCGCCGGGAAGATGTCGGCCTTCTCCCATTCATCGACATGAGGATTGATCTCGTTCGCGATGAACTTTTGCAGGCTGCGGCGGATATCGTCGTGGTCAGCTTTGAATAGCATTCGATCCTCTCGTCATTCCGGGGCGACGCGCAGCGTCAAACCCGGAATACATTCTTCTACGACACGTGCGGCCCGATGGATTCCGGGCTCATGCGCGCCGCGCACGCCCCGGAACGACGGCATCGATCACAGCCCCATCTGCCGCGACGCCAGATCCTTCATGATCTCCTCGGTGCCGCCGCCGATGGCATTGACCTTGACCTCGCGGTAGATGCGCTCGGCCTTGATGCCGCGCATGAAGCCGGCACCGCCGAAGATCTGCACCGCCTCGGAGGCGCAGAAGGCCATGGTCTGCGTCGCCTGGTTCTTCATCATGCAGATCTCCGCGACCGGGCTTTCGCCCTGCTCAAGCCGCCAGGCCAGCATCTCCAGCATCGCTTGCGAGGCCGCAACCTTCTGCGCCATGTCGACGATCTTGTGCCTGATGACCTGGTGCTGCGCCAGCGGCTTGCCGAAGGTCTTGCGCTCCTTTGCGTAAGCGATCGCCTCATCGAGGCAGACGCGGGCGAAAGCGGTGCAACTCGCCGCCATGCCCATGCGCTCGCTGTTGAAGTTCTGCATGATGATCTTGAAGCCCTGCCCCTCCTCGCCGATGAGGTTTTCGGCCGGCACGCGGCACTCGTCGAAATGCAGCGTCGCGGTGTCGGAGGCCCACCAGCCCATCTTCTTGAGCTTGGTCCTGGACAGGCCGGGCGTGTTGCCCTCGATCAGGAGCAGGCTGACGCCGCCAGCGCCCTCGCCGCCGGTGCGCACCGCAACGGTCAGATAGTCGGCGCGCATCCCCGAGGTGATGAAGGTCTTTTCGCCGCTCACGACGTAGTGATCGCCGTCGCGCCGCGCCCGGGTGCTCAGGTTCGCGACGTCGGAGCCGCCACCCGGCTCGGTGATCGCGAGCGCGGAGATCTTCTCGCCTGCAAGAATTTGCGGCAACACCCGTGCCTTGACCGCGGGGCGGGCTGCCCGGGCGATCGGCGGCGAGCCGATGGTGTGGCTCATCAGGCTGGCACTGACGCCGCCGGCACCGGCCCGTGCGAGCTCTTGGCTCGCAACGATCTTCATGAACTGGTCGGCGGCAATCCCGCCATATTCCTCGGGAAAGCCGAGTCCCAAGAGGCCGATCTCGGCGGCCTTGCGATAGAGCGCGCGCGGGAATTCACCGGCCTCGTCCCATTCATGAGCGAACGGGGTGATCTCCTTCTCGACGAAACGTCGCATGACGTCGCGGAAGGCGTCATGCTCGGCGGTATAGAACGGGCTCTTCATCGCAGTCTCGCCCTGTTGGGATTCGCTCGTCCACCATGGCTGGAACCTTGACGGCTCACTTGCGCGGAGTGGCTGACCGCAGTCGAGCTTCCGGGCGAGGAGCAAACTAGCAACTCAACGCAAGACGATTTTCGCCGCGCACAGGCCAACTCTGGCGCAAAAAAACGTTGCTGCACAGACTCCGGCTGGCCCGAGGGCCACGCCGGGCATGGTGCATCGTGCAGCAGGAAGTGGGCGGCACAAGGCCGCCGATGGAGGAATTCTTGGCCGTTCGTTACTACGATTGGATCGCCCATCATGGCCGCCGCACGCCGAACAAGGTCGCGGTGATCGATCTCGCGAGCGATCGCCGCTTCACCTATTCTCAGCTGGATGCCCGCGTCTCGCGCCTGGCCTCGTTTCTGCGCCACCGGCTCGGCGTCTCGCGCGGCGATCGCGTCGCAGTGCTGGCGTTGAACACGACCGATACGCTCGAGGTGCAATTCGCGTGCGGGCGGCTAGGCGCCATCTTCGTGCCGCTGAACACCCGCCTTACCGTTCCCGAGCTCCAGTTCATCACGTCCGACTGCGCGCCGAAGGTGATGATCCATGACGCCGACCTGGCCGAGACCGCGCTCGCCGTCGCAAAGCTCTGCAACGTTCCGACCAGCCTGCTGCTCGGCCCGGGGGGCGCCTACGAGGCCGGAATCGCCGCCGCAAACCCGCTCGACCGAGCCGAGGAAGTCACGCTCGATGACGTCTCGACCGTCATGTACACGTCCGGCACGACCGGGCATCCCAAGGGCGCGACCATCACCCATGGCATGACCTTCTGGAATTGCGTCAATCTCGGCGGTCCCGCCTGCATCGGCCCCGCCTCGGTGCTGCTCACCGTGCTGCCGCTGTTCCACACCGGCGGGCTCAACTGCTATACCAATCCCGTGCTGCATGCCGGCGGCACCGTGATGATCATGCGCGCCTTCGATCCCGGCACCGCACTCGGCCTGATCAACGATCCCGCGCAGGGCATCAACGTGTTCTTCGGCGTGCCCGCGATCTACCAGTTCATGGCGCAGCATCCGGCATTCGCGACCACCGATCTCAGCCGGCTCATTGTCGGCGGTGTCGGCGGCGCACCAATGCCGGTACCGCTGCTGAAAGTATGGGAGGCGCGCGGTGTCGCGCTACAGCAGGGCTACGGCATGACCGAGACCTCACCGGCCGTGCTGGTGCTCGACCGCGAGGACGCGGCGCGCAAGGCCGGCTCCGCCGGCAAGCCGGTGCTGCACACCGAGGTGCGTATCGTCCGCCCCGACGGCAGCGATGCCGATGTCGGCGAACTCGGCGAGCTCTGGGTCAAGGGCCCCAACATCACGCCCGGCTATTGGAACAGGCCGGAGGCGAACAAGACCTCCTTCACCGACGGCTGGCTGCATACGGGTGACGCCACGCGCGTGGACGAAGAAGGCTTCTACTACATCGTCGATCGCTGGAAGGACATGTACATTTCCGGCGGCGAGAACGTCTACCCGGCCGAGGTCGAGAACGTCCTGCACCAGCTCAATGCCATCGCCGAGGCTGCCGTGATCGGCATCCCTGATGCTCAGTGGGGCGAGGTGGGCCTTGCCATCGTCGCCGTCAAGCCAGGACAGAAGCTGACGGAGGGCGAGGTTTTCGCCCATTGCGCGGCCAATCTCGCGCGTTTCAAATGCCCGCGCCAAATCCGCTTCGTCGATGCGCTGCCGCGCAACGCCACCGGCAAGATCCACAAACCCACCTTGCGCAAGGAGTTCTCGGTCGCCTCAGAGATCGACAAGAAAGTCGCCAACGCCTGATCGAAGCGCCCCTCGCGGGGCGCTTTTCTTTTGACGTGCCTGCCTACTCAACAAGAAACTCCAAGGAATTTCCATGAAGAACAAGAAAATCGCCCTGCTCGCGGCGGCAACGGCCCTGACCTTGCTCTCGGCTCAAAGCGCCTTTGCGCAGAAGAAGTACGACACCGGCGCCAGCGACACCGAGATCAAGATCGGCAATGTCGAAGCCTATTCCGGTCCGGCTTCCGCCTACGGCATCATCGGCAAGACCGAGGAAGCCTATTTCAAGATGATCAATGACCAGGGCGGCATCAACGGGCGCAAGATCAACTGGATCTCCTATGATGACGGCTATTCGCCGCCCAAGACCGTGGAGCAGGTGCGCAAGCTGATCGAGAGCGACGAGGTATTTCTGGTCTTCAACGCGCTGGGCACGCCGACACAGACGGCCGTGCAGAAATATCACAACGCGAAGAAAGTGCCGCAGCTCTTCCTGGCCACGGGTGCCAGCAAATGGAACGACCCGAAGGGCTTTCCCTGGACCATGGGCTTCCAGCCAAGCTACCGGGTCGAGGCGCGGATCTTCGCCAAGTACATCCTCCAGGCCAAGCCCGATGCCAAGGTCGCGATCTTCTATGCCAATGACGATTTCGGCAAGGATTACGTCGCCGGCATCAAGGAGATCTTTGGCGAGAAGGCCTCCTCGCTGATCGTCGCGGAGGAGAGCTATGAGACCACCGAGCCGTCGATCGATTCCCACATCGTCAAGCTGAAGGGCACCGGCGCCAACGTGTTCGTCAACATCTCGACGCCGAAATTTGCCGCGCAGGCGATCAAGAAGATCGCCGAGCTCGAATGGAGGCCTATGCACGTGATGACGGACGTCTCGATCTCGATCGGCGCAGTGATGAAGCCTGCCGGGCTCGACGCGTCGGAAGGCGTGCTGTCGGCGAGCTATCTGAAGGACGCATCGGACCCGCAATGGAAGGACGACGAGGGCATGAAGAAGTTTCTCGCCTTCGTCGACAAGTACATGCCGGGCGCCAACGTCGCCGACACCAACATCGTCTACGGCTATGCCGCCGCGCAGACCCTGGTCCAGACCTTGAAGCAGTGCGGCGACAACCTGACGCGGGAGAACGTGATGAAGCAGGCCGCGAGCCTGAAGGACTTTGCGCCCGACACGTTGATTCCAGGTATCAAGATCAACACCGGTCCCAACGACTTCGCGCCGATCGAGCAGCTCAAGATGATCCGCTTCAAGGCCGGCCAGTGGGAGCTGTTCGGTGATATCATCAGCGCGGAAACGGGCGGCTAGCTCGCATCAGCTGAATTAACCAACCCAGATAGCGGCCGGAAGGCCGCTATCTTTTTTGTGCAGGTGATCTCGGAGCCAGGCTATGCCGGCAGGAAGAGCGCAAAGGGCTCTTCCACCGTCCGACGCAAATGCTTTCGATACAGGGCGTAGTTGCCGTCGTCGGGCGCGACGCGCCCCAAGGACGGGTTCGGGATGTTCCTGAGCGGCACATAGGCAATGGGCGCAGCGATCGGCGTGAGCTGCGAACCGGGCCCGGCGCGGAGCGTCGAGATGATGCCGTACATCTCGCCGGAAACCGTCGGCCGCGACACCGTGATCACGCGGTGCTGGCCGTGCTTGATGATGACGAGGTAGATGAAGCCGGACTGATGGGGAACGGCGACTTCGCCGGTATGCTCGTAGGCGGCATCGGTCCGATCGCCCTCCCGAAAGACCAGCGACGAGACCTTCGGCTCCCACACGATCTCGGTGCGATAGGCAAAGATCGCATCCTTGTCGCCGAACGAGGGCCGCAGGGTGACATAGACGTCCTCGAGCCAGGTGACCGCGCGATGCGCATAGGAGCCGAGGCTGTCGGGCGCGACATCGCTCGCGGCCAGAGGCGTCACCATGACTGCGCTTCTGCGCAGGGAGACGCCGAGTGCCTGCTCCAGCCGGACCGTGGTCGCGAGCGTGAACGGCCGTCGGCCGCCAAGCACCTTTTCCAGCGTCGACAGGCTGAGCTTGGCCTGCTCGGCCAGCGCCTGCCGGGAGATCCGCCGTCTGGCGAGCTCCTCGCGAATGGTCTCGGCAATCTCGCGGCTTTGCTCGTCCGTAAGCTGCTTGTCGGTGACTTTATCCTGCGTCTGCATCGTTAGCCCTGCTCCAGCAGCGCCATTCTAGCAGGGCGGACAAACCAGCACAAAACCGCACATGACCGTCCCCGACAAACGAGCCCGGGCCGGGCGCGGCGGAACATTGCCGATCATTCTGCTCGCGAGATCAGCCTCTCCGAACCGATGCTGAGGGCTAGCAGAACATGCTTCGGGAGCAATGCAAATGGACACCTACGACACGGCCGATAGCGACGAGCACCCCTTGTTGAGTCGTCTCATCAAGGTCGGATTGTTCCTCCTCGCGCAAGGCGTTGCGGTGATGCTGGTCGCCTTCATCGCCCTGCTGGTGAGCTTCGGGACAAGTTTGTCGGCAACGACCGAACAGGCCAGTCTGCTCCAGCCCGGCGATGCAAGGTCTGGTACCCTGCTCCTGAAGGAAGACGGCGCGTATGCCGAAGCAGTCCGCCTCGGCACCGACGTTGACATCACGGTGTCCGGCCCGACGCTGCGCGCCCGTGTCACGCAGGTCTTCCGCAACACGAGCAAGGACTGGGTCGAGGCGACTTACGTCTATCCGCTCGCGACCGGCGGCGCCGTCGATACGCTGAAGATGGTGGTCGGCGACCGCGTCATCATCGGCAACATCAAGGAGCGGCAGCAGGCGCGCGTGATCTACGAGGAGGCGCGCCGCACCGGCCGGAAGGCCGCCCTTACCGAGCAGGAACGACCGAACATCTTCACCAACTCGGTGGCCAATATCGGGCCTGGCGAAACCGTGCTGGTTCAGATCGAGTACCAGGAGCCGGTGCATCAATCCGGCAGGGAATATTCGTTGCGCCTGCCGCTCGTGGTCGGACCGCGCTACAATCCGGCACCGATCGTGCAGAGCGTCGACTTCCGCAGGGACGGCTCCGGCTGGGGCGCAGCGACGTCAGATCCGGTTCCGGATCGTGAGCGTATTTCGCCGGAGGTGCTGGATCCCGCAAAACATGCGCCGGTCAATCCGACCAGCATCACCGTGCGCCTGAAGGCTGGCTTCCCACTCGGCGATATCAAGAGCCACCATCATAACGTCAGGGTCGAGAGTCCGGACAGCGCTACGCGCATCGTCACGCTTTCCGACGGCGCAGTCCCCGCCGACCGCGACTTTGAACTGACCTGGAAACCGGCCGCGGAGAAGGCGCCTTCGGTCGGCCTGTTCCACGAGCGGATCGGCGATGCCGACTACCTGCTCGCCTTCGTCACCCCGCCTGGCGCGGACCAGGCGGCGCGCAAGCCGCCGGCGCGCGAGGTGGTGTTCGTGATCGACAATTCGGGCTCGATGGGCGGCACGTCCATCGTTCAGGCCAAAGCGAGCCTCCTTTATGCTCTCGGTCGCCTGCAGCCGAATGACCGCTTCAACGTCATCCGCTTCGACGACACCATGGACGTGCTGTTTCCGGCTTCCGTGCCGGCGGATGCCGCGCATGTCGGTGAGGCGACCTCCTTCGTCAGCGCCTTGCAGGCGCGGGGCGGCACCGAGATGGTGCCGGCAATGCGCGCGGCCCTCACCGACAAGCTGGGCGGCACCGACATGGTTCGTCAGATCGTGTTCCTGACAGACGGCGCGATCGGCAACGAGCAGCAATTGTTCGAGACGATCACGGCGATGCGCGGCCGCTCGCGCGTGTTCATGGTCGGCATCGGTTCCGCGCCCAACACCTATCTGATGACACGCGCCGCCGAGCTCGGCCGCGGTGCCTTCACCCACATCGGCTCCGTCGAGCAGGTGGAGGAGCGCATGCGCGGTCTGTTCGCCAAGCTGGAGAACCCGGCCGTGACCGGCCTCACCGCAAGGTTCTCCGAAGCCACCGCCGATGTCACTCCCGCGATCATTCCCGACGTCTATCGCGACGAGCCGTTGGTGCTGGCGGCGAAACTCGACAAGCTCGCAGGCTCGCTCGAGATCAAGGGCCGCGTCGGCGACCGCCCCTGGACGGTAACGTTGCCGCTGCAAAACGCCGCCGAAGGCAAGGGCCTCTCCAAGCTCTGGGCCAGGCGCAAGATCGCTGATGCGGAAGTGGCGCGCACGCTGCGCGAGACGTCGCCGGAGAACGCCGACAAGACGATCCTGGCGCTGGCGCTCGATCACCAGATCGTCACGCGGCTCACCAGCCTCGTTGCGGTCGACAAGACGCCGAGCCGGCCCGAAGGCGCGCCGCTCAAGCTCGAAGAATTGCCGATCAACCTGCCGGCGGGCTGGGACTTCGAGAAGATCTTCGGCGAACGGCCGCAGGTCCCGGCGCAATTGCGCGAACGCCACGCCGATGCGGGCACTCCGCCAGCGCTGAGGCGCCCGGCACCCGCCGCACCCGATGCGATCCGCCTGCCCAAAACCTCAACTCCGGCCGAGCTCAGGATGTTCGCAGGCGCAATCCTGATCCTGCTCGCCTTGACCCTGTTCGTGTTCAACCGGCGTCGGACCTTGCTCACCGACTCCGCTTGAGAGAGGAGCTCCCCGAACTCCTCTGTCAGCGCGCGCGGCTGCCCGTCCCCTGCAAACGGCCGCGCGCGCCTTTTTGGGAAATGCCGCTTCGGGGGCGATGCGAAGCATCGATCCCGGAATGACCACCAAAGAGAAGCAGATGCCCCGCTTCATCTTCCCCCTCGTGCTGGCCTTGATCGGCCTCCTCCTGCTCGGCGACGGCGCTTACATCCACGCCAAGGCCTGGCTGGCGCAGGTGTTGCTGGAGCGGGCGTTCGAGCGGAGCGTTGCGACGGGAGAGGCCGTCAAGCCATGGTCGTGGGCTGACACCTGGCCGGTCGCGCGGATCGAGGTCAAGCGGATCGGCGCCAGCGCCATCGTGCTGGAAGGCACCAGCGGACAGGCCCTCGCTTTTGGACCCGGCCACGTCCACCAAACGGCCGATGCCGGCGAACGCGGGATTGCCGTCTATGCAGCCCATCGTGACACTCATTTCCGCTTCCTGCGGAACGTTGCCATTGGCGACGTCATCGACGTCACACGTCGCGACGGTCAACATTTTCGCTATCGCGCGGACGCCTCCGCCGTGGTCCGTTTCGATGCATCGGGCATCGAAGCCACGACGCAGGGCTACGAACTCATTCTCGCGACCTGCTGGCCGTTCGACGCCGTCACCCCCGGTCCCGAGCGCTACATTCTGCATGCAACATTGATTGGAGCCGATAGGTAGATCGCTTACCGAATCGACGAGACGCGCCCTGGATCGCTCATTCCATCTGGCGGCATACCGCCCGCGAGGTTGCGACTCCGAAGGACTCGCCATAGAACGGAGTGGCGCTCAACCAAGAAGAACAACAGGTGAGGTCACGCCATGGAAGCCCAGGTGTCTGCTGCGTCCGCGTTCCATCCATGGTCTCCGCCGCCCGATGCCAGTGACATCGTCAAGGGCATCCACGCCATGCTGCACCCGCGCAACATCGTGCTGGTAGGTGCGACCGACAAGCCCGGCAACTACGCCGAGCGCATCTGGAACAATCTGGTCAAATACGGATTTGAGGGCGGTCTCTACCCGGTCAACGCCAAGCGCGAAGCCATCTGGGGCGTGCCCTGCTACAAGGACTTTGCGAGCCTACCCGAAAAGCCCGATCACGTCCTGGTGCTGGTGCCTGCACGTTTCGCCGTGCAGGTAATTCGCGACGCTGCCGCGGCCGGCGCTCGTTCTGCCACCATCGTTACCTCAGGCTTCAGCGAACTGCAGGATGAGGAAAGCCAAAAGCTTGCCGCCGAATTGCAGGCGGCCGTGCGCGAGACGGGTCTTGCCGTCACCGGGCCGAATTGCCTCGGCAATCTGAGCGCCGGCGAAAAGCTCTTCACCAATATCGACGATCGTATCGTCACCATGGAACAGGGCGCGGTGGCGATCGCCGGACAATCCGGCGCCATCGTCATGGCGATCCGTCAGGCGCTCGAGGATCGCGGCGTCGGTGTCGGCTACATGGTGACGACTGGCAACGAGGCCGGGCTCGAGACGCCGGACCTGATGCGCTATTTCGCCGAAGACCCGAGCATCAAGGTGATCGTCGTCTACCTCGAAGGCGTGCGGAACACGAAGGCTTTTCGCGAAGCCTGCAAGGCGGCGCGCGCCGCGAGCAAGCCGGTGATCGCCCTCAAGCTCGGCGCGTCCGAGGGCGGCCGCGCCGCGGCGATGGCGCATACCGGCGCGCTCGCGGGCTCGATAGAGACGTTCGACGCGATTGCCACGCGCGAGGGCGTGATCCGGGTCGCCGGGCTCGACGAACTGATCGAGACGACCGAATGCTTCGTTCACGCGACCGTGCCCAAAGGCGACCGGCTCGCCGCCGTCACGCTCTCCGGCGGCAAGCGCGGCATGCTGATCGACGCCTTCTACGCAGCAGGCTTGAACTTCGCGCCGCTGAGCGCGCATGTCAGCTCCGAGCTGGCGAAGATGCTCGGTCCGGGCTCGATCGTCGGCAATCCGCTCGACGCCGGCTTTGCCGCAGTCGTCGATCCCTCTGTCTATATGAAGTCGATCAAGCTGATGATCGACGACCCCGATATCGACATCGTCATCGTCGATGCGGAGCTGCCGAAAGCGCAGCACGAGCTGCGCGAGCGCAATTTGCGTATCGTCAACGATATGGCGAGCAAGGCCGGAAAGCCCGTGATCTATATCAGCGCGATGTCGATCGGTTTCACTGAATTCACTAAAGAATTGCGCAAATCGCTGCCGCATCTCGCGGTCATGCAGGGCCTCGACCGCGCGGTGACCGCGATCAAGTCGCTGCTCGACTATGCGAAACTGCGCAAGGAGGTGCCCGACATCGTCTCGAGCTCGAAGCCCGCCGCGCGCGCCGTGCTGGAGAAGACCTTGAGGTCGGCGACCGGCGCCGCGCTCGACGAGGTCGCCTCGAAGAAGCTCCTCAAGGCCTATGGCATCCCGATTTCGAAGGAGGCGATCGCACAGACTGCGGCGGAGGCCGTGAAGATCGCCAGGCAGATCGGATTCCCGGTCGTGGCAAAGGTCGTCAGCGCAGAGATTCTGCACAAGTCCGACATCGGCGGCGTGGTCCTGAATATCAACAGCGCGGCGGAGGTGAAAAAGGCGTTCGCCGACATCACGGCGCGGGTAGCGAAGCTCAAGGGCAAGCCGAGGCTCGACGGCATTCTGATCGCGCAGCAGGTCAAGGCGGAGCTGGAGCTCGTGATCGGCGCCTCGCTCGACGCCGAGATGGGGCCCGTCGTGCTGTTCGGGACCGGCGGCATCGACATCGAACTGATGAAGGACGTCGCACTCGCCGGCGCGCCCCTGGATGAAGCCGAGGCGCAGCTCCTGATCGGCCGCACCAAGGCCGGCATCAAGATGCGCGGCTATCGCGGCAAGCCGGCCTTGCACGAAGCCTCGGCGCTAAAGGCGCTGGTCGGCCTGTCCAACCTGATCGCAGACGCCGGCGACCGGATCGCCTCGGTCGACATCAACCCGTTTCTCATCAACACCAGGACGGGCGTGGCGGTCGATGCCCTGATCGTCCTCAACAACGCCGCGGCGAGGCACGCGGCCGGACATTGAGGTGCCATTGGGAGGATTGCCACTGGGATCGTCCGCCAACTCGGTCCATCCGCATGAGCATCGGTGCGTTACGCTTCGCTAACCCGGCCTACTTAACGTAGCGAACTCCTTCCAACTTCCCCGCTTTGGGCCTAGAATCGCCCTCCATGGCACGCGCGAGCAATCTTGTGATCGGAACGGCGATGCTGGCGGCGATCGCCGTGGCATTCGGCGGCCTGCTCGGCGTGCAGAAATGGCGCACCATCCAGAGCCGCAGCCAATTGCGCGTGGTGTTCGAAGGCGGTTCCGCGAGCGGACTGCGGCGCGGCGGGCCGGTCAATTTCGACGGTGTACCGGTCGGCCAAATCCAGTCGATCAAGCTGGATAGTCCCCGCAGGATCGTGGCGCTGGTGATGCTCGACAACAGCGCGCCGATCCGCAAGGACACCGTCGCAGGCATCGAGTTCCAGGGTCTCACCGGCATCGCCGCGATCTCGCTGATCGGCGGCGCCCCCTCCGCACCGCCGGTGCCGCTTGACGCGGACGGCATCCCCATATTGACCGCCGATCTCAGCGACGCCGAGTCCATCGTGGAGACGCTGCACAATGTTGATCGCACCATCGTGAGCAACGCCCCCGCGATCAAGGAGGGACTGCACACGTTCGAGAGCTATACCGCCGACCTCAGGAGCAAGGGCGGAGAAATCGACTCCGTCATGGCCAAGGTCGACAGCGCCTTCGCGGGCTTCGACAAGGCGGTCGCGAAGATCGAGGGCGCGGTCCCAGGCTTCGTCGATGGCAAGGCCGACGAACTGTTCGAGAAGATCAAGGAACTGCATGAGCTTGCCGGCACCATGAAGAAGAAGTCGGCGGGCTACATCGAGGACATCCGCCGCTCGCTGCTCGATGTCAGCGAGACCGCCAACAAGATGGCGGGGACCCCCGTGCCGCCGCGACCACCGCGCAGGCCTACGGAGCAGAGGCGCTAGCTCAGCCCACGCGTGGCGCACAAGGCTCTGTCGGCGTACGATCCCGCGACGTGCGGCAGCAATGCCTCAGTAATTGCTTGGAGCCGCTCCGTTCGGAATGCCATCGATCGGACACTCGTCGGTCCCCGGTGTCGAGCGGGTCATCGCCTCGACCATGTCCCGCGTGCCCTCGGGGTCCTTGATCCAGTTCTTGTAGAAGTCATACGGGCACGCCGCGACGCCACGCGGACTGTCACCGGAATTGATCATGCCGGTGTAGCCGCGGTGGACCAGCTTGTAGAGATGATTCTGGGACTGACCGTTGCGGCGCGCATCCCGGATCAGATGCTTGGAGAGCTGGGCGTACTGGATGCCGTAATCCTCCTCGCCGCACTCGCCGAGCGTGCGGCCGTCGAAGCCGATGATGGCGGAATGGCCGAAATAGGAATAGACGCCGTCGAAGCCGGCCGCATTGGCGACCGCGACATAGACGTTGTTGGCCCACGCCATCGCCTTGGAGATCATGACCTGCTGCTCCTTGGCCGGATACATGTAGCCCTGGCAACGCACGATCAGTTCGGCGCCCTTCATGGCGCAGTCGCGCCAGATTTCCGGATAATTGCCGTCGTCGCAGATGATCAGGCTGACCTTGAGACCCTTTGGCCCCTCCGAGACATAGGTGCAATTGCCGGGATACCAGCCCTCGATCGGGACCCAGGGCATGATCTTGCGGTACTTCTGCACGATCTCACCCTTGTCGTTCATCAGGATGAGAGTGTTGTAGGGCGCCTTGTGCGGATGCTCCTCGTGGCGTTCACCGGTGAGCGAGAACACGCCCCACACTTTCGCCTTGCGGCAGGCCTCGGCGAAAATCGCGGTTTCCTCGCCCGGCACCATGGACGCCGTCTCGTACATCTCCTTGGAGTCGTACATGATGCCTTGCGTGGAATATTCCGGGAAAATCACGAGATCCATGCCGGGCAGGCCGACCTTCATGCCCACGATCATGTCGGCGATCTTGCGGGCGTTCTCGAGCACCTCGGCCTTGGTATGCAGCCGGGGCATCTTGTAGTTCACCACCGCGACGCCGACCGTGTCATTGCTGCTGGAAATGTCGCCGTGAAGCATGTTGACCGCTCCTGTCTTCTATCCGTGTGAGGTCATCGCGTCTGGTTAGTGGCTGATCATCCAGGGCCGCGCCGTCGGAAAACCCTTGGCGCCGCTCCTGGTCTTGGTCACCAACCGCGTGGGCTTTTTCCTGTCCGTCGCGCCCTTGTCCTTGACGGTCTTGCCCGTCGAGCAGCAGCCGCAACCGGGGCCATGCGAGGCCTTGTATTGTGCCAGCGTCTGCGGTGCGTGCGTGCTGCGCTCGTTGACCGCGTGCGCCTTGCGCCTGTCGGCCGGCATGCAGAAGAAATTCGGTGCGGTCAGGATCACCCGTGGCGCCAGCGTCTCGCAATGCGGGCAGGCTTGCGGATCGTCGCACTCCGCCATCGGACGCAGGTCCTTGAAAGGTCCGCAATCGTCACAGAGATATTCGTAGACTGGCATCGCATCATCCCCACGCATCTTGCCTGTTCAACACACCTGGCGGTTGATGCAGGACGGACGAAACGCCGGCCGTCCCGCATCCCCTCGCGCAGGGATTACTTGTCCGGAGAGATCGGCATCTGGATGTCGCCGGTGATGTGCTTGATCGGGCCCGCCGCCGACGGCATGACGTCGAAGTCGAATATCTCCGTCGGCAGCCACAGCGTGGCGCAGGCGTTGGGCACGTCGACGACGCCGGAAATGTGGCCCTGGCACGGCGCAGTACCGAGGATCGAATAGGCCTGGGCGCCGGAATAGCCGAACTTCTTCAGATACTCGATGGCGTTGAGACAGGCCTGGCGATAGGCGATATGGACGTCGAGGTAATGCTGCTTGCCGGCCTCGTCGACCGAGATGCCTTCGAAGATGAGATAATCCTTGTAGTTCGGCGTGATCGGCGACGGCTTGAAGATCGGATTCTTGATGCCGTATTTCGACATGCCATCCTTGATCACCTCGACCTTCAGGTGCAGCCAGCCGGCCATCTCGATCGCACCACAGAAGGTGATCTCGCCGTCGCCCTGGCTGAAGTGCAAATCGCCCATCGAGAGGCCGGCGCCGGGCACGTAGACCGGGAAGTAGATCTTCGAGCCGCGCGAGAGGTCCTTGATGTCGCAATTGCCGCCATGCTCGCGCGGCGGGACGGTGCGCGCACCTTCGGCGCCGATCTTGGCCTTCACGTCTCCCTTGGCGCGGCCGCCATGGGCGGTTGCCGCGAAGGGCGGATTGGCCAGACCAGGCACGCGGGTCGGATTGGTCGAGATCAGTTCGGCCTCGCGCTTGTTCCAGGTCTCCAGCATCTTCGGATCGGGCAGACAGCCGATCAGGCCGGGATGGATCAAGCCGGCAAAATTGACGCCGGGCACGTGGCGGGAGGAGGTATAGAGACCCTTGATGTCCCAGATCGACTTCTGCGCCAGCGGGAAATGATCGGTCAGGAAGCCGCCGCCGTTCTGCTTGGAGAAGAAGCCGTTGAACCCCCACAGGCTCTCCTTGAGCGGGCCGACATCGAGCAGATCGACGACAAGAAGGTCGCCGGGCTCGGCACCCTTGACGCCGATCGGACCCGAGAGGAAGTGCACGATCGACAGATCAATGTCGCGGACGTCGTCGGCGGAATCGTTGTTCTTGATGAAGCCGCCGGTCCAGTCATAGGTCTCGATGATGAAATCGTCGCCAGGATTGACCCACGCCACGATCGGAATGTCGGGGTGCCAGCGGTTGTGCACCATGTCGTTTTCATAGGCCGACTTGGTGAGATCGACCTTGATCAGTGTCTCTGGCATCGAGAGGCTCCCCTTTGACTACGGTTGGTTAGACGGACAGATATTTCGAGACCTGTGCGGCATCGACGGCGTCGCGCGGATCGTCGCGCACGATCTCGCCGTTCTCGATCACCAGCACGCGGTCGGCGATATCGAGCGCAAAGCTCAGCACCTGCTCGGACACGACGATCGAAAGACCCTTCTCGTCGCGGATGCGCTTCAAGGTGCGCGCCATCTCCTTGATGATGGAGGGCTGGATGCCTTCGGTCGGCTCGTCCAGCAGCAGCACCTTCGGCTTGGTCGCGAGTGCGCGGGCAATGGCGAGCTGTTGCTGCTGACCGCCGGAGAGATTGCCGCCGCGGCGGCCTTTCATCTCCAGCAGCACCGGGAACAGTTCGTAGATATCGTCCGGCACCTCCGATCCACCGGACACGACGAGGCCTGTCTCGATGTTCTCCTTCACCGTCATGGTGGAGAAGATCATGCGACCCTGCGGCACATAGGCGAGGCCCTTGGCGACGCGCTCGTAGCTCTTGAGATTGCCGAGCTCGGCGCCATCCATGCTCACCGAGCCGCTCTTCGCGGGCAGAATGCCCATCAGCGACTTCATCAGCGTGGTCTTGCCCATGCCGTTGCGGCCCATGATCGCGACGATCTCGTTGGGCGCGACCTTGACATTGAGCCCGTGCAGCACCTCGCTCTGGCCGTAGGCGACGTGGAGATCGGAAATTGCCAGCATCGGTGCGCTCCTAGGCTCGGTATGCCTTCCTTCTCCCCTTGTGGGAGAAGGTGGCTCGGGCGAAGCCCGCGACGGATGAGGGGTCCACATCTGCGAATACGAACGGCGGTCTGATGCGCGGAGAGATACCTCTCACCCGGATCGCTTGCGCGGTCGGACCTCTCCCACAAGGAGAGAGGTGCACCGTCCGAGCCGCGACTAGCTCACTCGATTTCGCCATCTCTCAATGCCCCAGATAGACTTCGACGACCTTGGGGTCATTCTTGACCTTCTCCATCGTCCCCTCCGAAAGGATCTGGCCCTGGTGCAGCACGGTGACCTTGTGCGCGATATCCTCGACGAATTTCATGTCGTGCTCGATCACCAGCACCGAACGGTTCTTGATGATGCGGTTGAGCAGCTCGGCGGTCTTGGCGCGTTCGGACACGCTCATGCCGGCGACGGGCTCGTCGAGCATCAGCAAGTCCGGATCCTGGATCAGCAGCATGCCGATCTCGAGCCACTGCTTCTGGCCATGGCTGAGCTCGTCGGCATAGGTGTTGAGCCTGTCCTTGAGGAAGATCATCTCGGCGACCTCCTCGACCCGGTCCTTCACCAACTGATCGCGCTGAAAGGTCAGCGAACCGAACACGGTGCGACCGCGCGGGAACGAGATCTCGAGGTTCTCGAACACGGTGAGGTCCTCGAACACCGACGGCGTCTGGAACTTGCGTCCGACGCCGGTTTGCACGATCTCGTTCTCCTTCATCTTCGTGAGCTCCTTGCCACGAAACTGGATCGAGCCCGAGGTCGCCTTGGTCTTGCCGCAGATCAGGTCGAGCACCGTGGTCTTGCCGGCGCCATTGGGGCCGATGATGACCCGGATCTCGTTCTCCTCGACGTAGAAGGAGAGATCGTTGACCGCCTTGAACCCGTCGAACGAGACGGTCAGTCCGGAGACCGCGAGCAGGAAATCCTTGGGCTGATGTCCGACGAGCATGACGATCTCCTCACTCTGCCGGTGCGCTGTCGGCGACCGAATTGCCGTTCCAGCCCGCCTTCGCCTTGCGCGAGGCGAACAGCCGGTCGATGCGGGGCTGCACGTAGTCTGCCCACAGCCCGGACAAGCCGTTCGGGAAGGCGAGCACGACCGCGATGAACAGCGCGCCAAGGCCGAACAGCCAGAGCTGCGGGAAGGATTCAGAGAGGCTGGTCTTGGCGAAGTTGACCAGGATCGCCCCCCATATCGCGCCGAAGATCGACATCCGTCCGCCGACCGCGGTGTAGATCACCATCTCGATCGACGGCACGATGCCGACGAAGGATGGCGACATGAAACCGACATTGAGCGCGAACATGGCACCGCCGATCGCGGCGAAGACCGCGGCCATGCAGAAAGCGAAGATCTTGAAGTTGGCCACGCTATAGCCGGAGAAGCGGACACGGTCTTCCTGCTCGCGCATGGCGACCAGGATGCGGCCAAGCTTGGTCAGGCGGATGAACTGCGCGATGCCGATGCAGGCGAACAGCAGCACCACCTCGACGAAGTAGAGGATGATCTTGGCATGGTCGGGCCGGATGTCCCAACCCTTGAGCGTGCGCAGGTCGGTCATGCCGTTGATGCCGCCGGTATAGCCCTGCTGACCGACGATCAGGATGGTTAGAATGGCGGCGACGGCCTGGGTGATGATCGCGAAATAGGTGCCGCCGACGCGACGCTTGAACATCGCGGTGCCGATGATCAGGGCGAACAGGCCAGGTACCAGGACGATGGCGAGGATGGTGAAGGTGAGGCTGTGAAACGGCTGCCAGAAGAAGGGCAGTGCCGTGATCTGATTCCAGTCCATGAAATCGGGGATGCCGGGCGTCGACTGGATCTTGGTGTTCTCGACGCTGGAGGCCTCGAGCTTGAGGAACATCGCCATGCAATAGCCGCCGAGGCCGAAGAACACGCCCTGCCCCAGGCTCAAGATGCCGCCATAGCCCCAGCACAGCACGAGGCCGATCGCGACGAAGGCGTAGGTCAGGTATTTCGCGACCAGATTGAGGCGGAACACGTCGAGGGTCAGCGGCAGGATCACGAACAGCACCACCGCCAGGGCAATGAAGCCCATGAGCTCGGATCGATTGAAGAAGCGTGAGTTGATGATCATGACTTGCCTGCTTCTCGTTATTTGCGGACTTTGAGGGCGAAGAGACCCTGCGGCCGCAGCATCAGGATGCCGACGACGGCGAGCAGCGTGAGCACCTTGGCCATCGAGCCCGACATAAAGAATTCGAGGGTCGATTGCGTCTGCGAGATCGAGAAGGCGGAGGCGATGGTGCCGAGCAGGCTGGCGGCGCCGCCGAACACGACGACCAGGAATGTGTCCACGATGTAGAGCTGTCCCGACGTCGGCCCGGTCGAGCCGATCATGGTGAAGGCGCTGCCGGCGACGCCCGCGATGCCGCAGCCGAGCCCGAAAGTGTAGCGATCGACCTTCTCGGTGTTGATGCCGACCGCGCCGGCCATGATGCGGTTTTGCACGACCGCGCGCACCTGGCGGCCCCAGCGCGACATGTAGAGAACGTAGGCGACGGAAATGGTAATCAGCACGGTGAGGCCCATCACGAATATGCCGTTGATGGGCACCTCGATGCTGTCGGTGACGCGCAGCGAGCCGAGCATCCACTGCGGCAGCTCGACGCCGACCTCGCGCGCGCCGAACACGGAGCGATAGGCCTGCTGCAGCATCAGGCTGAGACCCCAGGTGGCCAGCAGCGTATCGAGCGGGCGCTTGTAAAGGTGCCGTATCAGCACCCACTCCACCAACATCCCCAGCGCGCCGGAGGCGAAGAAGGCCAGAATCATCGCGAGGAAGAAGTAGCCGCTGAACAGGCTCGGCAAATAGGACTGGAAGAAATTCGAAGTCATCCAGGTGACGTAGGCCCCGAGGATCATGAACTCGCCATGGGCCATGTTGATGACGCCCATCTGGCCGAAGATGATCGCGAGACCGAGCGCCATCAGCACGTAGACCGAGAACAGGATCAGCCCGGCAAAGCCCTGCATGACGAAGATCGAGCCAAGATCACCAAGCGAGTAGTCGCCGAACATCGATATCCTCCGTCGGGGGTAAGGGTCCCGCGTCGCGATGCAGAGTCGCGACGCGGGGTCTTGGGCATGGACTTGCAATCCACGCCAGGGAGCGGTTTTGTCGTGAGGGAAAGTGCGGCGGAAGCCGCGGCCCTTACTGGTAGCCCTTCGGGAACGGATCCGGCTCGACCAGGTCGGCGGTCTCGTAGATCAGCTCGAACTGGCCATCGAGCTTGGCGCGGCCAACCCGCGTCTTCGACCAGAGGTGATGGTTCTCGTGGATGCGCACATAGCCTTCCGGCGCCCCCTTGAACTCGACGCCCGGCGAGGCGGCGGCGATCTTGTCCACGTCGAAGGAGCCGGCTTTCTCGACGGTGAGCTTCCACAGCCACGGGCCGAGATACGCAGCCTGGGTGACATCTCCGATCACGGTCTTCTCGCCCCACATCTTCTTGAACGCCGAGACGAAAGCCTTGTTGTTCGGGTTGTCGAGCGACTGGAAGTACTTCATGCAGGCATACGCGCCTGCGATGTTCTCGCCGCCGATACCGTCGATCTCGTCCTCTGTCACCGAGATCGTGAGCAGCGGCTGCTTCGAAAGGTCGATGCCGGCCGCCTTGAGCTGCTTGTAGAACGCGACGTTGGAGCCGCCGACGACGTCGGTGAAGATCACGTCCGGCTTGGTCAGCTTGATCTTGTTGATGACGGAGTTGAACTGCGTCGAGCCGAGCGCATAATATTCCTCGCCGACGACCTTGCCCTTGAGCACGTTCTCGACATGCTTGCGGGCGATCTTGTTGGAGGTGCGCGGCCAGATGTAGTCCGAGCCGATGAAGAAGAAGGACTTGGCGCCCTTCTCCTTGGCGATCCAGTTGAGACCCGCCAGAATTTGCTGGGTCGCCTCCTGGCCGGTGTAGATCACGTTCTTGGATTGCTCGAGGCCTTCGTAGAAGGTCGGGTAGTAGAGCATGCCGTTATATTGCTCGACGACCGGCAGCACCGCCTTGCGGGAGGCCGAGGTCCAGCAGCCCATGATCGCCGCGACCTTGTCGTTGACGAGGAGCTTTTTCGCCTTCTCGGCGAAGGTCGGCCAGTCCGAAGCGCCGTCCTCCTGGATGAACTTGATCTTGCGGCCGAGCACGCCGCCCGCGGCATTGATCTGCTCGATCGCGAGCTTCTCGGCCTGGATCGAGCCGGTCTCGGAGATCGCCATGGTGCCGGTCGCCGAATGCAGGATGCCGACCGTGACCTCGGTGTCGGTGACGGCAAGGCCGGTGGTGTTGACCGCCGAGGTCGCCGGCGCCTGTGCAAAGGACGCCCGCGGCAGCATCGTGATGGCCGGCACGGCCGCCATCCCCATCAGCAACTTGCGCCGGAGCGGCGACAACGGGCCTTTGTTTGCTTCGTCTGACATGAGCACCCCCACTTTTGTTCGAGAACACGCGTTTGGTGCCGTGAGGATGGCTCGAATTCATGCAGCTCAAGCATACGCAAGATCGCGTATACTGCACCGCAAAATGCCGACGTAGGCTTCTGGTACGGAATTTGCGAGGGCTCCGGGCCGGTATCGGAAGTGGGGTAAAGCGTGGCAGGGCGGCAGCGAATAGACCGCGTCAGGCGCCAGTACAACCAATGGGTCGCCAACCAGACGCTGGAAGACTACGCGCTGCGCTTCACGGCGAAGAGCGCGCGCCGCTGGTCCGCCGCCCGGGTCGCCAACACCGCGCTGGGCGCGATCTCGTTCCTGGCGATGGAGGCGATCGGAGGCACCATCACCCTGAACTATGGCGTCACCAATGCGACCGCCGCCATCCTCGTGGTCTCTCTGATCATCTTTTGCTGCGGCGTGCCGATCGCGTACTATGCCGCCAAATGCGGCATCGACATCGACCTGCTGACGCGAGGGGCCGGATTCGGCTATATCGGCTCGACCGTCACCTCGCTGATCTACGCGTCCTTTACCTTCATCTTCTTCGCCATCGAAGCCGTGATTCTCGCATCCGCGCTCGAGATGTGCTTCGGGATTCCGCGGCCGGTCGGCTATCTCGTCAGCGCCGTCGTGATCATACCGCTGGTGGCCTACGGCATCACGCTGATCAGCCGCTTCCAATTGTGGACGCAGCCGCTGTGGGTGATCCTTCACATCATCCCGTTCGCGGCTATCGCCTGGCATAACCCGAACTCATTTACGGAGTGGCGCAAGTTCTCGGGCGACCACGGCGACCTCAACGGACATTTCGACCTGTTGCTGTTCGGCGTTGCCGCCTCGGTCGTGTTCTCGCTGGTCGCGCAAATCGGTGAACAGGTGGATTTCCTGCGCTTCCTGCCGCGCGATCGCCGCGCTTCGAGGGTCTCCTGGTGGATCGCGCTGATGAGCGCAGGACCGGGCTGGATCGTACTTGGCGCGCTGAAGCTCCTGGCCGGCTCGTTTCTGGCCTTCTTCGCACTCAGCCACGGCGTGCCGCCCGAGGAGGCCGCCGAGCCGGCGCACATGTATCTCGAAGCGTTCCGCTATGTGCTGTCGCAGCCCGAGCTCGCGCTGGCGTTGACCGGCACGTTCGTGATCCTGTCGCAAGTCAAGATCAACGTCACGAATGCCTATGCCGGCTCGATCGCCTGGTCGAATTTCTTCTCGCGCCTGACCCACAGCCATCCCGGACGCGTGGTCTGGCTGGTCTTCAACGTCATCGTGGCGCTGCTGCTGATGGAGATCGGCGTCTACAAGGCGCTGGAGCAAACTCTGGCGCTCTATTCGAACGTCGCGATCGCCTGGGTCGGCGCACTGGTCGCCGACCTCGTCGTCAACAAGCCGCTTGGATTGCGACCACAGCAGATCGAGTTCAAGCGCGCGCACCTCTACGACGTCAATCCGGTCGGCGTCGGCGCGATGACATTGGCGACCATCGTCTCCATCAGCGCGTTCTACGGCCTGTTCGGACCCACCGCGAAGGCGCTGTCGGCCTTCATCGCACTTGCGGCCGCCTTCTTCGCCGCGCCGCTGATCGCCTGGGCGACAGACGGCAGGTACTACATTGCACGCAAGCCGAAGCGGAGCTGGCAGAATATCGAAGCGATCCAGTGCTGCATCTGCGAGCACTCATTCGAGCCGGAGGACATGGCCTCCTGTCCAGCCTATGCGGGGCCGATCTGCTCGCTCTGCTGTTCGCTGGACGCGCGCTGCCACGACCTTTGCAAGCCTCACGCGAGGTTCCAGGCGCAGGTGTCTGAAGCGCTGGGAAAGCTGATGCCGCAGCCGATCTACGCCCGGATCAACTCGCAGGTCGGCCATTATATCGGCGTGTTCGTGATCTCAGCCGGCCTGGTCGCGCTGGTGCTGGGGCTGATCTATCTGCAGACTTCAGCAAGCGTGCATGGCGAGAATGCGCTGGTTTCCGACGTGCTCTGGAAGGTGTTCTTCTCACTCAGCATCATCATCGGCGTGGTTGCATGGCTGTTCGTGCTGGCGCAACAGAGCCGCCGGGCCGCAGAAGCCGAGACGCGGCGTCAGACCGCGCTGCTGATCCAGGAGATCGACGCGCACAAGCGCACGGATGCGGAGCTCCAGCGGGCCAAGGAGGTTGCCGAATCGGCCAACCTCGCCAAGAGCCGGTACGTGGTGGGCCTGAGCCACGAGCTGCGCTCACCGCTGAACGCGATCAGCGGCTATGCCCAGCTGCTCGAGCAGGACACGACGCTTGGCGCCAAGCCGCGCGACCAGGTCCGCGTCGTCCGCCGTAGCGCCGACCATCTCTCCGGCCTGATCGACGGCATCCTAGACATCTCCAAGATCGAGGCAGGGCGGCTGTATCTGTCGCGCGACGAGGTGCGGCTCAGCGAATTTCTCGACCAGCTCGTCGGCATGTTCCGCCTCCAGGCCGCAGCCAAGGGCATCGACTTCGTGTTCAGGCGGCCGCCGCATCTGCCGCGCGTGGTCTATGCCGACGAGAAGCGGCTGCGTCAGGTGCTGATCAACCTGCTCTCGAACGCCATCAAGTTCACGCAGTCGGGCAGCGTGCAATTCGTGGTGCACTACCGCAGTCCGGTCGCAGAATTCGAGGTAATCGACACCGGCCCCGGCATCCGGGGCGACGATCTCGAACGCATCTTCGCGCCCTTCGAACGCGGCGAGATTGGCGTCTCGCAGCCGCAGACCGGCACCGGCCTTGGACTAACCATCAGCCGGCTGCTCGCCGGCGTGATGGGCGGTGACATCAAGGTGACGAGCACCGTCGGCGCTGGCTCGACGTTCAAGGTCAAGATCCTGCTCTCCGAGGTCACCAATCCCCAGCGCATCGCGCCGGTGGAGGCGCCGGTCTCCGGCTATCACGGCGCCCGCAAGACCATCCTCGTCACCGACGATGACCCCGTGCACCGCGACCTCCTGCGCGAGGTGCTGACGCCGCTCGGCTTCATCCTGCTCAGCGCGCCCGATGGTGCGGGCTGTCTTGCGCTGGCGCAGCATTGCCGCCCCGATCTGTTCCTGCTCGACATCTCGATGCCAACCATGGACGGCTGGGCCGTTGCCGAGGCGTTGCGCGAGAGCGGCCATCACCAGGCGCGCATCCTGATGGTGTCGGCAAGTGCGTTGGAGGCCCACGGAGCGCCGTTGGCGCAGCCCTTCCACGACGGCTACCTGATGAAGCCGATCGACATCCCACGCCTCCTGGAGACGATCCGCCAGCTCCTCAAGATTGAGTGGCAATACGGTTCGTATGAGGTTCCGATGCCGCTATGGCGTGCCGAGACCGGGTCAAAGCCGCCGGCGCGGCACATCGAGGCGCTGATCGGGCTCGGTCAGCTCGGCTATGTCAAGGGCATCCAATTGAAGCTGGACGAGATCGGCACCGAGCATCCGGAGCATGCCGACTTCGTCGCACAGATGCGCTCGCTGGTCGATCGCTTCGATCTCGATCGATATATGGCTACATTGAAGACGTTGCACGCGCATGAACATTGAGTCGAAGAAGCGCGACGTCGCGCTCGTTGTCGACGATTCCCCGGAGACGCTACGGCTGCTCACAGACGCGCTCGACGGCGCCGGCATGACGGTCATGGTGGCGCTCGACGGTGCCGCCGCGATGCGGATCATCGATCAGATCACGCCGGACATCGTGCTACTCGATGCCGTAATGCCTGGCATCGACGGTTTCGAGACCTGCCGCCGGCTCAAGCGCGATGCCGGTCTTGCCAATGTCCCCGTGATCTTCATGACTGGTCTTGCCGAGACCGAGCATATCGTGCGTGGACTGGAGGCCGGTGGTGTCGACTACGTGACCAAGCCGATCGTGATCGAGGAGATGCTGGCGCGCATTCGCGTCCATCTCGGCAATGCCCGGCTGACCCAGAGCGCACGCGCCGCACTCGACGTCTCCGGCCGATTTCTGTTCGCGGTCAACCGCCAGGGCCACGTGCTCTGGGCGACGCCGCAGGCTCAGAAGCTGCTGTCCGATCATCACGGCGCGCAAGCGGACGACTTCGTGCTGCCGCCGGCGCTGCTGCAATGGCTCGAGCAGGCCAAGGCCAAGGGCAGCGCGAAGTCTCCGGGAGCTTCGTTGCCCGACAATCCGCAGCTTCGGCTCTACTACATGGGCGAAACCGCGCCAAACGAGTTCCTGCTGCGGCTCTCCCGGGAATCCGGCACCGCGCTGCCGCCCGAATTCACGAGCGAGCTGGGCCTCACCACCCGGGAGGGCGAGGTGCTGGCCTGGCTCAGCAAGGGCAAGACCAACCGCGACATCGCGCAAATTCTGGGCCTCAGCCCGCGCACGGTCGACAAGCATCTCGAGCAGATCTACGCCAAGCTCGGCGTGGAAAACCGGACGGCTGCAGCGGCGATTGCGACGAATGCGACGCGGAGGAATTCGTGAGCTGTGGTCTGAATGGGTTGAGACGCCGCTGGTCCAACAACCGCTGTCGTCCCGGACAAGCGAAGCGCAAATCCGGACCCCATAGCCACAGGAAGAGGTTTGGCGAAGACCTGAGTGACCCGCTCGCTTCGTAACCAGTCCCTGTCGCTATGGTCCCGGGTTCGCTTCGCGCCCCGGGACGACAGTGTGTAGCGAGCGCTCCCCCGCTACACCGACAACGTCCTCACCCGTAGACGAACGCCTTGTCGTCCAGATCCGTCTTCGGAATCTCGTCCTTCTCGGTCCAGTAATCCTGGCTGTGTTGCCACTCGGGCTTGTCGCCGCGCTTGGGCAACAGGTCCATGTTGCGCATCATGTAGCCGGGATTGAAGTTTTCCGGATCGATCCAGGGCAGGATCGGCATGTTGTGGTCCTCGGGGCGCAGCTGGACCTCGACCTTCTTCGCACCTTTGGCCTTCATGTGTCCGAGCAGCCTGCAGACGAAATCGGCGACGAGGTCGACGCGCAGGGTCCAGCTGGCACGGAAGTAGCCGAACACCCAGACCATGTTGGGCACGCCCGTGAACATCATGCCGCGATAGGTGACGGTGTCGCCGAAGGCGAGCGGTTTTCCGTCGATCTCGAACGCGATGTCACCGAGCGCCGCAAGATTGAAACCGGTCGCGGTGACGACGACATCGGCTTCCAGCAGCTTGCCCGATTTGAGCTGGATGCCATTCTCGACGAAACATTCGATCTCGTCGGTCACGACCGAGGCCTTGCCGCTGGCGATTCCCTTGAACAGGTCGGCATCCGGCACGAAGGCGATGCGCTGCCGCCAAGGCCGGTATTTCGGCGTGAAGTGCGTCTCGACGTCGTAATCGGGACCCAGGACGGCGCTGATCTGGCCGATCAGCTCCTTCTTGACCTGCTCGGGCTTGGATACGCAGAGCTTCGTGAACGCATCCTGCTCGAACAGGATCTTCCGCCGCACGATCTCGTGGATCCAGGCCTCATCGACCTGAAGCCGGCGCAGCTCTTCCGCAATCTCGATGGCGTTGCGGCCGAGACGGAAGTAGGTTGGCGAGCGCTGCAGCATGGTGACATGCGCGCATTTGTCCGCGATGTTCGGCACCAGCGTCGCCGCCGTGGCGCCCGAGCCGATCACCACCACCTTCTTGTTCGTCAAGTCGATATCATCCGGCCAGGTCTGCGGATGGACGATGCGGCCCTTGAAGCGATCCATGCCCTTCCATTCCGGCGTGTAACCTTCGGAATGGCGATAGTAGCCTTGGCACATCCAGAGGAAGTTGGCGGTGAAGGTCCTGGGCTTGCCGGTGTCGGTCGTCACCGCCTCGATGGTCCAGAGGTTCTGCTCGCTCGACCAGCTCGCGGAATTGATCTTGTGCTTGTAGCGAATGTGCTTGGCGAGATCGTTCTCCTCGATCACCTCGTTCATGTAGGCGAGGATCTCCTCGGCGGTCGCGATCGGCGGGCCGACCCAGGGCTTGAAGCGATAGCCGAAGGTATGGAGATCGCTGTCCGAGCGGATGCCTGGATAGCGATGCGTGGTCCAGGTGCCCCCGAACGTCGCCTGGGTTTCCAGGATGACGAAGCTCGTTCCCGGAAGCTGCTTCGTGAGATGATAGGCGCTGCCGATGCCGGAGATGCCGGCGCCGACGATCAACACGTCGAAATGTTCAGAAACCTGCTTGGCCGTGGCGTGACTGCGAACAGCGACATTCATTGTTGCTTCTATGCCTTGCTTGTTTTTGTGGCCGCCCTTGACTGGGCGGCGCGTTTCCTCCGCAGCGGGCATGATCACCCGCCGCGCTTCCGCTTCAAAATGACATAGATCAAATCGCGGTCAAATCACAGTGCCGCACCCCAGCTCCGCGCGGCCTGCAAGATCCACTCGCGATAGAGCGTCAGCGGCGTCACGCCGGTCAATCCGCCGCAACCAGCCGTGCCGTTCGGCCCAGTGGACCAGCTGATGAGGCCGACAAGCACGGGACCGCCCGGCCTGTCCTCGAATACCGGGCCGCCGGAATCGCCGGTGCAGGCGCCAATTCCGTCGCGAACACCGTTGGTTACGGGGTCGACCAGGCGAACCTGGAGCGTACCGGGCCGCCCGGTCGCAACGAGGCCGGCAACGCGCGTCATGCCGCCGCTCTTGCCGTCACCACGAACGGTGACACCGATACCGGCGATGACGAAGCGGCTGCCGACCTGGATTGGAATCGTCGGCATGCCGACTGTCACCGTGGATTTTCCCTTGAGTGGAATTTCCAGTTGCAGCAGCGCCACGTCGGCGGTGGCGCGGTGCGCCTGCATCGCCTGCATGTTGAAGTTCGGGTGAATCGCGACCGTACGCACGTTCAACAATTGCGGCTGGCCGTCAGCACCGCGATCAACGATCTTGTAGTCGGCGCCGGGTTGCACGCAGTGCGCGACCGTCAGGACCACGCGTGGTGCAATCAAGCTGCCGGTGCAGAAATTGCCGCGCGAACCGACGATGGTGACGACGGCACGCGCGACACCATCGGCCTGTGGCGTGCCGCCACCGACGATGGCACGGGCAGGCGTGGCGAGCAGCAGCGCTGCAGCGATGAACATGGCAAGCTTCGTCATGGGAACACGCTCCGGCGACAGCACCGGTGAGGAGGAGGACGGCTTCGGACTGGCTCTTGCCGATAGCGCATGCTAGCCCTCTTGGAAAGGAATTGACGAGGGCAGGACATTGGCGATCGAGGCTGTGATCTTTGATTTTGGCGGCGTGCTGACGAGCTCACCATTCGAGGCGTTCACGCGGTTCGAGATCGAGCGCGGACTGCCCGCCGACATCATCCGGCGCACCAACGCCGCCAACCACCTGGAGAACGCCTGGGCCAAGTTCGAGCGGGCCGAGGTGGACATCGACACTTTCGACGAATTATTCGCCACGGAATCGCTTGCACTGGGCGCGGAGGTACGCGGACGCGATGTGCTGCCCTTGCTGCAGGGCAGTCTACGTCCAGAGATGGTCGAAGCCCTGAAGCGCATCAAGGCGCAATTCAAGACCGGCTGCATCACCAACAACCTTCCGGCCAACGCCATCGGGAGCATGACCGGACGTTCCCTCTACATCGCCGAGGTCATGGTGCTGTTCGACCACGTGATCGAATCCGCCAAGATTGGCCTGCGCAAGCCCGACCCGCGGATATATCAATTGATGGTCGAGACGCTAAAGGTCGATCCGAACAACTGCGTCTATCTCGACGATCTCGGTGTGAACCTGAAGCCCGCGCGCGAGATGGGCATGACGACGATAAAAGTGACGAGCGGCGCCCAGGCCATCGCCGAGCTCGAGAAGGCCACGGGCCTCAAGCTGGGCTAGCTGGCGCGTCACTCTTGGTCATTGCTGCTTGTCGCAAGAGCCCCTCGCAATGACGTGGCAACATCTCGCCTGGTAAACTGCACTATTCCGCAGCATCTGCGACCCGCTCCGGGAACGCAGCCGCCAGCGAGGCTCGATCCGGCTTCAGCACGCCGCGCTCGGTGATCAGGCCGGTGACGAGCCGTGCCGGCGTCACGTCGAAGGCGTAGTTCGCGACCGGCGACCCCTCCGGGACGATGCGCACCGTCTCCAGCCTTCCGTCCGCGGTGCGGCCGGTCATGTCGGTCACCTCGGTGCCGCTGCGCTGCTCGATCGGGATGCCGCGGATGCCGTCGTGGACGGCGAAGTCGATCGTTGGCGATGGCAGCGCGACATAGAACGGCACCCCGTTGTCATGCGCGGCCAGCGCCTTCAGATAGGTGCCGATCTTGTTGCAGACGTCGCCATTGGCGGCGACGCGGTCGGTGCCGACGATGACGAGATCGACCATGCCATGTTGCATCAGGTGTCCGCCAGTGTTGTCCGGGATGACCGTGTGCGGCACGCCGTGATGGCCGAGCTCCCAGGCTGTGAGCGAAGCGCCCTGGTTGCGCGGGCGGGTCTCGTCGACCCAGACATGGACGTTGATGCCGCGTTCGTGCGCGAGATAGATCGGCGCCGTCGCGGTGCCCCAGTCGACGGTGGCGAGCCAACCGGCATTGCAGTGCGTGAGGACGTTGACCGTCTCGCCCGGCTTCTTCGCCGCAATCGCCTCGATCAGCTTCAGACCGTTGCCGGCAATGCCGCGATTGATCTCGACATCCTGCTCGGCGATCTCGTCGGCGCGCGCGTAGGCAGCTTCCGCCCTTTCAACGGGATCGACCGGCGCGAGCGTCCTGCGTATCTCGTCCAGGGCCCATTTCAGATTGATCGCGGTTGGCCGTGCGACCACGAGCGTGTCGTAGGCCCGTTTCAGACCGGCGTCGGAAGCGTCCTCGCGCATCGCGAGGGCCATGCCGTAGGCGGCAGTCGCCCCGATCAGCGGCGCGCCGCGTACCAGCATGTCGCGGATCGCAACGGCCGCGTCTTCACACGAGGTCAGGCGCGCGATGACGAACTCATGCGGCAGCCGGCGCTGATCGATCGCGCCGACGGACCAGCCGTCGCGCTCGCGCCAGATGCTGCGAAAATGTTTGCCGTCGACCTTCATGGCATTCTGCCTTCTTGTGCTTCGCCTTGCGCCTCAGCCGCGCAGGATGCGACCCGCCACCGCATCGAGCTTCTTCAGAAGCTCCGGATCGCGCGCCTCAGGCGCCGTGATCAGCGCGGTGTCGAGCGCCCGGTCGGAGCCGATCGGGCACGGCTCGTGCTCGCGCGGAAAATCCCTTGCCAGCCGCGCCACCAGCGCCTTCGCCTTGTCGGCGTTCGACGTCAACACGCGAATGATGTCCTGCACGGTGACGGCGTCATGATCGGGATGCCAGCAATCGAAATCCGTCACCATCGCGACGGTGGCGTAACAGATCTCCGCCTCACGCGCGAGCTTCGCTTCGGGCATATTGGTCATGCCGATCACGGAATAGCCAAGGGCCTTGTAGGTCATGCTCTCTGCGTAAGTAGAGAATTGCGGCCCCTCCATGCAGACATAAGTGCCGCCGCGGGCGATCGCGATGCCCTCGGCGTCAGCCGCCGCCGCGAGATGGAGCCGCAGCCGCGGCGAGACCGGGTGCGCCATGGACACATGTGCGACGCAGCCGCGGCCGAAGAATGAGCTCTCGCGCTTGTGGGTCCGGTCGACGAACTGGTCGACGAGAACGAAGGTGCCGGGCGGCAGTTCCTCCTTGAAGGAACCGCAGGCCGAAAGCGAGATCAGGTCGGTGACGCCGGCGCGCTTCAGCACGTCGATATTGGCGCGATAGTTGATATCGGAGGGAGAAAGCCGGTGACCCTTGTCATGCCGCGGCAGGAACACGATCGGCAGACCGGCGATGGAGCCGCGCCGCAATGGTGCTGACGGCTCCCCCCACGGACTAGCGATCACCTCTTCGTGGGCCCCCTCGAGGCCCGGCAGGTCATAGATGCCCGAGCCGCCGATGATCCCCAATATCGCCTGCGTCATGCCTGCTCCACCCTGTCCGCCACGTGTGACACGGCTGAGCTATGCCAGTTTTGCGGCGGTTTTGGAACGGGGTGGCCGGGTGATGCCGGTGGTGTGAGGGACGGAGGGGCGAGCCTCACATTTGGTGTCGCCCCCGCGAACGCAGGGACCCATAACCACAGGCAGGCAAAGACCAGTCGTTGGGCACTCCGATCGTCAGTGATCGAGATTCCGCGGTATAGGTCCCCGCATACGCGGGGACGATAGCGGAGAAAGAGGCGCGCCCGGCTTAAGCCGCGTTCGCGAGCTGCAGCTGCGTCGCGACCATCCGCTCCAGCGTCTCGACCGACTGGAAATTCTCCGGCGTGATCTCGGACTGCGGGATGGTGAAGTCGAACTCGGCTTCGACGCCGAGCATCAGATTGACCATGTCCATCGAAGTCAGGCCGACGTCGACTAGCTTTGCCTCCGGCGTGACGTCGGCAGTGAGCGAGTTCTGCTCAAGGATATCCTTCACCAGCTTGATGATGCGATTGCGCAAATCGGTATCGAAGGCCTGCATCGGCGAATTCCCATGTGTCTATCGAGGTCGGATCGGACTGCCGGCTACGATGGGCACGGCCTGCCGGTCCTGCAATGGGCGGCAGCAATACTTCGCGCTTCTTAGTAAACGATGACTCAGATTGTCCGGAATCCGGGATTCTTCCAAAGTCCTAACGCGGTGCTGGAAAATCTGGTGATGCAAACAACCCGCCTTTAACTGTTCGTTCGGAATTGGGTTTTGTTTACCCTCTATTTCATCGACGAATTTGAATTAAATCCCTAGCCTCGTCTCACAAGCAAAGATGGCCGGAAGATCGCTTCAGGCGGCATCGCGACTGATGCTGGCGATCTCGAACGGCAAACCGGAGGCGGACGAGTATGAACGTGCGTGAAGCAGTCCTCACTGTCGACGAAATGCAGGCGAGCTTTCTCGAGCAGGGCCCGTCCCTGACCGAGCGCGCCGCCCGGACCGCCGCAGCGGCAGCGGCCGACGCAGACGGGGTCGATCGCGACGCCCGCTTCCCGCACAAGGCCTTCGACGTCGCGCGTGAGCAGAAGCTGCTGGGCGTGATGATCCCGGTCGAGTTCGGCGGCTTCGGCGCCTCGATCTATGACGTTACTGACATCTGCTACACACTCGGACGCGCCTGCGCTTCCACGGCGATGATCTACGCGATGCATCAGACCAAGGTCGCCTGCGTCATCAGGCACGGCCATGGCATTCCCTGGATGGAGACCATGATGCGCCGGGTCGCCCGCGACCAGTGGCTGCTCGCCTCCTCCACCACCGAGGGCCAGAATGGCGGCAATATCCGCGCCAGCGCCGCCGCGGTCGATCATGCTGGCGACACCGTCTCCCTGGTTCGCGATGCCACCGTGATCTCCTACGGCGCCGAGGCCGACGGCCTCGTCACCATCGCCCGCCGCGCCACCGATGCCGCAGCCTCCGACCAGGTTCTGATGGCGCTCGCCAAGGACGATTATTCGCTGAAGCGGACGCTCGGCTGGGAAACGCTCGGCATGCGCGGCACCTGCTCGACCGGCTTCGAGCTGAAGGTCGATTGCCCTGCCGACCGCGTCTTCCCGGAATCCTACGACAAGATCCACGCCCAGACCATGACCCCGTTCGCACATCTGTGCTGGTCGTCGGCCTGGGCCGGCATCGCCGCTGCGGCCGTGACCCGCGCGCAGGCTTTCATCCGCAAGGCGGCGCGCTCTTCCGGCGGCCAGATGCCCCCGGCCGCGGCCCACTTCACCGCCGCCAAGATGTCGCTTGCCAAGCTGCGCGCGCTGATCTCTGCCAACACTGACGCTTTCGCCCGCGCCGAGCATGACGAGCGTGCGCTGAGCTCGCTCGACTTCCAGTCCGCGATCACGCTGCTCAAGGTGCAAGCTTCCGAGCTCGCGGTCGAGACGGTGATGCATGCGATGCGCACCGCGGGTCTTTCCGGCTACCGCAACGACGGCGAGTTCACCATGGGCCGCCACCTGCGCGACGTGCTGTCGTCACCGATCATGATCAACAATGACCGTATTCTCTCCAACGCCGCGACATCGACGCTGATGAGCGGCGTGCCGACGAGCCTTCGCGACTGAACCAAGAAGAAGAATTTTTTTCATATAGCAGGACACCGACCTATGAGCATTGCCGTCCTCCCCAATTCGCCCGATACCGCGCCGCAGATGATCGATCCGCTCGATCATCTTGCCGACAAGCTGTTCCACCGCATGGGCGCCGACGGCGTCTATGCCCGCACCGCGCTTTATGAAGGCATCGTCGAGCGGCTGGCCGCACTGATCACGAGCCATCGCGAAGCCGGCACCGAAGTGATGCGCTTTCCACCGGTGATGAGCCGCGCCCAGCTGGAGAAATCCGGCTACCTCAAGAGCTTTCCGAACCTGCTCGGCTGCGTTTGCGGACTGCACGGCACCGAACGCGAGATCAACGCCGCGGTGAGCCGCTTCGATGCTGGCGGCGACTGGACCTCTTCACTGTCGCCAGCCGACCTCGTGCTGTCGCCTGCCGCCTGCTATCCCGTCTATCCGATCGCGGCGAGCCGCGGACCGTTGCCGAAGGGCGGCCTGCGTTTCGATGTCGCTGCCGACTGCTTCCGCCGCGAGCCGTCGAAGCATCTCGATCGCCTGCAATCGTTCCGGATGCGCGAATATGTCTGCATCGGCAGCCCCGACGACGTCGCCGACTTCCGCGAGCGCTGGATGGTGCGGGCGCAGGCGATCGCGCGTGACCTCGGCCTCACCTTCCGCGTCGACTATGCCAGCGATCCATTCTTCGGCCGGGTCGGCCAGATGAAGGCGGTGAGCCAGAAGCAGCAGCAACTCAAGTTCGAGCTCCTCATTCCGCTGCGCTCGGACGAGCAGCCGACGGCCTGCATGAGCTTCAACTATCACCGCGAACATTTCGGCACGACCTGGGGAATCCAGGACGCCAATGGCGAGCCGGCCCATACCGGCTGCGTTGCCTTTGGCATGGACCGGCTGGCCGTCGCCATGTTCCACACCCACGGCACCGATCTTTCCGCCTGGCCCGCCAAGGTGCAGGACGTCCTGGGCTTTCAGCCGCATGTTGCGGCCGGTGCTCACGGCGAAGGCTGGCGCTAAGCAACTCACGAGGCTGACCATTTCCACGGGCAAGACGAGCGTGATCCATACCAAGGTCCGATGCCGCGAGATCACGGAGTCCGATGTCGATAAGATCGCGGACTTGCTGACGCGCGGCTTCGTCGGCCGTTCACGCGAATACTGGATTCAGGGCCTGCGCCGGCAGGCCTTCCGAGCGGTGCCGGAGGGCTATCCGCGCTTCGGCTACATGCTCGACGATGACGGCACGCCGGTCGGCGTGCTGCTTCTGATCTACACGGCGCGCCAGCGTGGCGAGGAGACGGCTGTCCAGTGCAACCTGTCGAGCTGGTATGTCGATCCGGCCTATCGCAACTACGCGCCGCTGCTGACCAAGATCGCGCAGCGGCACAAGGACGTCACCTATTTCAACATCAGCCCGGCGCCGTGGACCTGGCCGATCATCGAGACGCAGGGCTTTCGCGCTTATTGCCGCGGGATATTCTTCTCGATCCCTGCGCTGGCGCGCGCGCCGCGGTGGAGCGAGATCGAGGTCATCCCGCCGCATGCCAAGGAGATCAAGGGACTTTCCGCCGCCGAGACCGAGCTCTTGAGGCGGCATGCGCGCTACAATTGTCTCAGCCTTGTCTGCCGCACGCCGAAAGGAACCTTCCCCTTCATCCTGCAACCGGTGCGCATCCGCCGCGGCTTCATCGCCCCGCCCGCCATGAAGCTGATCTATTGCCGGAGCATGACGGAATACGCCGAATGCGCGGGCCGAATCGGCCGGCTGCTGTTGCGGCTCGGCAAGATTTCGGTCGCCGTCGATTCCAATGGCCCAATTCCCGGCCTCGTTGGTATCTATACCGAGCGACGGGGTCGCAAATATTTCAAGGGGCCGCACCAGCCACTTCTGGGCGACCTCACCGACACGGAGCTCGTGCTTTACGGGCCGTAGAGGGCACGGCCGAGAGTTGGCTGCCGTGCCGGCGACGCACGATATCTGGCCAGCCCACGCAGGCACCTCTTACTTCATACGCATCCACGCATCGCCGGTCATCCTCCGTAAACTACCGCGCTTAAGGGATTTTTCCGGCCTCTTCGCTAGCCTCGGCAGCTGAATTAGGTTGCGTTAAGTCTGTTGCCTGCCGAGTCCCGCCCGATGACGTCGACCCGCGACAAAGAGCTTGGTGCACTCCGCGAGCAGGGCCCGGACGCCCTGGTCGCGCTGAGCCAACTCGCGCTCGACCATATGGAGCAGGGTGTTTGCGTCTACGATGCCGACAATCGCATCTTGCTGGTCAATCAGCGTTACCTCTCCTTCTTCAACATGTCCGCCGACATCGTGCGCGTCGGCACGAGCTATCGAGAGGTGCTCGCGCACAGCGCCAGGCGCGGCAACTTCCCGGAAAGCGAGCTCGACGCGCTCTATTCGGCGCGGATCGCGCGGATCGCGGCCGGAAAGCCGTTCCGCACCGAGCAGCGGCTGGCGAGCGGCCTTGTCATGTCGCTCGAGCTGAAGCCTCTCCCCGGCGGCGGCTGGATGACGATCTGCGACGACGTCACCCGACTCGCCCGGCTCGAGGCGGAATTGCGCGTGCAAACGGAGCGCAGCCAGCACGCGCTTGCGAACATGTCGCACGGTCTCATCATGTACGACGCCGACAGCCGCGTGGTCGTCTGCAACGAACGCTTCCTCAACCTCTACAATCTCGATCCTGGAATCGTGAAGCCGGGAGTCTCGCACCGCGCGGTGCTCGACCATTGGATATCGCGCGGCAACCTGCCGGGGATGCCGGCCGACGAGTTTCACAGCTCCAGAATGGAGGACGTGCGCGCCAAAAGAGAAAAATCCCTGCTGGTGATGCGCTACGACGGACGCATGGTGCAGACGATCTCCCGCTTCCTGCCCGACGGCGGCTGGGTGACCGTGCACGAGGACGTCACGGAGCGGCTGCAATACGAGGAAACGCTGAGGCGGCAGAACTTCATTCTCGATGCGGCGCTGGAGAACATGGCGCACGGGCTCGCCTTCTTCGACAGCGATATGCGCCTTCGCGTCTGCAATACCACCTACCGGAAGATCTACCGTCTGTCGCCGGAGGAGACCAGGCCCGGGACGCATCTCGCCGAGCTGATCGAGCGCTCGATGGCAAACGGCGCGTTCTCGTCCGAATACAGTCCGCAACAGCTGCTGGAAGCCGCAAGGACGAGCATTGCGAACCGCGATTCATCGCCGATGCGCCGGCACATGGCGGACGACACGATGATCTCGGTACGCTATTGCGCGCTGGCCGAAGGCGGCTTCGTCGCCACCTACGAGGACATAACCGAGCGCGAGCGTGCCATCGAGCAGCTCAGCGAACAGTATCGCCGCTTCGATGCCGCGCTGAACAACATGAGCCAGGGCCTGTGCATGCTCGATTCGAGCCTGCGCGTGATCGTCTGCAATCGCCGTTATCTCGAGATGTACGGACTGTCGCCGGAGATCGTTAAGCCCGGCGTCTCGATGCGAGAGATCATGGACTACAGCTGCGAGCTCGGCATCCACCCGAACACGACCGGCGCCAAGCTCTATGCCGACTATGTCGAGCGGTTGCGCGAGGGCGAGCACACGCTGCATCGGCACTTGAGCGACGGCCGCATCATCAAGCTCAATCACAAACGGATGGAGCACGGCGGCTGGGTCGTCACCTACGAGGACGTCACTGAGCGCCACAAGGCCCAGGCCCGGGTGGCGCACATGGCGCGGCACGATTCGCTCACCGACCTGCCCAATCGCACGCTGTTCCGCGAGAAGATGGCTGAGGGACTGAACCAGGTTGCGGTCGCCGGCGGCGCCATGGCCGTGCTTTGCTTCGACCTCGACAACTTCAAGACCGTCAACGACCGCCTCGGCCACGCCGCAGGCGATCGCCTGCTGCGCTGGGTCGCAGCGCAGCTGAAAGCGAACGTCGGCGAACACGATACCGTCGCGCGCCTCGGCGGCGACGAGTTCGCCGTCCTGCAGCGCGGACCACAGCCGCAATCGGCTGAGGAGCTCGCCCGCCGTCTCGTCGACATCATCGGTCATCCTCCGCCGCTGGAAAGTCAATCAGTCCATGTCGGCGTGTCTGTCGGTATTGCGATCGCACCTGACCACGGGCTCGACGCGGACGAGCTGATGAAGTGCGCCGACCTCGCGCTGTACCAGGCCAAGGCCAGGGGACGCGGAATCTATCAGCTGTTCGAGCCCGAGATGGAGGAAGAAGCACGCAGCCGGCACGCGCTCGAGCAGGATCTGGGTGGCGCGCTCGAGGGTCGTCAGTTCCACCTGGTGTTCCAGCCGCAGATGCGGCTCGATTCTTCCGAGCTCACCGGCTTCGAGGCATTGCTGCGCTGGAAACATCCCTCACGCGGCATCGTTTCTCCCGCCGAGTTCATTCCGATTGCGGAGGAGAACGGGCTGATCGTGCCGATCGGCGAATGGGTGCTGCGCACGGCCTGCGCGGTCGCCGCGTCCTGGCCCGGCGTCGCCGTTGCGGTGAACCTGTCTCCGGTGCAGTTCCGCTCGCGCGGGTTGGTCGGGATGGTCACCAGCGCGCTTGCAGAAGCCGGCCTGCCGCCGCAACGGCTCGAGCTCGAGGTGACCGAGACGGCGCTGCTCGATGACAGCGAGGCGACGATCGAGATCCTGCACCAGCTTCGCGCGCTAGGAGTGCGCGTCAGCCTCGACGATTTCGGCGTCGGCTATTCATCGCTGAGCTACTTACGAAAATTTCCTTTCGACCGCATCAAGATCGACCGCTCCTTCGTCGGCACGCTCGGGGAGAGCCCGGAGAGCGTTGCGATCGTCCGCACCATCGCAAGCCTCGGCTCAGTGCTGGGCGTCGAGACCACGGCGGAGGGGGTGGAGACGGAAGAGCAACTCGACTTCGTCCGCGAATGCGGCTGCACCGCCGTCCAAGGCTATTATTTCGGCAAGCCATGTCTCGCATCCGACGTCGGCCGCACCATCGAGACACTGAGCATGGTCCGGCGCGTGGCCTGACCGCTTCCCGGCGCCAAATTCCGTCACTCGGCACGAAGCCTGACGACGAATTGTCGCACAGACCGGCTTTGCCGACATTGCCTCACCGGCTTCCTCACAGGGCGTGCGCAATGTGCTTTTCTTCTCTCTTGATTTCAGGAACAATCGCCTCACAAGAACGAGAGGCGGCGGTGCAAGAGACGCCGCTGCGAGGGAGGGGTTTCAATGTCGGGACACGGGCTGAAGACGATCGCATTTGCCGCGCTGCACGCTGTGATGGGCGCATTGCTCCCCACTGCGGTCAGCGCGCAGGACTATCCCACCAAGCCGATCACGTTGATCGTGCCATGGCCGGCCGGCGGATCGACCGACATCTCGATGCGCGCGATCGCCGACAGTGCTTCGAAGACCCTGGGGCAGCCGATCGTCATCGACAACAAGGCGGGCGGCGGCGGCACGGTCGGACCTGCGACCATGGCGGCGGCGGCGAAGCCGGACGGCTACACCATCTCGCAAATCCCAATCACGGTATTCCGTCTTCCGCTGATGCAGGAGGTGTCGTGGGATCCAGCGAAGGATTTCACCTACATCGTCCATCTCACCGGCTACACCTTCGGTGTGACGACCAGCGCGGAGTCGCAGTTCAAGAGCTGGAAGGACGTGGTCGAGTTCGCCAAGGCGAATCCGGGCAAGGTGACCTACGCCACGCCCGGCGCCGGCACTTCGCTGCATATCGGGATGGAGCAGATCGCCGGGATGGCCGGCATCAAGCTGACGCAGGTGCCGTTCAAGGGAGGTGCAGAGACCAATGCCGCCGTGCTCGGTAAGCATACCATGCTTCAGGCTGATTCCACGGGATGGCGACCGCTGGTCGACGCGGGCAAGCTGCGGCTGCTGATGGTGTGGACCGGCGCCCGCTCGCCGAATTACCCCGATGTGCCGACACTGAAGGAGCTCGGCTATCCCATGGTCTATGATTCTCCGTTCGGCATCGCCGGCCCGAAGGGGATGGATCCCAAGATCGTCGGCAAGTTGCACGATGCCTTCAAGAAGGCCCTCGAGGACCCCGCGGTGATCGCGACGCTCGCCAAATACGACATGGTGCCGAACTACAAGAACACTGAGGACTACAAGAAGTTCGTCGTCGAGGTCACGGATTCCGAGCGCAAGGTGATCAACACGCTCGGGCTGGCGAAGAAGTAGGGTTCGGCTGCCTGCCACAGATGCTGACGTCATCCTGAGGTGAGCCGCACTGGCGGCTCGCCTCGAAGGATGGACCGGGCACGGTCGCCCCTTCGAGGGCCTCGCTACGACCCGCCACCTCAAGGACAACGGCTTCGCCGCTGCGTTCGGGTGACGGTGACCCATAAGGTTCGTCATATGAACAACGACACCAATGTCAAACTCCGCCTCAGCAACTCCGAGCTCTGGGGCGGGCTGATCGGGCTCGCACTCGGCGGCTTCGTGATCTGGTCGGGGCTGAAGCTCAGGCTCGGCACCATCAACGATCCCGGCTCCGGCTACGTGCTGTTCTACACCGGAATCCTGATGTGCGTGTTCGCGAGCGCCATCATCGTCTCGGCGATCACCGAGGGCGGGCCGACGCTGGCCTCACGCTGGGAGAATGTGCGCTGGAGCAAGCCGCTTCTCCTCATCGCCTGCCTCATCGCATTCTCCCTCGCCCTTGAGCCGTTGGGCTTCCTGTTGTCGTCGATCCCGTTGATGCTGCTGCTGTTGCGCCTGATCGATCCCGTGCGCTGGACGCTGGCGGTTCCGATCGCCGTGCTGGTGCCGGTCTGCATGTGGTGGGTGCTCAAGCGCCTGCTCTTGATCCAGTTGCCCTCAGGCCTGTTCGGGATCGGCTGACCCATGGATACGCTCGTCAACGTCGCCCATGGTTTCGGCGTCGCGCTGCTGCCGATCAACCTGCTCTATTGCTTCATCGGCGTCTTCATCGGCACTCTGGTCGGCGTGCTGCCAGGCATCGGGCCGATCTCGGCGATGTCGCTGCTGCTGCCGGTGACGCTCTCCGGGACGCCCGAATCCGGCATCATCATGATGGCCGGCATCTATTACGGCTCAATGTATGGCGGCTCAACCACCTCGATCCTGGTCAACATCCCCGGCGAGGCGGCTTCCGTCGTCACCTGCATCGACGGCCACCAGATGGCGAAGCAGGGGCGTGCCGGTCCCGCGCTCGGCATCTCCGCTTTCGGCTCCTTCGCCGCCGGCACGTTTGCGCTGATCGCCTTGATGCTGGTCGCGCCGAAGCTTGCCAGCGTCGCCATCGCATTCGGTCCGGCCGAGTATTTCAGCCTGATGGTGCTCGGCCTCGTCGTGCTCACCTTCCTGACGCAGGGCTCGATGCCTAAGGCACTGTTGATGGCATGCATCGGCGTCGTGCTCGGGCTGGTAGGGCTCGACAGCATCACCGCGCAGCCGCGGCTGACCTTCGGCCGCATGGAGCTGATCGACGGCATCGGCCTGGTGCCGGTGGTGATGGGCCTGTTCGGTGTTGCCGAGGTGCTGCTCAACACCGAGCAGGCGATCAAGCGCGACATCATCAACACCAAGATCACTCATCTCTTGCCCACCAGGAAGGACTGGAAGGCGAGCGCGGGTCCGGTCGGCCGCGGCACCGTCCTCGGCTTCTTCCTCGGCATCCTGCCGGGCGGCGGCGCGGTGGTGGCCTCATTCGCCTCCTACGCGCTGGAGAAGCGCCTGTCGAAGACGCCCGAGCGTTTCGGCCATGGCGCGATCGAGGGCGTCGCCGGGCCCGAGTCGGCCAACAACGCCGCGGCGGGCGGCGCCTTCATTCCGTTGATGACGCTTGGCATCCCCCCGAATGTGGTGATGGCACTGCTACTCGGGGCGTTCGTCATTCACGGGCTGCAGCCCGGACCGCTGCTGATCACGCAAAACCCCGGCCTGTTCTGGGGCATCGTGGCCAGCATGTATATCGGCAACGTCATGCTGCTGATCCTGAACCTGCCGATGATCGGCATGTGGGTGCAGCTGCTCAAGCTGCCCTACAACATCCTGTTCCCACTGATCATCCTGTTCACGATCCTCGGCGTGTACTGCTCGAGCAACAACGTGTTCGACGTCTATGTGATGATCGCGTTCGGGATCATCGGCTATTTCATGCGCAAGCTCGGCTTCGAGCCGGCACCATTGGTGCTCGCCTTCGTGCTGGGGCCGATGATGGAGAACAATCTGCGCAAGTCGCTGATCCTGTCGCAGGGCGATCTCTGGACCTTCGTGCAGCGTCCGATCTCGGGGGCGTGTCTTGCGTTCGCGCTGGTGCTGCTGATCGCGCCGCTGTTGCCCGCGCTGCGCAAGAAGCGCGAGCTCGTTGCGCTGGACGAGGGGGCGTGAGGAACCTGCAGGGTGGATGAGCCGAAGGCGTAGTCCACCTCTCCCTCCAAGGAGGCCAACGCGGTGCGTTACGCCTTCGGCGAAGCCACTTGCGGCTCTTACCCCGCCGCAGGCAGCGCGCTGTCCGGCGGAGCGCCCCATGGGCGGTCGGCCGAGGCAAGCCCGATCAGACGGCCCTGGATGTAGTCGCAGCCCCAGTCGCGCAGCATGCTCGCTGCTTCTTCGTCCTGCACCCATTCCGCCACCGTCTTGATGTCGAGGCGGCGGGCGAGATCGATCAGGGTCTGCACGAAAGCGCGGTCGTCGGCGGAATGGGTGATGTTCTGCACGAAAGCGCCGTCGATCTTCACGATGTCCACGCCGAGCTTGCGCAGATTGCGGAACGAGGTGTAGCCGGCACCGAAATCGTCGATGGCGATACGGCTGCCGAAATGCTTGAGGCGGCTGACGAAGGCACGGACATCGTCGATGTCCTGGATCGCGACCGTCTCCGTGATCTCGATGATCAGCCGCTCGGCAACACCGGGATGGGCCAGCATCAGCGATTCGATCCCCGCCCACCAGTCCGGATCCATCGTCGTATCAGGCGAGATGTTGAGGCTGAGGCAGACGTCGGGTGCGGCTGCGAGCTCGGCGACCACGAGTTCGAGCACGCGATGATCGACCAGGCGGATCAGGCCGAGCCGCTCGGCGACCGGCACGATGTCGGGCGCGAGCAGCACCTGGCCGTTGCCCTGGTCCATCCGCACCAGGCATTCATGGAATGCGCGCTCGCGCGAGACGGCCGAGACCACGGGCTCATAGGCTAGCCTGATGCGCCGCTCGTTGAGCGCAGTGACGATCTCGTCGGTGACGCGGATGTTGACCCGGCGCTGCGCGTCGCGCGCAGCATCCGGACGCCATACCGCGAACGAGCCGGCGCGGCGGCGCTTGGCAGCGTCAAGCGTCTCATGGGCGCGATTGACGGCTTCATCGGTGTTGCGGGCATAGCGCGGCAGGCTGACCGCGCCGATCGACGCGGTGACCGAGACCGGGCCTGATTTCGTCGGCACCACGTCGGTGCGAATGCCGGCGAGGAAGCGCTCCGCGGCAACGTTCATGTCGTCGACGGTACAGTTCTTGAGGATCAGGCCGAACTTGTTGCCTGAGAAGCGACCAAGCACGTCGCCGCCGCGCAGACGCGCGCGAATCCGCTTGGCGACATCGAGGATCACGGCATCGGCGACATCGAAGCCGAAGGCATCGTTGACTCGGGCGAGATGATCGATCCCGACCAGCATGAAGGCGGCGGTCGAACGGAAGCGGGTCGCCTCCTCGATCGCCTCTGCCAGCGCGCCGAGCAGATGGGAGCGGTTGAGCTCGCCGGTCAACGGATCGAGCCGGGCCAGCTTGGCCAGCTCTTCGTCGCGGGCGTGACGCTCGTTGTTGATGCGGACAGCACCGATCGCACGCGTGGGGCGGCCATCGGGGCCTGCGAACCAGCGGCCGGTCTCCTCCACCCAGACCACGGGGTCGGAGGCGTTCATGCGTACGCCATACTCAACCCGGTACGGCGTGCCATCGGCGCCGTGCACGGCGGAGGTCTGCGCCAGAGCTGCGCTCCGCAGCGTTTGCGCGGGCTCGATCAGCTTGGCGAATTCGGCGCCGGTCGCCAGCCGCTCGGCCGGAATACCGGGAAAGATGCTGGTGACCTGCTCGCCCCAGGCGATGGAATCGCTGGCGATGTCCCAGGCGAACACGGCCTGGCCAAGCGCGGCCAGGATGTCTGAGGCTTGCGGCAGTGTGGGGATCAAAATCGCCTCGTTTCGGGACAGTGGAGAAGTCCTGAGCCGGCACAGGATAGAGCCAGATTCGCCCCCGACCCTAGGCAAAGTTGATAAACAATTTGGAAACCACGTTTCCCTGGCGTGGGGAACCAAGCCGGCCCGGCCGGCATAGGCCTTGCGAGTACAGGACTCGCACCGGCGCTCGCGTCCCGAAACGCGACAATCTCGCCGGGTCAACGGTGAATGCGATGTTGAGTACCGATGGGTCTGACGCGGCGGACAACGGCACGGGCACGGCTCTGGTGGCGGTGATGCCGACGTTGCAATGGGTTCACAAGGCGCCCCTGCCGCGGCCCGACCCCAGCTTCATCACTCAGCTCATCGCCAACGCCGAATGTCCGCCCCAGACGAGCCGATTCCGCCGTGCCTCTTCCGAGGATGCGCGGACGGCATATGGCAGCAAGCGTCCGCTCGGAAGCGTCGCCGCACGAACACGGCAGGTGGCCTGAGGCCGATCAGCGCGGCGGCGTATCAGACGCGGGTGGCGTACCGTTGCCCGGCTGAAGATGGGGCGAGGGTATTTCCGGCGAGGGAGCGCCCTGCGCCGGCTTCGGTGCGGGATGATCCATCAGCACGGACTCGGCGACGGATTGCGCCGAGGGGGCGGGCGGCTCTACCGGTGCCGGCGCCGGTTGCGGCGCGATCACCGGCTCGAACTTGGAGGGAGCCTCCGCATCATCCGCCGGCGTCTCCGCCTTGCGCTTGACCTTGCGTGGCGCGGGTACTGTCGTCTCGGCGACATAGGTGACGCGCCGGCGCGTACGCTGGGCAATGCCGCCGAGGAAGTCGGCCATCGCCAGCAGCACCAGCAGGAAAAAGGTGGAGTTGCTGAATTTGGGCCACATCACGAATTCGGCCGCAGCAGCACCGAACACGATCAGCGACAGCAAGTGATCCATCAGGAATTTCGAGCCCGGCCGCGCGCCCTTGACCACTTCGAGCAGCAGCAACACCACGCCCAGTGCGAGCAGGAGGTCGGCGAGTGTGACCGGCCAGACCTCGCCGGACATCATCGGCACCGTGAACAGCACGTCCGTAAAGGACACGGTCGGCATCAGGAAGGCGATGATGTTGTAGACCGCAAGCGGAATCAGAAGCAGCGGGAAACCGACCATCGGCGAGATGCCTTCTCGATCAAGATATCCGGACAGAGCAATGCAGCGGCGAAGCATTCGCTCCGCCGCCGTCACCGTCTAGCTCATGGGTTGGCCAAAATCAGGCGGGCCCAATCCTCCCGCCTGAAGAAAGATCCTGCCCTCAGGACTCTTTCTTCTTCAGGACCTGACGGCCCTTGTACATGCCGGTCTTGAGGTCGAGATGGTGCGGACGACGGAGCTCGCCGGAGTCCTTGTCTTCCACATAGGTCGGCTTCTTGATGGCGTCTGCCGAGCGGCGCATGCCACGGCGCGACGGCGAGGTTTTTCTTCTCGGAACGGCCATTTCAATATCCTCTAGGGATTGGTGTTCAGGGCATCGTCCGCGAAGGACGGCTCAGCACCCGCAATACGAGGCGAGCTGAATGCCGATCAAGGCCGGGCTTATAGAGGAAGGCAGGCCGTAAAGCTAGGCTCTTGGGCCGGAAAATACGCCCGGAATGGGTCCGAAATCAGCGATTTTCCCGCCAGCAGGTCGCAAGCGAGCTTGCCTGCCCCCGCGCCATATAGGTGGCCGCCAGCCGCCGGACACCTGGGCCAGGGCTCCGGGCACTGCGTTTGACGGGATTCGGCAGGATCGAGGCCAGAAGCGCGGCCTCGCGTGGAGAGAGGCTTCCGGCCGACTTGCCGAAGGCATAGGCGCTGGCCGCCTCGACACCAAATTGCCCCTGCGGGCCCAACTCGGCGATGTTGAGGTAAATTTCGAGAATCCGCGGCTTGGGGAGGACGAGATCGATCCAGAGCGCCAGCGGGAATTCCAGTGCTTTGCGGACGAAATCCCGCCCCTGCCAGAGGAACAGGTTTTTTGCGACCTGCTGGGTTATGGTGGAGGCGCCCCGGAACGGGGTGCCGTCCTCCTGCGCATCGTCGATCGCCTCGCGCAGCGCACCCCAGTCGATGCCGTGATGCTTGCAGAAATGGGCGTCTTCGGCCGCCACCACGGCGCGCGGCAGGTAGGGCGACATGTTCGCCAGATCGATCCACTCTCGGTGCATCGGCGCGCCGCGAAGCGCGCGCCAGGCCATCAGCGTCGAAACGGGATGCCCGGTGCGGTAGAACGGCGCAATGACATAGGGCGCAAGAGCTGCGACTGCGAGCACCAGGAGAAGGATCTTGACGATGCGCAAATCGACCTTTCCGGCGCTCGATGAAACGCGGCCATGGGCTGAGCCATTAAGTCTGTGATAATCCGGACCTTTTCCAGCACTTTTTAGGCCTTCCAAACGATTGACTGGGGCCGGTTCATAAAGGATTGTCCCGCCGAATTTTAGTTCTGGAGCCTTTCTTGATGACCGGCACGTCCCCGTCCGATTTCGCCAAACGTCTGGACAAGACCGCTGATGACACCGAAGCCCTGCTCGGGCGCCTGCTGTCTGACGACATCCTGCACGACGAGATCGCCCGGCCCAAGCGACTGATGGACGCAATGCGCTATTCGACCCTGAATGGCGGGAAACGCCTGCGGCCGTTCCTGGTGGTCGAGAGTGCCGCGGTGTTCAGTGTGCCGCGCGAGGCGGCCCTGCTGGTGGGCGCCGCGCTCGAATGCATCCACTGCTATTCGCTGATTCATGACGATCTGCCGGCAATGGACAATTCCGACCTGCGTCGCGGTCGCCCGACGTTGCATAAGAAGACCGATGATGCCACCGCGATCCTCGCCGGCGACGGCCTCCTGACGCTCGCCTTCGACATCATCACCCGCGACGAGGTCCATCGCGACGCCAATGTGCGGCTGTTGCTGACGCGCGCGCTGGCGCGCTGCGCCGGCATCGGCGGCATGGTAGGCGGGCAGATCCTCGATCTCGCCGGCGAGGGCCGCTTCGGCGGAAACGAGCCGATCGATGTCGCCCGCATTCAGCAGATGAAGACCGGCGCGCTGCTGCGCTACGGCTGCATCGCGGGCGCCATCCTCGGGCAGGCCTCGCAGAAGGAATATCAGGCGCTCGACGATTACGGCCGCGCGCTGGGCGAGGCCTTCCAGATCGCCGACGATCTGCTCGACGTCGAGGGCGATGCGGCCGCGCTGGGCAAGCCCTCCGGCCAGGACGCAGCGCTCGGCAAGACCACCTTCGTCACCCAGCTCGGCATCGAAGGCGCCAAGCAGCGCGTGCGCGATCTGCTCGCGCGGGCGGACAGCGCCGTGTCGATCTTCGGCGACCGCGCCGGGGTACTGCAGGCTGCGGCGCGCTTCGTCGCCGAACGGAAGAACTGACGCGCGACGATGGCGGCCGGCGGCAAAGAGGATCCCGTCCTCGTCCGCTTCCGCCAGATGTCGCGGCCGGTGCGGCTGATCTATGCGCGGCCGCGGACCTTCGTCGCACTCGCTGTCGGCATCCTGGTCTGCCTGCTGTTGCCGGGGACGTACCGGCTGGTGACACGGCTCCTGCTCGGCTGGAATGCGCTGATCGCGGTCTATCTCGTGCTGGTCTACGCCATGATGGTCTGCAATGACCACCAGCACATCCGCCGCGCCGCCGCGATGCAGGACGACGGCCGCTTCGTGATCCTGCTCGTGACGGCGACCGGCGCCTTCGCCAGCATCGCGGCGATCGTCTCCGAGCTCGGCATCCCGCATCGGGGAGTCCTGGAGCTCACGATCGCGATCACCACAATCGCGTTGTCGTGGGCTGCCGTGCACACGACCTTCGCGCTGCATTACGCGCATGACTATTACCGCAACGCCAAGCCGGGCGGCCTGCAATTTCCGAGCGGCGACGAGAAAGACCACGCCGACTATTGGGACTTCGTCTATTTCTCGTTCGTGATCGGCATGACCGCGCAAGTCTCCGACGTAGGCATCACGGACAAGACAATCCGCCGCACCGCTACGGCGCATGGGATCGTGTCGTTCATCTACAACACCGCGTTGCTCGCGCTGACGGTCAATATCGCGGCCAGCGCGATCCCAAACTGATCCAGTCGTCCCGGCCGACGCCGGGACGTCATTCGAGGGCGCTTCAGTAGCAGACCTCGGCATTGGCGTCGTTGCCGGGGCCGCCGCCGCCGCGATATTCGAGACGGCAACCGCGGTGGACCGGACGACAGCCGGTGCTGTTGCAGAAAATCTGCCCGCCACTCGAGGCGCGGCTGCCGCCAGCGGCAGCGGCGATGCCGGCAGCAGCACCATAGCCACCTGCAGCGCCAGCAGCCGCACCGCCGGCCTGACGACGCTGCCGTGCAGGACGCTCATCACGGTCGTCGCGCTTGGCCGACGCGGGCTTGGCCGGCTTGGCCGCACGCTGCTTTTCGCACTCATTGTCGTCGTTGACGGCATAGCCCTGGCGGCAGACGATTTTCGTGCACTTGTCGCCGTCAGCCTTGAAGCCATGCTCGCAGACCAGCGGACAGACGCGCGACGGCTTCGATTTGACCGCATCGAGCGCATCGGTGCTCGCCACCTTCACGTCGAGCTTGGTGCCGGCGTAGCGATTGAACTGCGACAGCGATCGCTGCGCGGACGTATTCCAATTGCCGTCGGCTTGGCCGGAGAAGCAGCCTACGCGGCCGAGTTCGGCCTGCACCGAGCGGTTGAGATCGGCTGGTGCGATCGCCGGGGTCAGAGAGGCCACGCTGGTGCCTGCGGGGCTCGCTGTGCTGGCCGGTGCAGCACTCGGCGCCGCGGCGGCGAGGTTGACACGCTGCTGCTCGGCCGCAGCCGCCTGCTGCTGCGCCTGCTCCTTGGCCTTCTGCGCGGCAAGCTGCGCCTGTTCGGCGGCCTTCGCATCGGCCGCGGCCTTGGCCTGCGCTTCCTTCTGGGCGCCGAGCGCGGCAAGACGATCGCGCTCCGCCTCGGCCTGCTTCGCCTTCGCGATGGCTGCCGCATGGGCCTGTTCGGCGCTGATCTTCTCGATCTGAAGCCTGGCAAGGCTCGCATAGAAGCCGTCGGGATGCTGGGCGAGGAAGGCTTCCCACGCCGGCCTGCTGCCAACCTGAAGCGCAAGCTCGTAGTCCCGCCGGATATCGGCTTGGGGATTCGCCGGCGCTATAGCGGCCACCTTGACCGGCACCAGCGGCATGTCCTCGCCGCCGAGGGAACCGTAGACGAACGGCTCCTGCTTGTTGCCCGTCGACCTGAGCACCTCATCGCGCACGAAGCCGAAGGCACGGCGGACGTCGAGACCGGGTGTTGTCAGATGCTTCGAAAGCGCAACCGTGAATGGACTGTTGACACCGTCGCCATCCTGCGCCGTGAAGCCGGCCTTGGCCGAATAGGCAATCAACGTGTTGGGGCTGGTCGGCTCGACCTGGGCGAGGCCCCGGCCGAAGCCACGCGATGCAATCGTGCGCTTCATCCGCTTGCCGAACGGATTGTCGCGGCAGGCATCCAGGATCACCAGACGAAGCTGCTTTGCAGGCTCGACCGCGACCAGGACACGGTCGAGCGAGAGCGCCTCGTCGTAGACGTCGGTATCGCGCTCGAGCTTGGCATCCACCGGAATCAGGTAGTTCGAGCCCTCGACCTCGATGCCATGGCCGGCATAGTAGACCACGGCGATATCGGCATCGCGGGTCGCGTCGGCGAAGTCGCGCAGCACGCGCCGCGTGTCCTGCGCCGACAGATCGTGCCGGGAATCGACGACGTCGAAGCCGGCCTCCTTCAGCGTCCTGGCCATCACGGATCCGTCGTTGACGGGGTTGGCGAGCGACGGCGCGTGCTGATAGGCCGAATTGGCGAGCACCAGAGCGACGCGCTTCCCGGCAAGGGCGGGCCCGGCGCCGACCAGCAGCCCGAGGGCGACGAAAAGCGGACAAAGTCTGAGCAAAATGCGCATGACACCACTTCCGATAGTTCCGGGCCGGCTGGGCCCCTTGGACCGCTTTAGCAGCATCCGCCGCAGGCGCTTGTGATGGAGGTCACGAAGGCCACCGACGACGGGCCGACAGCCCCTTTTTGGTTTGTCGCGCCAGTGCTGTCGCGGTTCGCCGGCAGATGCGGGCGAGCGGGTTCCCCTCAGACAACCCCGATGTGCTCCCGATATTGCGGCAGTTCGTCCGCAATTTCATGCCAGAGCGGCTTTGAGTCCACGAAAATGTGGGCATCCGTGGCGGATCGAGGGGAGAATCGAGCAGGGCTCCATACGACAGGGACCGCCCCTCCTTCACGGGCCAGGAATAGGGCAACGAGCCGGACGACGACAATGGGCATCGCGGGTGGTGTCGTCGCATCTTGATGTGTACGACTAGGACTGCCCGAAGCCATCATGCAAAGGAATGACCCATGAGCCCAAACCGGTCGAGCGTCGAAGCCGTCGTGCAATCCTATTTTGACGGACTTTATGAGGGCGACGCCGAAAAGCTCGGCGCCATCTTCCATCCCTCCGCCGATCTGCGCTGGGTCGAGAAGGGCGAGCTCCAGGTTCTGACGGTGCCTGACTGGCTCGATCGCGTCCGCAAGCGCGCCTCGGCCAAGGCAGAAGGCAAGCCACGCGAGGATTTCATTGTCACGATCGACCGGTCGGACGACAAGACCGCCTTCATCAAGGTCAGATGCCAGCTTCCGCCGCGGTATTTCACCGACTATCTGGTCGCGATGAAGCTCGCCGACGGCTGGCAGATCGTGTCGAAATCGTACCGGTATGACCTGAGGGAGTGAAAAGGCTCGACCTTTAGCTGCCCGAAATCGGACGCACTCGCTGTCCATTTTCCGTCATTGCGCGCGAAGCGACGCAATCCAGAGTCTTTCCGCGGAGACAGGCTGGATTGCTTCGTCGCTCCGCTCCCTCGCAATCACGATGTCTGAAAACTCTCCATGATTCTCGACCGCCGTTCCCTGCTCGCCTCACTCTGCTGGATGGCTGCCGCCCCCGTGCTGGCCGCGGACGCGCCGCCGGAGCTCGAAGCCTACGAGCGCGAGAGCGGCGGGCGGGTTGGGCTCTATGCGGAGAATCTTGCAACTGGCAGAAAGCTCGCCTGGCGCGCCGACGAGCGGTTCGTGATGTGCTCGACCTTCAAGGCCTCGCTTGCGGCCTGCGTGCTGGCGCGGGTCGATCGGGGCGAGGAGCAGCTTGCGGCCATGATCCCTTTTGGCCAGACCGACCTGCTCGATTACGCACCGGTGGCGAGGCAAAACCTCGCGGCCGGCGAGATGTCCGTCGCTGAAATGTGCAAGGCGATCGTCGAGCTCAGCGACAACACTTGCGCCAATCTGCTGCTGGCGCGGATCGGCGGCCCTTCCGCCCTGACCGCATTCTGGCGATCGATCGGTGACACCATTTCACGCCTCGACCACGACGAGCCTGAACTCAACCGTTCACCGCCCGGCAATCCCCAGGACACCACGACGCCAACAGCGATGGCGGGCAATTTGCGGCGGCTGGTGACGGGCGCGGCGCTGTCGCCAGGCTCGCGTGCCCAGCTCACCGACTGGATGGTGAACTGCAAGACCGGGGCAAACCGGCTGCGTGGCGGGCTCCCCGCGAGCTGGAAGATCGGCGACAAGACCGGCTACAACGGCAAGGACGCGGCGGGCGACGTCGCGGTGGCTTGGCCGAAGCCCGAGACGCCGATCCTGATCGCGGCCTATGTCCAAGGCGGCTCGCCGACCGCGGAGCAGATCGCGGCCGTGTTCGCACGAATGGGGCGCATGGTGACGGAACGGCTCGCGTAAGCCACGCGGATTGACGTTGCGATCGCTTCCGGGTGAAGACAGACCGTCATGGAAGCGAAATTTCAGACTTTCCTCATCCTGCTGACCGTGCTGGCAGGTACCGCTCTCGTCGCGCGCCGCTTCAACATCGCGCCTGCCATTCTGCTGATGCTCTCCGGCGTGGGGCTCGCTTTCGTGCCGGGCATGCCCCCGGTGGAATTGCCGCCGGAGCTGGTGCTCTTGATGGTGCTGCCGCCGCTGATCTACTCGGCAAGCGTCGCCATGAGCTGGCGCGAATTCAGGAACAATCTGCGCCCTATCGTCCTGCTCGCTGTCGGCGCGGTCATCTTCACCGCGGCGCTGGTGGCGGCCGCAACACACTACATGATCGGCCTGCCCTGGACCGTCGCCTTCCTGCTCGGGGCCATCGTCGCGCCGCCCGACGTGGTGGCACCGCTCGCGATCGCGCGCCGGCTCAACATGCCGCGCCGGCTCCTGGTCATCCTCGAGGGTGAAGGGCTCGCCAACGATGCCACTGCGCTGATCCTCTACCGCTTCGCGCTCGCGGCGATCATGGTCGGGAATTTCTCCCTGCCGCTCGCGGCCGGCGAGTTCCTGCTCATCATCGCCAGCGAGATCGCCTTCGGTGTCGGGGTCGGCTGGCTCTCATTGCGCTTCCGCAAATGGTCCGGAGATCCGCAGGTCGAGCTGACGCTGTCGCTGATCACACCTTACGTCTCCTACTGGTTGCCCGAACACGTCGGCGGCTCCGGCGTGATCGCGACCGTCGCCTGCGGCCTCTATGTGAGCTGGAACGGGCCATTGCTGATCTCGTCCGCAACGCGCCTGCAAGGCATCTTCTTCTGGGATCTCGTGATCTACCTGATCGAAGGCATGCTGTTCCTGCTGACCGGCTTCCAGATGCGCGCGCTCTACGAAAAATCGAAGACCTTCCCGCTCGACGACATCCTCATCGCGACGGCCGTGGTCCTGGTCATCGTCGTGGTCGCGCGCTTCGCATGGCTCTATCCCGCAACTTATCTGCCGCGGATGCTCAGCAAATCGCTGCGCAAGCGCGACCCGTCGCCACCATGGCAATGGCCGTTCGTGCTCGCCTTCACCGGCGTGCGCGGCGCGGTGTCGCTGGCGGCCGCGCTGGCGCTGCCGTTCACATTGCCGGACGGCGAGGCCTTTCCATATCGCGACTTGATCCTGTTCGTCGCCTTCGGTGTCATCTTCGTCACGCTGATCGGCGTCGGCCTGACGCTGCCGCCGGTCGTGCGCTGGCTGGGCGTCGCCGAAGCCGGCCGGCATGAGCATGCCGCCGAGCACGACGCCGAGATTGCCGCACGCCGTCAGGCGCTCGATGCCGCGCTGAAATCGCTCGACGCGTTGACCGAGCAGAAGGACGTCTCCGACGAAGTGATGCGGCTGCTGCGCGCTCGCCACGAGATACGCTTGAACCAGCTTCCCGACGCGCTCGATCCCAACCATCACGACATCTCGGCCGCCGGTACCGCGCTGACACGGGAACTGATCGCCGCCGAGAGAGCATTCATCCACAATCTCCTGCGGAGAGGCCAGATCACCGACGAGACGCGACGACGGATCGAGCGCGATCTCGATCTGGAGGAGGCGAGTCTGGCGAACCGGGAATATCGCGAGGCGCTCCTGTAGCTTCTCGTTGTTGCTTCGCTCGCAATGATTGCTGTTGAACCGGCAGATCAAACTACCGCCTCGCGCAAAACTCCCTCATTGCAGCCGCGACGGCTCCGGCGACCGCCTCGTGCCGCTCCGGCGAGTTCATCTCCATTTCCTCGTCGCGATTGATGATCGAGCCGGCCTCGAGCAGCACCGCGGCGCTCCTCGTCCGCGACAGCACGACGAGCCCATCATAGCGATAGACGCCCACGTCCTTGTCGAGCAGCTGGCGCCGGTAGCGGCCCATGACCGGCAGGGTGTATTGGCTGGCATAGCGCAGGCCCTGCTCCTTCAACTGCCTGCCAATGATCCGGGCCAGCATCAGGCTGGTGGCGAAGTGCTGATTCTGTCGCGAGACGAACAGCGAATGACCCGAAAAGCGGTCGCTGAAATAGCTCTTGGCCCCGTCGAATTCCCAGGTCTCGAGCAGCTTGTCCGGCACCGAATCATGATGGACCGACAGGAACAGATCGGCCTTGCCTTCGTTCGCGGCGCTGACGCGCTTGAACAGGCTCGGCCGCGCTTTGCCGTCCGTGACGAGCAGGCGTGTCGCGGCAAATCCTTCGGACTTGAGCTTCGTCGTGATCAGTCTGGCGAGGCGGAAGTTGAAGCCGAACTCCGGATCATTGCGCGCACTCAACGCGCCGTAGGAGTCCGGAGTGTGTCCGACATCGACGACGATTCGAAACTTCGGGATTTCGCATTTGGCAGGTGACAGCTGCTTGGCCTTGGGTCCAACGACCTTTCGCGCGGGAACTGCCTCGCTGCTGCCAACGACCGCAAGCGACGACAGCGGGATCGCCGTGAGCAGCCCGACGATGAAGCTCCGCAGGTGCCTCAAGCGCTACTCCGCCGCTGCGACCTGGGACGATCGACGAAGCCGGCAACGTCCGCCGAAGCGTTCCGGGATCCCCGCAAGCAGGTCCCTCGAGTTGCTGGGACCCTGCTTGCCGGCGAGCAATCTCATGGCGTGCCCCGATCATTGTTGATCGGGCGCATCGTAGCGCGCGACGACAGATACGCAATCTGCGCTGCAAAGCCGTCGTCCCGGACCTGCGCTACGGCCCGCTGCGCTTGTCGGGACGACGGAGGTGTGTGGTGCGCTAGCGGGGTGAGATCACTCCGCCGCAGAGACCGGCACCTTGGCGCCCTGGCCGTAGCGCTGGTCGATGTAGTCGATCACCAGCGCCTTGAAGTCGGCCGAGATGGTCGGACCGCGCAGCGTTCGGAACTTCTTGCCGTCGACGAACACGGGCGCGGCCGGGGCTTCGCCGGTGCCGGGCAGCGAGATGCCGATATTGGCATGCTTGGATTCACCGGGGCCGTTGACGATGCAGCCCATCACCGCGACGTTGAGTTCTTCCACGCCGGGATATTTCGTTTTCCAGGTCGGCATCTCGTCGCGGATGAAATCCTGGATCGAGCGGGCCAGCTCCTGGAAGGTGGTCGAGGTGGTGCGGCCGCAGCCGGGGCACGCCGCAACCAGCGGCACGAAGGTGCGGAAACCCATGGTCTGCAGCAGCTCCTGGCCGACCTGCACCTCACGGGTGCGGTCGCCGCCGGGCTCCGGCGTCAGCGAGATGCGGATGGTGTCGCCGATGCCCTGCTGCAGCAGGATGCCGAGCGCCGCCGAGGACGCCACGATGCCCTTCGAGCCCATGCCGGCTTCGGTCAGGCCGAGGTGGATGGCGTAATCCGAACGGCGGGCCAGATCCTGGTAGACCGCGATCAGATCCTGCACCGCCGAGACTTTTGCCGAGAGGATGATGCGATCCTTCGGCATGCCGAGCTCCTCGGCGCGCGCGGCCGAGAGCAACGCCGACTGCACCATGGCCTCGCGCGTCACCGCGCGCACGTCGCGCGGATTCGGCGAGGCGGCGTTCTCGTCCATCAGCTTGGTCAGGAGCTCCTGGTCGAGCGAGCCCCAGTTGGCTCCGATGCGCACCGGCTTGCTGTTCTTGTTCGCGATCTCGATGATGTCGGCGAACTGGGTGTCGCGCTTGTCCTTGAAGCCGACATTACCGGGATTGATGCGGTACTTGGCGAGCGCCTCGGCGCAGGCCGGATAGGCCGCGAGCAGCTTGTGGCCGATGTAATGGAAGTCGCCGATCAGGGGCGTGGTGATGCCGCGCTTGGCGAGGCCGTCGCGGATATAAGGAACGGCGGCTGCTGCCTCCTCGCGGTCCACGGTAATGCGGACCATTTCGGAGCCGGCGCGCGCGAGCGCTGCGACCTGGGCGATGGTGCTATCGACATCGGCGGTGTCGGTGTTGGTCATCGACTGCACGACGATCGGTGCTCCGCCACCGACGGCGACGTCGCCGACCTTGACCTGGGTGGTCCGATGCCGGGGCGCCGGGCCCGCAATGTCGGAATCGAGAGGGTTTTCGAGCTTGTTCATGGGGGTCCAAATATCAGGTTTTGGTGACGTTCAGCAATGCATCACGCGGCGCCGCGGCGCCTTGGCTCGGACGGTTAACTAGAAAAAGCCCAGCAATTACAAGGAGGGCAGCAGCCCCGAACGCCAGGCTTAGGGTGTCGTGCATGATGAAATAGCTACCGACGACGCCAAACAAAGGGGTGATGAAGGTGAAAGCGGACAATTTGCTGGCGGAGTAAGCCTTCACCAGCGCGAACCAAAGCGTGAACGTGGTTCCAACCACCCAGATCGCCTGGAACGCCATCAGGCCGAGCGACAGCGGGCTGGGCGTGTGCGTGATGGATTCGCCAAACAGCCAGGCCGCCGCTCCCAGAATCGGGATCGAGGTGGCAACCTGGTAGCCCAGCGCCTTCTCCGGCGCGGCGAAGCGCAGCCGCGTGCCCTTGGCGACCAGCGTGGTCGCAGCCCACAGCGCGGCACCGCCGACGATCATGAGGTCGCCGAGCAGAACATGCGCATCGACATTGGGCTGCGGCACGCCGATAGCGAGCGCGACGCCCGCAAAGCTGATGGCCAATCCCAGCCATTGCGAGGCGCCAAGACGTTCGCCAAGCACTTGATAGGAGCCGAGCGCCACGAAGAACGGCGCCGTGTAGAGGAATACCACCGCGCGCGAAGCGGACGTGAAGCGCAGGCCCTGGAAGATCAGCACAAACTCGATGCCGAACATCAGCCCGGCGATCAGGCCGGGCTTCCAGGTGCCGTCACGTTCGAAGAAATTGACGCCACGCAGGGTGCCAATGATGAACAGCACCGGCAGCGCGCCCATCGAGCGGATGGTGGCCTGGAGCATCGGCGGAATGTCGGGCAGCACCAGCTTCACCGCGATCTGGTTGAACCCCCAGGTCAGGCACAGCATGAGCATCAGGGCGATGGCGCCGGCACTGAGGGGACGTGCGGCGGACGTTAGGGCTTGTGGCGAGGGCATGTCTTCCCGAAATCCGGCTTCGCGCCGTTGTTGCTCTAGTCAGTTTTCTGGCAATGCGTGCAGACGCCCGTGATCTCCACCACGGACAATTTGGGAGCGAAGCCTGAACTGCGCGCGGCGGCGTTGAGGTCCTTGGCGAAGGGCGCCGACGAGATCTCGCCGACCAGGCCACAGCGCTCGCAGATCAGGAACGCCACCGCCGAGGTCGTGTCGTGGTCGTGGGCAGCGCAGGCGAGGTAGGCGTTGCGGCTTTCGATGCGGTGCACAAGGCCGTTGGCCATCAGGAAGTCGAGGGCACGGTAGACCGTGATCGGCGCCGGCCGCGCCATCGACTTGGCGAGTTCGTCGATCACCTCATAGGCGCCGAGCGGCCGGTGGCTGGAGAGCAGCGCCCCCAGCACCTGACGGCGAATTGGCGTGAATTTCTGCGCACGCTGCTCGCACACCGCCTCGGCATGCGCCAGTGCATCCGCGGTGCAGCGGCGGTGATCGTGATCGGGCGCGGGAAATGCCGGCTTTGCGAGGGTCATGTGGCCGACTTCTAGCATTTCATCCGGGGAACCCAAAGCACCACCCTGGCAGCGGCTGCCAGCCATGCCGGCATTGCGGGACAGCCACCTGCTAATCAGCCATGAAAAAATCATAAGCTTGCTTATGATATTCGTTGCTTATTGGAGATGAAGCTCATGACCCGAGGGTCGGTCGACCAGAACTTCCTGTTCACGCTCGGTGAGCTCTACCGTCTGCTGCGCGTCTATGCGGACAAGGAGGCCTCGCGCTTCGGCATCACCCGCGCGCAATGGGCGGTGCTCGCCAAGGTCGAGCGCAGCGAGGGCATGAAGCAATCCGAGCTCGCCGATTTGCTCGAAATGCAGCCGATCACGCTGACGCGGCTGATCGACAAGCTCTGCGACAATGACTGGATCGAGCGCCGCAGCGATGCTTCGGACCGCCGCGTCAAGCGCCTCTATCTCAAGAAGGCCGGCCGCCAATTGCTTGGCCGGATGAGCGGGCTGAAGTCCGAGCTTACGGCCAACGCGCTCGACGGCATTACGCCGGCCGACGCCCATCGCCTTCTCACTCAGCTCGAAGCCATCAAGGAAAACGTGCGGACCGCAATCCAGACCAGCGGTGCGGAACAGGCGCGCAAGGAGCAGCGCTATGGCTGATCAAGTCCTCAAGTTCCAGACCGAACAGAAGACCGACAACGCCAAACCAGCCAAGAAGGCGGGCACCGATCCGCGCCGCCGCCTCGTCGCGGGCCTGCGGCGTTACCGCCGCTTCCTGCTCCTGGTGGTGCTACCAATCGTCGTCGCCACCGGCGGCCTCGCGTTTTATCTCAATGGTGGACGCTATGTCGGCACCGACGATGCCTATGTCGGCGCGCAGAAGGTGCTGGTGACGCCGGACATCTCCGGCAAGGTCCTGAAGGTCGTCGTGAAGGAAGGCCAGTCGGTCAAGCGGGGAGACGAACTGTTCGAGATCGACCCAGTTCCGTTCCGCCTGGCGGTGGAGGAGGCCAAGGCACAGCTGGCACAGGCGCGCACGACCTATGACAACCTGGTCGCCAACATCAAGATCTACGGCGACATGCTCAATCTGGCCCAGCAGGGCATCGATCTGAAGCAGCGCGACGTCGAGCGCAAGCAGGCGCTGGTGAAGAACAATTTCGGCTCGCAGCTCGATCTCGACAACGCATCGAATGCACTGGTCACCGCCGGGGCGCAGGCGCAATACATCAGGCAGCAGCTCTCCAACGCCAAAACACAACTGCTCGGCAACCCTGACCTGCCGCTCGAGCAATTCCCGGCCTACGCTCAGGCGAAAGCCAAGCTGGATGACGCGCAGCGCAACCTGGACCACACCGTCTTGCGCGCGCCGATGGATGGCGTGGCGACGCAGGTCGAGCAGATTCAGCTCGGGCGCTATGTGCCCGCCGGCACGCCGGTGTTCTCCATCATCGACGTCGCCCATCCCTGGGTCGACGCCAATCCGAAGGAGAGCGATCTCACTTACGTAACCGAGGGACAGCCGGTGACGCTCGTCGTGGACGCGTTCCCGAACCACGTCTTCAAGGGCAAGATCGGCTCGCTCTCGCCCGGCACCGGCGCGCAATTCGCGATCCTGCCGCCGCAGAACGCCACGGGCAATTTCGTCAAGGTGGTGCAGCGCGTGCCGATCCGCATCTATTTCGACGAGACCGACAGGCATGTGCGGAAGCTGAAGGCCGGCATGAGCGTCTACGCCACCATCGACACCGGCCACAAGCGCTCGCTGGCGGGCCTGTTCGGCCTGTCGGCGACCGCGGGCCAGGACGGCGACAAAGACTGAGCCAGAGACTGCGACAGGACCGATCCGATGTCCGACGCCAAAGCCAGCCTGATGGTCCCCGGCCTGCGCCGCAACATGGTGACGATCTGCGCCATGACCGCGACCATCATGCAGGCGCTCGACACGACCATCGCCAATGTCGCCCTCCCCTACATGCAGGGCACGCTGTCCGCCTCGCAGGACCAGATCAACTGGGTGCTGACCTCCTACATCGTCGCCGCCGCGATCATGACGGCGCCGGTCGGCTGGATCGCCAATCGCTTCGGCCGCAAGCGCATCTTCATCATCTGCTCGGCCGGCTTCACCATGGCGTCGGTGCTGTGCGGCCTCGCGCAGGACATCAACCAGATGGTGCTGTTCCGCCTGCTGCAGGGCGTGTTCGGCGCGGCGCTGGTGCCGCTGTCGCAATCGGTCATGCTCGACTATTACACGCTCCAGGAACGCGCCAAGGCGATGGCGATCTGGGGCATGGGCGTGATGATGGGTCCGATCATGGGACCGTCGCTGGGAGCCTGGCTCACCGAGACCTATTCCTGGCACTGGGTGTTCTTCGTCAACCTGCCGTTCGGCATCATCACCGTGCTCGGGCTGATCGTCTTCATGGACGAGACCAGGAAGGATTTCAGCCTCAAATTCGACTGGTTCGGCTTCGCCGCGCTGGCGGTCGCGATCGGCGCGCTACAGCTCGCGCTCGACCGAGGCGAGCAATTGGGCTGGCTGGACTCCAACGAGATCGTGGCGGAGTTCATCGTCTCGGCCGCCGCCTTCTATTTCTTCCTCGCGCACTCCTTCACGACCTCGACCCCGTTCATCCGCTTCGCGCTGTTCCGGGATCGCAATTTCGTCACCGGCTGCGTGTTCATGATCGTGATGGGGCTCGTGCTGTTCTCGACCATGGCGCTGGCCTCGCCCTATATGCAGAACGTGATCGGCTATCCCATCATCACCGCCGGCCTTCTGCTGGCGAGCCGGGGGCTCGGCACCTTCTTCGCCATGATGCTGGTCGGCCGCATGATGCGTTATTTCGAGGCGCGCACGCTGATCGTCGCCGGGCTGACGCTGACCGCGGGCTCGCTGTTTCAGATGACCGGCTGGACCGACCTGACCCAGGTGCCGGAGATCGTCACCGTCAGCGTCATCCAGGGCTTCGGCTTCGGCCTCGTCTTCGTGCCGCTCTCGACGGTGGCGTTCCTGACCCTGTCGAACGAACTCCGGACCGACGGCACCGCGATGTTGACCCTGATGCGCAACGTCGCAAGCTCGGTCGGCATTTCCATCGTGATCGCGCAACTGACGCAGGGCACGCGGTGGACCTACGCGATCCTGTCCGAGCACATCAACCCCTTCAACCACGCACTCCAGATGCCCGGCGTCAGCGGCCTGATCAATCTGTCCACCGACACCGGCCGCGCCATGGCCGACAAGATGGTCAACGTGCAGGCGCAGATCATCGCCTTCTCCCACGATTACCAGCTGGTGATGATCTTCGTCCTCTGCACCCTGCCGCTCGCCTTGCTGATCGGCTCGACCAAGGCCACCCTGCGCAAGCAGGCGGCGGGACCGGAGCACGCGGTGATCGAGTAGGCAGGCTTCGCGCGGCCTGGTGTCGCGGACACGGCGCAGCGCGTAGCGATGCGCCGCAGGACCGACACGCATTCTGCTGTTGAGTCCAGGCCCCGGCTCAGCAGGGCATCACACCGGACGATGCTTGGCATCGCCGGGAGTGCTGCGCAACGTCCGGGCACGATGGATCAGCCCAGCATCTCCTCGCAGCCTAGATCGTCCACTGCCGCAAACACCCTCTCCAGATTATTCCACCAGATCCCCGGCGGGATGTTGATGCTCCACTGCCAGACCGGCCGCGTGATCTGCCAAAGCACCGCCCAGCGATAATCGCGATCGAGCGCGCCGCGCGTATAGCCGGTGATGCCGCTCTCGATCAGCGTGTCATGGTAGAGACTGAGCAGCGGGCGTTCGAGCGCCTGCCGGCGCTCCGGATACCAATGCATCGCGATCATGTAAGCGAGGTCGTGGGTCGGAACGTTGATGCTCCAGAGATCGAAGTCGAAGATCCGCACGGTGTCGGCAACACCTGCGCGTGGCAGCAGGAAGTTCCAGACATGGGCATCGCCATGGGTGATGCTGAGATGACGGCGTGAGTGGTAGCGCTGGGACAGCCCGTCCGATCGATCGATGAGACGTCGGTAGAGGATGCGGCGTTCTTCGCTGAGGCGATCGCCGAGCAGGTCGGCGAAACGATCGTAGTGGCCGGCGAAGGCCTCCATGCGCTCCGCGCTGTCCCCGGCGCTCGCAAACGTGCCGACGGTGTCGCCGAGGTCGGGATGGTCCCACCATGCCGCATGCCAGCGTGCGAGCGTGGTGACGATCGCGACCGCCTGATCGCGCGACGGCGGCAGCGGCCATTGCCCCGCGGTCGCATGGCTGTCGGTGAGATCTTCGAGCAGGAGATGCCAGGCGAGGTTCTGCTCGTCGAAATGTCCGTCGAAGCAGCGCGGCACGAGCCCAGGCGGCATTCTTGGTGCGAGCCGGGTGTAGTAGTCCACCTCGCGCCGGCCGCCATCTGCGAGCGTCTGCGCGAACGCGGAATTGGGGATTTTCACGATCAGCGAATGCGGGGCGCCGGCGGATTCGCCGACATAGCGCAGGCCGAGACGGATGATGTGTGAGACGACGGTGTCGCGTTGATGCAGCACCTTCACCTCGCGCACGGCGCCTGCGTCCAGCACGCCGCCCCTGCGCAGGGCGGCCGTCAGTTGGGCGGGCTCAACGACCGCCGGCAATTGTGGAGATGTCATGAACCATGATGCCCCTGTCCCTCGCCATACTGCACAATCACGCTCCCGGGCACCAGCGGCCGAGTTGCCGCCGGGCTCAGGCCGCCGCGGTCGAGTCGCGCACGGTACTGACGACGACCGACCGCAGCTGTTCGAGATTGGCCGCCATCCCGGCGATCGCCTGCCTGACCTCCGCGGCGCGCTCGTTGACGGAGGCAGCATCGCGGCTGACATCGCCGATCTTGGCCGAGACCTCTTTGGCAGCGGACGCCGATTCGGAAATCGACCGCGTGATCTCCCGCGTCGCGGCGTCCTGCTCCTCCATCGCGGCGGCGACCGAGGTCGCGACACCGTCGATCTCGACGATGTGGCCTCCCATGGCCTCCACGGCGTCGACTGCGGCCTGCGTCGAGGTCTGGATCTCGGCAATCAGCCGCCCGATCTCCTCGGTGGATTTGGCGGTCTGGTCGGACAGGGATTTCACCTCGGCGGCAACCACCGCGAAACCGCGGCCCGCTTCGCCGGCGCGCGCCGCCTCGATCGTGGCGTTGAGCGCGAGGAGGTTGGTCTGGCCTGCGATGCCGCCGATCAGGTCGGAAACCTCCGCGATCCTCTTCACCGATCCCGCCAGCGCCTGAATGGTCGAGCGCGCCTGCTCGCGCCCGGCGACCGCCGATTTGGTGACGGTGCTGGTCCGTGCGACCTGGCTTGCGATCTCGCGGATCGAGGCGCTCAATTCCTCGGCCGCCGCCGAGACGGCTTGCGAGCTGCCGAGGGCCTGCGTCGAGGCCGCCGCGACCGCCTGCGACTGCGCCGAGAGCGATTTCGCAATCTCGGACAGGCTGGACGCGGCCCGCTCGACGCCTTGCGTCGCCGCGCCCGCAGTGTCGACCGAGCGGCCGGTCTCGCGCTCCACGGTTTCGGCCATCTGGTGCAGGGCGGCGCGCTTGGCAAGCGCCGCCTCCTGCTCCTGCCGCAACTGTTCCTGGCGCAGGCGGGAATTCTCGATAGCCGCCTGCTTGAACACCAGGAGCGCGCCCGCCATCGAGCCGACCTCGTCCTGGCGGCGCGCGAATGGAATGTCGGCGGCGAGATCGCCGGTCGCAAGCTTCTGCATCGTGTCGGTCATTCGCACGATCGGGCGCACGACACCGAGGGCAACGCCGAGCAGGCCAGCGGCAATGAAGCCGAGGACGGCTACGGAGACGCCAAGGAGGATATAGAGCATCGAGCTGTCGCGGTCCGCGGCCAGCTTCTCCATGGCGGCATTCCGCTTGTTGGCGCTCTCGACGATGCTGTCGATCACGGCGCGATGCGCAGTGTAGGCGTCCTTGAGCTGGGCATAGATGCGCTCGGACGCAGCCGCGTCCTTGGCCTTGAGCGCCGGCAGCAGCTGGTCGGATGCTTTCCAGAATTTCTGCACCTGCTCATCGGACTTCGACACCAGCGTGGTCTTGAGGTCCTCCGTGAGACTGGAGGAGACCCAGAACGCCTTGCGCTCGTCGTAATCCTTGCGGAGCTGGACCAGGCGCTCGCCATGCGCGGCCAGTTGATCCGGCTCACGCATCGCGAGGGTGGCCTCGAGGTAAGCCTCGATGATGTATTCCGGCGGCGGCAGGATGTCGGCGATGAGGTCGTTGCCGAGCTTGATGTCGGAATAGAGCGGGCCGCCGACCTTGAGTTCTTTCAAGGTGTAAAGGCTGGTGGAGACCACGGCCGCGAAACCGAGGGCCAGAACGATGCCGAATGCAATGATCGCAGAGGACAACGAGAGACGAAACTTCATGAAATATTCCAGGGCTCGCGCCGAAACCGCGAGGAGCCTAGATCAACATCGTAAATACGGGATTGCCCTTTCGAAAGGACGTCGACGAAAAGCTCCGCAAAACTACGGGCAGCAAAGCACTGAACGATCGCTGTTTGGTCAGCAAGGCTGACACACAGACGAGAGCACAGAGGGGATGCCTGCCACGCGCACTGCGCTGGAAGCGCGCGTGCCCGCCGACTCGCGTCAGCGGTACGCGACGAGTTACACGTCGAAGAACACCGTCTCGTTGTCGCCCTGGAGTCGCAGGTCGAGCCGGTAGACCGGCTTGCCAGCCTCGCGCATCGCAGTGAGCGTGGCCCGGCGGTCAGTCGGCACCAGCGCCAGCACGGGATCGGCAGCGTTGCCGGCCTCGTCGCTGAAATAGATGCGGGTGTAGAGATGCCTGAGCATGCCGCGGCCGAACACCGCAAGCAGAATATGCGGCGCCTGCGGCTTGCCGTCGGAATCCGGCACAGCGCCCGGCTTGATGGTCTCGAACGCGTAGTTGCCATCCTTGTCGGTGCCGCAGCGGGCAAAGCCGCGGAAGCTCGCATTCGGCAGCGCACGCTTGTCCTGGGGATCGGCGAAGCGACCCTGCGCATCCGGCTGCCAGATCTCCAGCATGCAATCCGGCACGGCGACGCCGTCGCCGTCGAACACACGGCCCTCGATGCGGATGCGGTCGCCTGAGACGTCCGGGGTCAGCGTTGAATTGGTGAACGCGTCGTTCCACGCGTATTCGCCGTTGGGCGTCAGGCCGTACTTGAAGAACGGACCGACCGTCTGCGATGGGGTGATCCCGTCGGGCTTCACAGACTCCTGCACTTAGTGATTCTCCATGGGGGTGGCGTTCTTGCCGCGCAGCACGATGTCAAAGCGGTAGCACAGCGCCCATTCGGGCTTGGTGTTCTCGAGATCGAACGAAGAGACCATCCGCGCCCGCGCCTTCTCATCCGGGACCGAATTGAAGATCGGGTCGAAGGGGAACAAGGGATCGTTCGGGAAATACATCTGCGTCACGAGCCGCGTGACGAAGGAATAGCCGAACACCGAGAGATGGATGTGTGCGGGCCGCCAGGCGTTGTGGTGATTGCCCCAGGGGTAGGCGCCGGGCTTGATGGTGACGAAGCGGTAGTAGCCGGAAGCATCGCTCACGGTACGGCCCGCCCCGGTGAAGTTCGGATCGAGCGGCGCCGGATGCTGGTCACGGACATGGACATAGCGGCCGCAGGAATTGGCCTGCCAGATCTCGACCAACGAGTGCGGCACGCCGCGGCCATCCTCGTCGCGGACATGGCCATGGACGATGATGCGCTCACCCAGCGGCTCGCCCGCGTGCTGGCGGGTGAGGTCGTTGTCGCCGTCGCGCACGGTCTCGTGGCCGTAGACCGGGCCGGTCAGCTCTGACAGCGTGTGGCGCATCGGGATCAGGGGCTTGTTCGGCGCGCGCTTGATCGAGCTCTTGTACTCGGGCGACAGCGGCAGCGGATGCGCCTTGTTGCTGTCTGTGGGGTAGATGAAGGTCATGGCGAACTCCTCCCCGGCCATTGTGATCCAGCCGGTCAGCGCTTTCGCCGATCATTATAGGATATAACTAATTGGGGGAAGCGGGTTTCGAGCGCGTCGGTTCCCTGCTTCAGTCATGGCCGGGCTTGTCCGGCCATATCCACGATGTTCCCGGGGCGCCGAGAACGTGCATGCCCGGGACAAGCCCGGGCATGACGTCAGATGGACGGGGCGGACGCTTCGCGCCCGGTCAGTTCAGCTTCTCGATCGCGACCGCGACGCCCTGGCCCACGCCGACGCACATGGTGGCGAGCGCCAGCTTGCCGCCACGCTTTTCCATGCCGTGAACCGCCGTGAGGGCGAGCCGCGCGCCGCTCATGCCGAGCGGATGGCCGAGCGCGATGGCGCCGCCATGCGGATTGACGAAATCGGCATCGTCCTTGACGCCGAGCTGGCGCAGGCAGGCGATACCCTGCGAGGCGAAGGCTTCGTTAAGCTCGATCAGGTCGAAATCGCTGATTTTCTTGCCGAGGCGCTCCATCAGCTTGCGGGTGGCCGGCACGGGGCCGATGCCCATGATGCGCGGCGGCACGCCGGCCGAGGCAAGGCCAAGAATGCGCGCGCGCGGCGTCAGGCCGTGCTTCTTCACCGCAGCTTCGGACGCGAGGATCATCGCGGCGGCGCCGTCATTGACGCCGGAGGCGTTGCCGGCGGTGACCGTGCCGGGATTGCGCACGATCGGCTTCAGCTTGGCGAGGCCTTCCAGCGTGGTCTCGGGACGCGGATGCTCATCCTTGTCGATGGTGATGGGGCCGGCCTTGCCGCCGGGGATCGTGATCGGCGTGATCTCCTCGGCGAAATAGCCGGCCGTGATCGCCGCACCCGCGCGCTGCTGCGAGCGGATGGCGAAGGCATCCTGGTCGGCGCGGGAAACCTGGAATTCCTCGGCGACGTTCTCCCCGGTCTCCGGCATCGCGTCGACGCCGTATTGCGCCTTCAGCAGCGGATTGATGAAGCGCCAGCCGATGGTGGTGTCGAAGATCTCAGCCGAACGCGAGAAAGCTTCCTGCGCCTTGCCCATCACGAAGGGAGCGCGGGTCATCGACTCGACGCCGCCCGCGATCGCGAGCTCGATCTCGCCGGAGCGGATCGCGCGCCCCGCAGCGCCGACGGCATCGAGGCCGGAGGCGCAGAGCCGGTTCAGGGTCTGGCCGGGAACTGAATCCGGCAGACCTGCGAGCAGGAGCGCCATGCGCGCGACGTTGCGGTTGTCCTCGCCGGCCTGGTTGGCGCAGCCGAAGAACACCTCGTCCACCTGCGCCCAGTCGAGGTTGGGGTGCTTGGCCATCAGCGCCTTGATCGGGGCTGCGGCGAGATCGTCGGCCCGCACCTTGGCGAGCGAGCCGCCGAAGCGGCCGATCGGGGTCCGGACGGCATCGCAGATAAAGACGTCACGCATCGTTGTTCTCCCTGAATGCCGCGGTTCGGCCAAATTCTTCAATGTCGGCGGAGTTTTAGGAGGGTGCCCGCGGCAGGTCAATTGACTGATGCCCGCATGTTCCGGGGGACGCGCACACAGGCCGCGCATACCGCGATGCGGACAACGTGGAAAACCTCCCCTTGCCGGCCAAAGCGATAGGAGCAGGTGGCGAAATTTTGTAGGTTGCGCCGCTCATGACGATACAGCAGCCCATCTCCGCCCAAGAGGCCGAATCCGCGCCCGCGCCGCAGGCCGAAGCAGCCGCGCGCGTCACGCCGATGATGGAACAGTACCTGGAGATCAAGGCGGCGCATCAGGGCCTCCTCTTGTTTTACCGGATGGGCGACTTCTACGAGCTGTTCTTCGAGGACGCCGAGATCGCCTCGAAGACGCTCGGCATCGTATTGACCAAGCGCGGCAAGCATCAGGGCGCCGACATTCCGATGTGCGGCGTGCCGGTCGAGCGCTCCGAGGATTATCTGCACCGCCTGATCTCGGCCGGTCACCGCGTCGCCGTCTGCGAGCAGACCGAGGATCCGGCCGCGGCGAAAGCGCGCGGCAACAAGAGCGTCGTGCGCCGCGGCGTGGTGCGGCTGGTCACGCCGGGCACGCTGACCGAGGACACGCTGCTCGACGCGCGCGCCAACAATTATCTGCTGGCGATCGCGCGCGCCCGTTCCTCGGCCGGCGGCGACCGCTTTGGCCTCGCCTGGATCGACATATCGACCGCCGAATTCATGGTCACCGAATGCTCCAGCGGCGAGCTTGCGGCGACGCTGGCGCGCATCAACCCGAACGAGGCGATCGTCACCGACGCGCTCTACAACGACAACGAGATCGGCCAGACGTTGCGCGAGCTGCCGGCGGTGACGCCGTTGACCCGCGACGTCTTCGACGGTGCGACGGCTGAGAAGCGGCTGTGCGACTACTTCGCCGTCGCAACCATGGACGGGCTCTCCCAGCTCACGCGCCTGGAAGCCACCGCCGCGGCCGCCGCCGTCACCTACGTCGATCGTACCCAGGTCGGCAAGCATCCGCCGCTGTCGCCGCCCGCGCGCGAAGCCTCGGGCGCGACCATGGCGATCGACCCGGCCACCCGCGCCAATCTCGAGCTGACGCGGACCCTCGCCGGCGAGCGCCGTGGTTCGCTGCTCGACGCGATCGACTGCACGGTGACCTCGGCCGGCTCGCGCCTGCTGGCCCAGCGCCTGGCGGCCCCGCTGACGGATGCGCCGGCGATCGCGCGGAGGCTCGACGCGGTCAGGGCCTTCGTGGCCGATTCCGCCGCGCGCGAGGACATTCGCAGCATCCTGCGCGGCGCACCCGACATTTCGCGCGCGCTGGCCCGGCTCTCGGTCGGCCGCGGCGGACCACGCGACCTCGCCGGCATTCGCGACGGCATCATCGCTGCGGACCAGGTCCTGGCCCGGCTCTCCGAACTGGATCGACCGCCGCAGGAGATCGCAGCGGTGATGGCGGCGCTGCAGAGGCCGTCGCGCGCTCTCGCATCCGAATTCGCCGGCGCACTCGACGAGCAGCTGCCGCTGATCAAGCGCGACGGCGGCTTCGTGCGCCAGGGCTACGAACCGGCACTGGATGAGGCGCGCAACCTGCGCGACGCCTCGCGCCTGGTGGTGGCCTCGATGCAGGCGCGCTACGCCGACGACACCGGCGTGAAGGGCCTCAAGATCCGCCACAACAACGTGCTCGGCTATTTCGTCGAGGTCACCGCCCAGCATGGCGACAAGCTGATGTCGGCGCCGCTGAACGCCACCTTCATCCACCGCCAGACCCTGGCGGGACAGGTGCGCTTCACCACCTCCGAGCTCGGCGAGATCGAGGCCAAGATCGCCAATGCCGGCGACCGCGCGCTCGGGCTCGAGCTCGAGATCTTCGAGCGGCTCTGCGGCAGGGCGCTCGCGATCAGCGACGATCTGCGCGCGGCGGCACAAGGGTTTGCGCTGCTCGACGTCGCGACCTCGCTGGCCAAGCTGGCAGTCGACGAGAACTATGTGCGGCCCGAGGTCGATGGCTCGCTCAGCTTCGCCATCGAAGCCGGCCGTCATCCGGTGGTGGAGCAGGCCCTGAAGCGCAACGGCGAGCCGTTCATTGCCAATGCCTGCGATCTGTCGCCTGCGCCAGCGCAGAAGTCCGGTCAGCTCTGGCTGCTGACCGGTCCGAACATGGCGGGTAAGTCGACCTTCCTGCGCCAGAATGCGCTGATTGCCTTGATGGCTCAGATCGGCAGCTTCGTGCCGGCCACCCGCGCGCGGATCGGCATCGTCGATCGCCTGTTCTCGCGCGTCGGCGCCGCCGACGATCTCGCCCGCGGCCGTTCGACCTTCATGGTGGAGATGGTCGAGACCGCGGCCATCCTCAACCAGGCCGGCGAGCGCTCGCTCGTGATCCTCGACGAGATCGGCCGCGGCACCGCTACCTTCGACGGCCTTTCGATCGCGTGGGCCGCAATCGAGCATCTGCACGAGAGCAATCGCTGCCGCACATTGTTCGCCACGCATTATCACGAGCTAACCGCGCTGGCGGCCAAGCTGCCGCGGATGTTCAACGCCACCGTGCGCGTCAAGGAATGGCAGGGGAACGTCGTGTTCCTGCACGAGGTGCTGCCGGGCTCGGCCGACCGCTCCTACGGCATCCAGGTCGCCAAGCTCGCCGGCCTGCCGCCGGCGGTGATCACGCGTGCCAAATCGGTGCTGTCCAAGCTGGAGGCACAGGATCGCGGCCAGACCGCGCGCGCGCTGGTGGACGACCTGCCGCTGTTCGCAGTCCCCTCGCGCGCCGCCGCGGAGGCCGCGCCGCCGAGCGAAGCCGAGCAGCTCATGGAGGCGGTGAAGGCGCTTCACCCCGACGAGATGTCGCCGCGCGAGGCGCTCGATGCGCTCTATGCCCTGAAGGCCAAGCTGCCGAAGCCGTAATCGTGCTGAAGCCCGGATGAGGGCAACGACATCCGGGAGGTTTGTTCCCGCATGTCGCTTCGCTCATGCGGGCTACCTATGCAAGGTCAAGCCCGCGCCGCCATCGCCGCGGCTTCCGCGGCGGCGCGCTGCATGCTGGTCGACATCTCGTTCGTCACAGTGCTCTGTTCCTCGATCGCCGCGGCCGTCGACGTCACGTACTCGCTGACATTGTTGATCGCCTGCTTGATCGAACCAAGCGCGCTGACGACATCGCCGGAAATGCTGTTGAGGCTGCCGATCTCCTCGCCGATCTTGTCGGTGGCCTGCTTGGCCTGGTTGGCGAGGCTCTTCACCTCGGATGCGACCACGGCAAAGCCGCGGCCTGCTTCGCCGGCGCGCGCGGACTCGATCGTGGCGTTGAGCGCGAGCAGGTTGATCTGCCCCGTGATGTTGTTGATCATCTCGACGATGCCGCTCATCGCCTGCGGTTTCGCGCGATTTGGTCATCGCCTCGGAAATCTCCCGTACCGACGCATTGAGCTCCTCGGAGCCGGCAGCAACCGATTCCATCATGCCGCGGACGCGTTCGTTGCCCATGCGGACAAGGACCTGTTTGGTCACGTCGGTGGCGTATTTCACCACCTTGAACGGCTTGCCGTTGAGATCGAGGATCGGATTGTAGGAGGCCTGGATGTAGACCTCCTTGCCGCCCTTGCCGATGCGCTTGTATTCGGCCGCCTGGTACTCGCCGCGATTGAGTGCGGCCCAGAACTCGCGATAGCGGGAACCGTCGCGCTCTGAGGCCTCGACGAACATGCTGTGATGCTTGCCCTTGATCTCGGCCAGCGAATAGCCGAGCGCGCCGAGGAAATTGGCGTTGGCGGTGATGATCGTGCCGTCCATGTTGAATTCGATGACGGCCTGGGCCTTGTCGATGGCCGCGATCTGACCGGCGAGATCGGCGTTCTTCAGCTTCTGCGCGGAGACATCGGTCGCGAACTTCACGACCTTGAAGGGCTTGCCCTTCTCGTCGAAGACCGGATTGTATGAGGCCTGGATCCAGACTTCCCTGCCGCCCTTGCCGATACGCTTGTATTCGGCAGCCTGGTATTCACCGCGGTTGAGCGCGGCCCAGAACTCGCGGTAGGCGGCACCGTCGCGCTCCCTGGGCTCGACGAACATGCTGTGGTGCTTGCCCTTGATCTCGTCGAGCGAATAGCCGAGCGCGCCGAGGAAGTTGGCGTTGGCGGTGATGATCGTGCCGTCCATGTTGAACTCGATGACCGCCTGCGAACGGCTCGCAGCTGCCACCTGCGCGCCAAAGTCGAGGTTCCGGAGGCGGATCGAGGCATCGGACCATTCCACCACGATTCCGGCGCGGCTGCCGTCGTCGTTCTTCACGGGCGTTGCGACGAGATCGAACTTCCGTTCACCGATCTGGATCATCGCACGATGCGCCGTGCTGAGGCTCGCGAGCATCCGGCGCTGATGTTGGGGGTTCTTGTGGAACACGTCGATGTTGGTGCCGACGAGCGTGTTCACATTGAAATGCGGCAGCTCCTTCTTGAGATCTGTCTCCGCCTCGCGGAGCAAATCCGTGACGGCATTGTTCATGTAGACGATGTTGAGGTCGTTATCCGCGACCATCACATTGGCACTCACCACCTTGGTCGCCATCAACGTCAATGCGTCGGAATTCGACTTGCGCTTGAACATAGTATCTCCGTATCAACCCGGTTGTGCAAAGGCGCTCCGTAGACTTACGGACCGCAAACGGACGTACTGAACGCTGGACGGGAATTGCCAAGGTCAATGTAAGCAACAAGTTCGAATAAACTTCTAACATCCTCATCGGATATCAGCTGCGCGGGCCTCGCCGAGTGAGTCGGTCGCACGCAACGATCAGCGACTCCTCGCCCACAGCGTCAAATTCCAGATGACGCAGGTCGCGAGCGCGAGGCACAACCCGACGGCGGAGCCGAACCATACGACTGCAACGTGCAGCACAGCGATGGCCATGCCGAATCCGAGCAGGCCCCAGGCGGAGTTGGCAAGCACGGCGGCGGTCGGCCGTCCGCCGATGCGCGGATGCAGGATCACCATGATACTGGAGAACACCACTGGATACAGTGCGATGATGCCGCTGATGCGGGGACCAACCCAGCTCGATGTCGAGACCACGATGGCAACGAGAGTTGCGACCAGCGCAGCGCGCATCGGCACATCGTACCAACGGCGCGTCACCAGCGGCATCTTCACATGACGATAGCCCGCGAGCAGCGGTATGCAGACGCCGAACGCGATCAGATTGGCCGCAAGCCCCGCGGCGAGGGACCAGTCGAATTGGCGGATGATCGATGCAAGCACGATCCAGACCGCGACTGCGCATCCACAACTGACGAGAAGGCCATGTCGCTGCGCCAGCACGACATAGGTGAGTGCGAGAACGATCGTCGCGGCATTGACCGGCAGGCTCGCCAGCGCACTCTGCGCGATGAAGGCCGCGTCGTGATCGAGCGCGAGGAAAACGTAGGAGGGACCGGCCGAAACCGGCAGGGTCGCGACCAGCGCGCCGATCACAGGACCGAAGCGCTCGGCGACGACCGACGCCGTCACCACGAAAGCCGCCGCAACCGCCATGCGCAGGAGAAGAAAGAGAAGGAAGTGGAGGTCGAGGGACATTCTGTCTGTCATTCCGGGACGCTCGAAGCGCGCGCCCGGAATCCATGACCACAGGCCGCCGTGGTTCGAGAGCTGGGAGCAACGACCGTCCCGAAATCGCGACGGCCTGCGCTCATGGCGTCCCGGGCTCGCGCCAAGAGGCATGCCCCCGGGACGACACCAATTGCTGGGATGATGACTTGCGCCCTTACATCCGCTGCATCGACACTGACACCTTCGGGCCGTTCTTGATGGTCTGATAGACCACGCAATAGCGCTCGGTGAGCTTGAGCAGGAGATCGAGCTTGTCCTGCGGCGCGTCGGTGTCGACCTCGAAGCGCAAACGGATCTCGGCAAAGCCGACCGGCGCTTCCTTGTCGATGCCGAGCGTGCCGCGGAAGTCGAGATCGCCCTCGGCATAGACGTTGCCAGTCTTGAGCGGCACCTCGATCGCCGTCGCAACCGATTTCAACGTGACGCCAGCACAGGCAACCAGGGCTTCAAGCAGCATGTCGCCGGAGCAGAGCTCGAGGCCGGAGCCGCCGGTGCCCGGATGCAGGCCGGCCATCGCGATGGCGCGCCCTGTCTCGATCTTGCAGGCGATGCCTTCGCTGGCGGTGGAGCCCTTGGCCTTCAGCGTGATCAACGCAGCCTTGGGATCGGTCTTGTAGCGCTCCTTGATTGGGGCTTGCATCTGGCGCAGTTGCACAGCGTCCATCTTGTTCTCTCCCGGGACATGATACCTCCGATGTACCGGCTCGCAGCAAGATTGTCACCACCACATGGCCCGCCCGGGACCCTCTGTTGCGTCGCGGTCGGGCACGCTGCGGTCGAGCGATCGGTCGAGTGAGGTCAGCACGCTGCGCTTGAAATTCTCGAACAGGGGCGAGTTGCGGTCGCGGGGCCGGCCGAGATTGATCCCGATCTGGTCGAACAGCCTGCCCGGTCGCGGTCGCATTACCAGCACGCGGTCGGCCAGCACCACGGCCTCGTCGACGTCGTGAGTGACGAGGATCAAGGTCGGCCGCGTGTCGGCCCAGAGGTCGAGCAGATGATCCTGGAGATCCCTGCGGGTGAAAGCGTCGAGCGCGGAGAACGGCTCGTCGAGCAGCAGCACCTCCGGCTGCGGCACCAGCGCCCGCGCAATCGCAACCCGCTGCGCCTGCCCGCCGGAGAGCTCGCGCGGCCAGGCCTGCGCCTTGTCGGCGAGCCCGACGCGCTCGAGCGCGCGCGCCACCTTCTCGCGACGCTGGATCGCGGGCAAATCGGCGAGCCCAAAGCCGATGTTGTCGGCGACGCTGAGCCACGGCAGCAGCCGAGGCTCCTGGAAGATGATGCCTATCTTGGCGTGCGGCGAGGTGATGACCTCATCGTCGAGCGTCACCGAGCCTGAGCTGGCACGGTCGAGGCCGGCGATGGCGCGCAACAATGTGGATTTGCCGCAGCCGGAGCCGCCGATGATGGCGATAATCTCGCCTTGCCTGATTTCGGCCGAGAAGCGCGCCAGCGCCTCGACGCCGTTGGGATAGGTCTTGCTGACCCGGTCGAGCGCCAGCATTGCCTCAAGCTCCCGCCGCGCGCGAGAAGGCGTCCTGCCAGCGCAGGAAGGGCGCGGACCCGATCTCGATCAGCCAGTCCGTGAGCTTGCCGAGGACGGCGAAGATCACGATGGCGGCGAGGATCTGCGATGGTTTGCCGAGCTGCTGGCCATCGAGCAGGAGATAGCCGAGGCCTTCGGCGGCGCCGATCAGCTCGGCCGCGACCACGAACATCCAGCCGAGCCCAAGTCCGACGCGCAAGGACACGACATAGGCGGGCAGCACCGCAGGCAACAGGATGCGGCGGATCATGGCGAACCCGGACAGGCGAAAGGTGCGACCGACCTCGACGATCTTGCGATCGACCGACAGGATCGCGCCCATCACGCCCAGGTAGACCGGAAAGAACACACCGACCGCGATCAGTGCGTTCTTCGAGGTCTCCAAGATACCGAGCCAGAGAATGAACAGCGGCACCCAGGCGAGCGAGGGAATCGCACGCAGTGCCTGCACGGTCGGATCGAGCAGCCGGCGCGCCAGCGACCAATAGCCGGAGATGGCGCCGAGCAGCGTGCCCGCAACCACGCCGAACAGGAAGCCGAGGCCGACGCGCCAGAGCGTCGCCGTGATGTGGCGGACCAGCTCCCCGGAGTGGGCGAGCTCGGCGATTTCGACCAGGACGCGCGAGGGCGGCGGCACCAGCCGGCCGTTGGACCAGCCAAACCAGACCACGAGCTCCCAGCCAAGCGCCAGCGAGGCCGGCAGCAGCACACCCAGCATGGGCCGCCCAAAGCGCGACAGCGCCGATGTTGCGGCGGCACGCTCGGCTGTATCAGAGGATTGTCGAAGAACTGGCGCGTCGGAGATCATGGCCATTAGCAAGCGTGTCTGGTGAAGGAATGCAAGGGCGCGCGACATTCTCCGCCGTCGCCCCGGACAAGCGAAGCGCAGATCGAGGCCCATAACCCCAGGACGATGTGGTTACGGGGACCCGGAGTGACGTCTTCCGCGCCAAACGAGTCCCCTTGATTACGGGTCCCGGGTCTGCGCTCACGCTTGCCCGGGACGACAGCGGAGACTGCTGCGCTTGTCCGCCTCTTCTCTGCCGACCTCAATTCGTCGGCAGCGGGACCTGGTCGTCGATCAGGGCGTCCAGCGTCGCCTTGACGTCGACCTTGGGATCGACGACGCCGGCTTGCTGGAGTGCGAGACCGGCGGCGAGGATCGACTCGCGCTGGGGGGCGCCAATGCGGCTGTGGGTGAGCTCGGTGCGGTCCTTCAACTGCTTGTCGACGACCGCCTCGGGGAGTTTCGTGACGGCGATGAAGGTCCTCTTCAGCTCGTCGTAGTTCGCCAGCGAGTACTTCCGCGCTTCCTCGTAAATCGAGAGGACGCGGCGGACGGCCTCGGGATAATCCTTCAAGAACTGCTCGCGCACATTGAGGATGCCCCAGGTGTTGGCGTCGGCCTTGCGGTGGAACAGCCTTGCGCCCTCCTCGACCTCCGCTTGCGCCATCACGGGATCGAGACCGGCCCAGGCGTCGACGTCGCCGCGGATCAGCGCGGTCTTGCCATCGGCATGCTGAAGGAGCACGGGCGTGATGTCTTTCTCCGTCAGGCCGGCGCCGAGCAGCGCACGCACCAGAAAGATGTGCGGATCGGTGCCGCGCGTCACCGCGACGCGCTTGCCCTTGAGATCGGCAACAGCAGCGATCCTGGAGTCCTTGCCTGTCACCAGCGCGGTCCATTCGGGGCGTGAATAGACATAGATCGACTTGATCGGATTGCCGTTGATGCGGGCGACAAGCGCCGCCGAGCCCGCGGTCGAGCCGAAATCGATCGAGCCGGCGTTGAGGAATTCGAGCGCCTTGTTGGATCCGGCCGACTGAACCCAGGTGACCTTGATGCCGTCCTTGGCGAACTCTTTCTCCAGAAGACCCTTTTGCTTCAGGACCATCGATACCGGATTGTAGGTCGCCCAATCGATGCGGATCTCCTTGAGCGGATCCGCCGCCCGTGCCGCGGGGGTCACGGCGAGCGCCACCGCGCCTGCCAACAGAATGCGTCGTGTAATCCTGGTCACGCTCAGCCTCCTCCAAAACTTCATTGTTTTTCAATGAGTTACATCTAGAGGTCAATGAGAAATCTGTCCCTCCAAAGTACCCGAGCTGAGGACAGATTTGCCCGAAGCCGCGCGTTTCCAGCATGGAACGACTATTGCCAGAGATTGGCGGGTGACAGCGCCTTTCACCTCTTATATCCGGAGAGACATGGACAGCATCGCGACTGAGCAGAAGGCCGGGGCGGACGATCGCTTCGATACCGCGCGGATCACCGCCGCGGTCGATGCGCTTGCCGAAAAGCATCAGGGACGCGAGGACGCGTTCCGCACGGCGATGGCGCAACTGCTCAAGGCGGAGCTGATCGCCGCGCGCGCCGCCGCACAGGCGATCCTCCTGAAGGACCGCCACGGCCGCCGCTGCGCCGAGCGGCTGTGCCACGTGCAGGACGAGATCATCCGTATCCTGTACTCTGCCGCGACGCGCCATCTGTACCGCTCGCCGATCCCGAGCGGCGCCGAGCGCATGGCGGTGGTGGCGACCGGCGGCTACGGCCGCGGCCTGATGGCGCCGGAATCGGACATCGATCTGCTCTTCATCCTGCCCTACAAGCAGACCGCCTGGGGCGAGCAGGTCGCCGAAGCGATTCTCTATTGTCTCTGGGACATGGGGCTGAAGGTCGGACACGCCACGCGCTCGGTCGATGAATCGATCCGGCAGGCGCGCGGCGACATGACGATCCGCACCGCGATCCTGGAGACGCGCTTCCTCACCGGCGACAAGCCGCTCTATGACGAGCTGGTCGAGCGTTTCGACAAGGAGGTCGTGCAGGGCACCGCGTCTGAATTCGTCACCGCAAAGCTCGCCGAGCGCGAAGAGCGGCACCGCCGCGGCGGCCAGTCACGCTATCTGGTCGAGCCCAATGTCAAGGACGGCAAGGGGGGTTTGCGCGACCTGCACACGCTGTTCTGGATCGCCAAGTACGTCTACCGCGTCCGCGATACGAACGAGCTGGTCGTGCGCGGCGTGTTCGATGCGCAGGAATATCGCTCCTTCCGTCGCTGCGCGGATTTCCTCTGGTCGGTGCGCTGCAATCTGCATTTCCATTGCAACCGCGCCGAAGAGCGCCTCTCCTTCGACCTCCAGCGCGAGATCGCGGTGCGCCTCGGCTACACCTCGCATCCCGGGATGCAGGACGTCGAGCGCTTCATGAAGCACTACTTCCTGGTGGCCAAGGAGGTCGGCAACCTCACCGCCATCCTCTGCGCCAAGCTCGAGGACCAGCAGGCCAAGCCTGCGCCGGTGCTGAGCCGGATGATGGCGCGGCTGCGCCCCAGCACCGTGAAGCGGCGCGTCCCCGACAGCGACGACTTCATCGTCGACAACAACCGCATCAACGTCGCCGCGCCCGACATCTTCAAGCACGATCCGGTCAATCTGATCCGCATCTTCCGCTTGGCGCAAAAGAACAACCTCGCCTTCCACCCGGATGCCATGCGCGACGTGACGCGCTCGCTCGGCCTGATCAACGCCCAGCTTCGCGAGAATCCCGAGGCCAACCGGCTGTTCATGGAGATCCTGACCTCGGACAACGCGGAGATCGTGCTGCGGCGGATGAACGAGACCGGCGTGCTCGGCCACTTCATCCGCGCCTTCGGCAAGATCGTCTCGATGATGCAATTCAACATGTATCATCACTACACCGTCGACGAGCACCTGATCCGCTGCATCGGCTTCCTGCAGGACATCGAGCGCGGCGGCATCGAGGAGTTCGCGCTCGCCAGCGACCTCTTCCGCAAGATCCGGCCCGAGCACCGCGCCGTGATCTACATCGCGACCTTGCTGCACGACGTCGCCAAGGGCAGGCCCGAGGATCACTCGATCGCTGGCGCCAAGGTGGCCCGCCGGCTGTGCCCGCGGCTCGGCTTCAGTCCGGCCGACACCGAGCTCGTGGCCTGGCTGATCGAGGAGCATCTGACGATGTCCACGGTCGCGCAGTCGCGCGATCTTTCGGACCGCAAGACCATCGAGAATTTCGCCGCCGTGGTGCAGTCGGTCGAGCAGATGAAGCTCCTGACCATCCTGACCACGGCCGACATCCGGGGTGTCGGCCCAGGCGTGTGGAACGGCTGGAAGGCGCAGCTTCTGCGCTCGCTCTATTATGAAACCGAGCCGGTGCTCACGGGCGGCTTCTCGGAAGTCGATCGCGGCAAGCGCCTCACGGCCGCCTATGCCGAATTCCGCAACGCCTTTGCCGAATGGCCGGCGGAAGAGCTCGATGCCTATATCGGACGGCACTATCCGGCCTATTGGCTCAAGGTCGAGCTGCCGCGCAAGATCCGCCACGCCCGCTTCGTCCGCTCCAGCGAGCAGGCCGGCCACAAGCTCGCGATCAATGTCGGCTTCGACGAGGTGCGCGGCGTCACCGAGCTGACGATCTTCGCCGCCGACCATCCCTGGCTGCTGTCGATCATCGCCGGCGCCTGTGCCTCGGCCGGCGCCAACATCGTGGACGCCCAGATCTACACCACGACCGACGGCCGCGCGCTCGACACGATCTCGATCTCCCGGGAATACGATCGCGACGAGGACGAGGGAAGGCGCGCCACGCGCATCGGCGAGATGATCGAGGACGTGCTGGAGGGCAAGTTGCGCCTGCCCGAAGCCGTCGCGCGGCGCACCGTGCGCAGCAAGGCGAGGCCGTTCGTGATCGAGCCGGAAGTGACCATCAACAACCAATGGTCCGACCGCTACACCGTGGTCGAGGTCTCCGGCCTCGACCGGCCCGGCCTGCTCTACGAGCTGACCACGGCGATCTCCAAGCTAAACCTCAATATTGCGTCGGCCCATGTCGCGACCTTCGGCGAGCGCGCGCGCGACGTGTTCTACGTCACCGACCTCCTGGGCGCGCAGATCAACGCGCCGACGCGGCAGGCCGCGATCAAGAGCGCGCTGACTCATGTGATGGCTAGCGACAAGGCGGTTCAGCCGGCGGCGTGAGGCCTCTCGTCATTCCGGGGCGCCGCGATAGCGGCGAACCCGGTATCCATTGAGCCAACGGTTACGCGGATAGATGATCCGGGCTCGCGCCTCGCGCGCCCCGGAAGACGATGGGGGAGACCTAAACCTCCACGCCCTCATGCCGCAACAGCCAGCGCTTGCGCTCCAGTCCGCCGCCGTACTTCACCAACGAACCGTTCGCACCGATCAAGCGATGGCAGGGCAGCACCACGCTGATCGGATTTGAGCCGTTGGCATGACCAACGGCGCGGATCGCCCTGGGCATGGCGATCTTTGCCGCGAGCGCGCCATAGCTCATGGTGGTGCCGGCAGGAATCTGCGCGAGCGCAGTCCAGACCTTCTGCTGGAACGGCGTGCCGGCGATGCGCCACGCAATGCCTGCGATCTGACCGAGATCGCCGTCGAAATAGCGCTCCAGCGCAATCCGCATCGCCGTCGGCGCAGGCTGCTCGCGCAGATCCACCGTGCCGTAGTGGAGGCGCAACAGTTCACGCATGCGCTGCTCGTAGTCTTCCCAGTCGAGCGCGCGCAACACGCCTTCGGCATCGGTGACGAGCAGCGCGGTACCGATCGGCGTCGTCACGCGATCGAGGCCGAAGCGGTCGGGCGAGTTGGTTGAACGAGCGGGCATCGCGGCACCAGGCATCGAAACACACCCGTCGCACTTGCCATGCCGGCCGTGCTAACGTCCACCCGAAAGCTGACGCTTCAGGGGAGGTCAACTTGAACCTGATCGCCAATGTCCTGGTGGCGCTGGTCGCGGCACTGCACGTCTTCTTCCTGATCCTGGAGATGTTTCTCTGGGACAGGCCGCAGGGCCTCAAGGTGTTTCGCAACACGCCGGAGAAGGCCGAGATCACGAAGGTGCTGGCCGCCAATCAGGGCCTCTATAACGGCTTCCTCGCCGCCGGCCTGATCTGGGGGCTTGCGCAGGGCAACCCGACCTTCGCATTCCAGATCAAGGTCTTCTTCCTGCTTTGCGTGATCGTGGCCGGTGCTTATGGCGCCGCGACCGTCAGCACGCGGATTCTGATCGTGCAGGCGCTGCCCGCGGCCGTCGCCCTGGTCGCATTGTTTCTCGCCTGAGACGCTACGGCGCAGCGCCGCCATCCTTGCGTAGCGGCAAACCTTCCTCCACAATCTTCGGCAGCGATGGCGACCGTTGCAATCAACGGAGAAAGACCGTCGGCCGATAATTCCGTCAGGAGGAACGACCCAACATGAACAATCGCAGAGCCTTCATAGCTGCCGCAGCGGCGCTCGCCGTCGCGGTCTCCACCAGCCAGGCCCTCGCCCAGAAGAAATACGACACCGGCGCAACCGACACGGAGATCAAGATCGGCCAGACTGTGCCGTTCTCCGGCGCCTATTCGGTCTATGCCAACATCGGCAAGACCCAGGCCGCCTACTTCAAGATGATCAACGATCAGGGCGGCATCAACGGCCGCAAGATCAACCTGATCCAATATGACGACGCCTATTCGCCGCCGAAGACGGTCGAGCAGGTCCGCAAGCTGGTCGAAGGCGACGAGGTCCTGTTCACTTTCCAGCTGATCGGAACTGCCGCGAACGCCGCCGTGCAGAAATACCTCAACGGCAAGAAGATCCCGCAGCTCCTCGCCTCGACGGGTGCCGCGCGCTTCAACGACCCGCAGAACTACCCCTGGACCATGGCCTATAATCCCAATTACGTGTCCGAGGGACGGATCTACGCCAAGTACATTCTCGCCAATCACCCCAACGCCAAGATCGGCGTGCTCTACCAGAACGACGACATGGGCCGCGACTATCTCGCCGGCCTCAAGAGCGGCCTTGGCGACAAGGCCAACATGATCGTCGGCGAGGTGTCCTATGAGGTGACCGATCCGACCGTCGACTCCCAGGTGGTCAAGCTGAAGTCGATGGGCGTCGACCTGTTCTATGACGCCTCAACGCCCAAGTTCGCGGCGCAGGCCATCAAGAAGCTCGCCGACCTCGGCTGGACCCCGGTGCATATCCTCGACATCAACGCGAGCCCGGTGTCGGCGACGCTGAAGCCGGCCGGCCTCGACATTTCCAAAGGCATCATCTCGACGAACTACGGCAAGGACCCGGGCGATCCCCAATGGAAGGACGATCCAGGCGTGAAGGCCTTCTTCGCCTTCATGGACAAGTACTTCCCCGAAGGAGACAAGCTCAACACCATCAACACCTACGCCTATTCGGTGGCAGAACTGCTGGTGCAGGTGCTCAAGCAATGCGGCGACGACCTGACGCGCGAGAACGTCATGAAGCAGGCCGCCAACATCAAGGGCTTCACGCCGAGCCTTGCGCTGCCGGGTATCAAGATCAACACCGGCCCCAACGACTACCGCGTCAACAAGCAGATGCAGATGATGAAGTTCAACGGCGAACGCTGGGAGCTGTTCGGACCGATCATCGAGGACTCGGGCCCGTCGGGCTAGGCTTCGCGATCATTCCGGGATGGCGCGCAAGCGCCAGACCCGGAACCCCGCGATTCCGGGGTCGATGCCTTCGCGTCGCCCCGGAATGACGTTGTCTACTTCGGTATCTCCCCAAAGTTCTTCCCTACCGGCAGCACAGCGTGCCTGATCAGCCGGGAATCCTCCACCGCGGCCTGGCGATGCTTCACCGCCTCGCGGTAGACGGGGTCACGGATCATCTCGACGAAGGCAGCGACGCTCGGATATTCGGCGATGAAGCAATGGTCCCAGCGTTCCTCCTGGGGGCCGATCAGCATCAACTCGAATTTTCCCTGCCAGACGATTCGCCCGCCAAGGCGTTCGAACACCGGGCCGCTCTCGCGGCCATAGGCCGCATAGGCTTCCGCGCCGCTGGCCTTGCGGCCATCGGGGTAGGCCGCTTCTTTCCGCAAGCGCACAAGATTGAGCATGTGGATCGGGCCGGGGCGATCGTTCTCCCGGAATTGCGCGAAGATCTCCTTGGTCGGGTCGATGTGGCCCATTTGTGCTCCCTTCGTGAGGTTCCAAGTCTGCTTTGTGCCGGCGATCCTAGCGCTGCGGCGCTTCAAGCGGAACTGCGGCGGGTGAATGCCGCACCTCCTAATTGCGCGTTAAGGTCCGGGGTAACCGGGCCTTAAACAGCGACCGCTAGCGTGCGGCGGGGCGAGCTGACCGGGCGTATTGCGTATGGCGTGGGGAAAGAAGAAGGGTGCGCGGAAGGAGCCGCTGTTCGGCTTGCCCGCCGCGCTCGCCGATCTGCGCCTCACTCCGGCCGACCGCATTCCCGGCGGTGACGACAAGCCGAAGAAATCTTCCAAGACATCCGCCAAGCGCAAGAGCGACGATGCCGGCAACGAGCCGCCGCGCGAGCGCAAGGCACCCGCCGGTCGCAGCGGCGCCAAGCGCCGCACGAAGTCGCGTGGAGGCTTCGGCCTCGGCCGACTGGTCTATTGGGGCGCGGTGCTGAGCCTGTGGGGCGTCATCGCAGTGATCGGCGTCGTGATCTATGTCGGCGCCCATCTGCCGCCGATCCAGTCGCTGGAAATCCCCAAGCGCCCGCCGACGATCCAGATCGTCGGGATGGACGGCAGCATCCTGGCGCAGCGGGGCGAGATGGCCGGTGCCAATGTCGCGCTGAAGGATTTGCCGCCGTACCTGCCGAAGGCGTTCATCGCCATCGAGGACCGCCGCTTCTACTCGCATTTCGGCATCGATCCCGTCGGCATCCTGCGCGCGCTGGTCACCAACGTGCTCCATCGCGGCGTCTCGCAAGGCGGCTCGACGCTGACGCAGCAGCTCGCCAAGAATCTGTTCCTGACCCAGGAACGCACCATGCGGCGCAAGCTGCAGGAGGTGGAGCTCGCGATCTGGCTGGAGCGCAAGCATTCCAAGAACGAGATTCTGGAGCTCTATCTCAACCGCGTCTATTTCGGCTCCGGCGCCTACGGCGTCGAAGCGGCCGCGCAGAAATATTTCGGCAAGTCGGCCAAGAACGTCACCATTGCCGAGGCCGCGATGCTGGCCGGCCTCGTCAAGTCGCCGTCCCGCCTTGCGCCGAACCGCAACCCGGAAGGTGCCGAAGCGCGGGCGCAGATCGTGCTCGCTGCGATGGCGGATGCGCAGTTCATCACCGACGCGCAGGCGAAGGCCTCGATCGGCCACCCCTCCTACAACGTGAAGCCCGTCGGCGCCGGCACGGTGAACTACGTCGCGGACTGGATCGGCGAGGTGCTGGACGATCTGGTCGGCCAGATCGACGAGAGCATCAAGGTCGAGACCACGATTGATCCGAAGCTGCAGAGCGTTGCGGAAGCCGCGATCATCGACGAGCTCGCGGCCAAGAGCGTGAAGTTCAATGTCAGCCAGGGCGCACTGGTGGCGATGACGCCCGATGGCGCAGTGCGCGCCATGGTGGGCGGGCGAAACTATTCAGACAGCCAGTACAACCGCGCGGTCACCGCCAAGCGGCAGCCCGGCTCCTCGTTCAAGCCGTTCGTCTATCTGACCGCGCTCGAACAGGGGCTGACGCCCGACACCGTCCGCCAGGACGCTCCCATCGAGGTCAAGGGCTGGAAACCCGAGAACTACACCCACGAATATTTCGGAGCGGTGACGCTGACGCAGGCGCTGGCGATGTCGCTCAACACCGTCGCGATCCGTCTCGGGCTCGAGGTCGGGCCGAAGAATGTGGTGCGCACCGCGCACCGGCTCGGCATCTCCTCCAAGCTCGAGCCGAACGCCTCGATCGCGCTTGGAACGTCCGAAGTCTCCATGGTCGAGCTGGTCGGCGCCTACGCGCCGTTCGCCAATGGCGGCCTCGCGGTGGCGCCGCATGTCGTGACGAGGATCAGGACGCTCAGCGGCAAGCTGCTCTACATGCGCCAGCCGGAGGAGCGCAACCAGGTCATCGACACCCGCCATGTCGGCATGATGAACGCGATGATGCGGGAGACGCTGATATCAGGCACCGCCAAGAAGGCCGAGATCCCCGGCTGGCCGGCGGCCGGCAAGACCGGCACCAGTCAGGATTATCGCGACGCCTGGTTCATCGGCTACACTGCAAATCTCGTCACGGGCGTCTGGCTCGGCAACGACGACAACTCGCCGACCAAGAAAGCGACCGGCGGCGGCCTGCCGGTCGAAGTCTGGTCGCGCTTCATGAAGGCGGCGCATGAGGGCGTGCCCGTGGCGGCATTGCCGAGCGTGCCCGGTGGCTGGGGCCTGTCGAACCTCGCGCACGCGGCCTCGCAGGTGTCGCCGCCGACGCCGGCCGCGCCCGGACCAGCTCCGTCCAGCAACGGCGGCTATCGTCCGCCGCCCCCGACGCGCGCGAATGTGCGGCCCGAACCGGCGGCAGGGCTCGACGGGTGGCTGATGGATCGGCTGTTCGGCGGAAACCGATAGCTCGCACTGAGGTTCTGGGTACCTCACGGCGGCGGGTGCGAAAAACAACCCCATGCACAGTAGGCAGCGCTAGCAAGATCAACAGCTTGCGCAGACCACACTGCAGGTGAACCTCGCGCCGTCAGTCCGATGTCATTCGCGCCGCCAGATCTCGCCGTCGGCCTGGCCCTAATCCTCGACACCGTAGCGGTGCAGATCGTTCCCATACGTGTCGAGCCACTTCTTGGCGCGCTCCATCGACGGGCAGATCTTGCCGCACACGCGCCAGAACCGTGCCGAGTGGTTCATCTCGACGAGATGGGCGACCTCGTGGGCGGCGAGATAGTCGAGCACGAAGGGCGGTGCGAGGATCAGACGCCAGGAGAACGACAGCGAGCCGGCAGAGGTACAGGAGCCCCAGCGGCTGGACTGGTCGCGGATCGAAAGCCGCTTGACGCGAACGCCGAGTTCGGCGGCGTAGGCTTCGGCCGAGCGCTGCAGGTCGCGGCGCGCCTCGCGCTTGAGGAAGTCGCTGACGCGGCGGTCGACATGCTCGAGGCCGCCGGCGACGCAGAGGATGCGTTCACCGCTGTCACGCGTCTCGGTCCATACCGTGCCGCGCTGGCCGGCGCGATGAACAATGCGATGCGGCGTGCCGCGCAGCGGTATCACCGTGCCCGGTTGAAATGGTGCTGCCTTCGGCAAGCGGCCGAGACGGGCCGCGATCCACGCGCCGTGCCGTTGCGCAAAGTCCTTTGCCTCGGCCAAGGTGCCGCGCGGGGGCATCGTGAGGATGGCCTCGCGGTCACTTGGATGAATCCGGAGCGTGTAACGGCGCGCGCGGCGGTGCCGGCGCAATCGGATGGCAAAGAATTGCGATCCGTGGGTGATGACGAGGGTCTTCGGTTCGTGGGGCCGACGATAAAGAAGTGCGCGGGTGGCCATGTCTGTCAGTCCGGGGGGCAGGAGAACGCCCGGATTCTGCCATAACCGCCGCCATGGAAAGCGCTCGGCGCAAAAACAAATCATTTGCCCAATATACAGCGGTCAGGCGTCCGGGAGACCCTACAGACTGGGGTTGGAACCGGCTTTTTTCGCCCTCGCTGGACGCATGCGGCACCCCCAAGGGGTGAGGGAAGACTCACTCCTATAAAGCTACCTAAATACCGCGAATCTAGGGGCAATCTTTCCCTGCCGGAGCCTCCGGCAGCGACCCAAATTTCGGCGGGAAAGCCGAAATTGCTGCTTATTCGGCCGCGAGGGCCTGCAACGAGCTCGGATTCGCCGCCGAAACCATGAAGTCATGGATGCGGGGCACGATCTCCGACTTGAAGCGCGAGCCGTTGAACACGCCGTAATGTCCGACGCCCTTCTGGACGTAATGAACGCGGCGATGATCGGGAATCGCGGTGCACAATGTGTGCGTCGCTTCGGTCTGACCAAGACCGGAGATGTCGTCGTTCTCGCCTTCGACCGTCATCAACGCGACGCGCTTGACCTTGGAAGGATCGACGAGGGTTCCGCGATGAGTCATCTCGCCCTTCGGCAACGAGTGCTTCACGAAAACTGTGTCCACGGTCTGCAGGTAATACTCGGCCGAGAGATCCATCACCGCGAGATATTCGTCGTAGAAGTCGCGATGCTTGTCGACGAGATCGCCGTCACCCTTCACCAGATTGGCAAACAGCTGCTTGTGGGCATCCATGTGCCGGTCGAGATTCATGCTGATGAAGCCGTTGAGCTGCAGGAATCCCGGATAGACATCGCGCATCATGCCCGGATGCGGGAACGGCACCTTGGTGATGACGTGATTTCGGAACCAGTCGATGCCGCGCTCCTGGGCGAGATTGTTCACCGCGGTCGGATTGCGGCGGGTGTCGATCGGGCCGCCCATCAGCGTCATCGAGGTCGGCACGAACGGATCGCGCCGCGCTTCCATGATCGAGACGGCCGCGACGACGGGCACGGAAGGCTGGCACACCGCCATCACATGGGTGTTGCCGCCGAGGACGTGCAGCATCTCGATCACGTAGTCGATGTAGTCGTCGAGATCGAAGCGGCCTTCGCTCAAGGGCACCATGCGGGCATCGGCCCAGTCGGTGATGTAGACCTCATGCGCCGGCAGGAAAGCTTCCACCGTGCCCCGCAGCAGCGTCGCATAATGGCCGGACATCGGCGCCACGATCAGCACGCGCGGCTGCGGGCTGCGTAACGGACGGGCGAACTTGCGATCGAAGTAGAGCAGCTTGCAGAACGGCTTCTCCCACACCGAGCGGATCTCGACGGGGACGCGGATGCCGTTGACCTCGGTATCGTTGAGGCCCCATTCAGGCTTTCCATAGCGGCGCGTGGTGCGCTCGAACAATTCGCAGGCCGCGGCAACTGACTTGCCGACCTCGGTGCGCGTCCAGGGATTGAGGGGATTCTGAAACAACAGCTTGGTCGCGTCGGTGACCGCACGTGCCGGATTGAGAGCGGCATGAGCCATCTCGTACATCCAGTACATCGGCGTCGTCAGGACCGGACTGCCTTCTGCAGCCAGGGGCGGCGCGCCGCCAAACTCACCAATGGGCATCGCTATATTCCTCTTCGCATCGCAACATACTGCCGAATGCGTAATATTGCGTCAATGCATGGTTCCGTACATCTACGTAGCCGAAGCAGCCAAATCTGCCTGAATCCACGATAAAGTGACGTTATTCGCCGCCCGCCAGCAGCGAGCCGTGCTCCCTGGCGCTGCGCAAAAGGGCAAGGAATGCCCAAAAAGATGCACCCAAAAGCACTACATTGATGGCCAACGCCTCCAGCATCAGATCGGTTCGGAAGGTGTGCTCGATGAGGAGCGCGCGCATTCCCTCGAAGGCATAGGTCGGCGGCAATGCCCAGGCGACGTATTGCAGCCAGGCCGGCAGCACGCTGACCGGATAGTAGACGCAGGCGAGCGGAAGAATCGCGAACATCAGGGTCCAGACGATGCTCTCGGCGCCGAGGCCGTTTCGCAGCACGAGACCCGAGACGAAGATACCGACCGACCAGCTCGTGAAGATCAGGTTGCAGAAGAACGCGATCAGCGGCAGGCCGAGGGCATAGACGTTGAAGTGAAACAGGAACAGCGCAAGCAGCGTCATCGGAATCACGCCGATCGCGAGCCGGATCAGGCTCATGGCCATCAGCGACAGGAGAAACTCGATCGGCTTCAGCGGACTCATCATGAGATTGCCGAGGTTGCGCGCCCACATCTCCTCCAGGAAGGAGATGGAGAAGCCGAGCTGGCCACGGAACAGGATGTCCCAGAGGATCACGGCGCCGATCAGCGTACCGCCTGCGCGCGCGAAGAAACTGGCATTCTCGGCGATGTAGAGCTGGAGAAAGCCCCAGGTGATGACCTGCAGCGCCGGCCAGTACAAGAGTTCGAGCAGCCGCGGCCAGGACGACAGCAGCAGATACCAATAGCGCAGGATCATCGCGCCGATGCGATGGACGGAGATGCCGCGGTGGAGGGAGGTGTCGGTCATGGCACTCTCCCGCAGCCCGGATGGAGATTTGCTCCCCCTCACCGCGCCGCCTCCTTCGCGCCGTTCACCCGGCCGCGAGCGACGTCCAGAAACACCTCCTCCAGCGTGGTGCGGTTGTAGCGCGCCATGATCGCCTCCGGCGTATCGTCGTCCTCGACGCGGCCGCGCTTCATGATGATGACGCGGTCGCAAAGCCGCTCGACTTCGAGCATGTTGTGCGAGGCGAGGAGGATGGTGGCGTCGTTGTCCCGGCGATACCGCTCCAGATGCGCGCGCACCCAGTCCGCGGTATCGGGGTCGAGCGAAGCGGTCGGCTCGTCCAGGAGCAGCAGCTCAGGCTGGTTGATCAGCGCCTTCGCCAGCGCAACGCGGGTCTTCTGCCCGGCGGAGAGCTTGCCGTTGGCGCGGTCGATGAAGTCGGTGAGGTCGAGATCCTCGGCAAGCTCGGCGATGCGATCGGACAGGTTCTTCACCGCATAGAGCTTGCCGAACACGGTGAGGTTTTGCCGCACGGTGAGCCGCATCGGCATGTCGACATAGGGGCTCTCGAAATTCATCCGCCCCAGCACGGACGCGCTGTCCTCGGGCATCCGATGCCCGAGCACCTGCACGCGGCCGGAGGTCGGCAGCACCAGGCCCATGATCATGGCGATCGTCGTGGTCTTGCCGGCGCCGTTGCCGCCCAGAAGGCCGGTGATGCTGCCGCGCGGAAGCGAGAAGGAGATGTCGTCGACGGCGCGGGTCTGCTTGTAGACCTTGACGAGGTGATCGATCGCGATGGCCGCAGGCGGGCTGCGATCCGCGACAGTCGGCAGGCTTGAAGCCTCGTCATTCTCCGTCATGCTTGCCGTTCTTCTGCTATTGCAGCGAAGAGCGCAAGGCTTGTAATCCTGGATGGTTCCGCGAGCCGCGCGTTTGTGATCGAGAAGGGACCGCCGCATTGGCAGCCATGACCGAAATTGCCGCTTCCGACTTCCGCCACGCGCAGCGGAATATCCGGCTGGACACGATCCTGCGGCTGCGCTGGCTGGCCGTGCTGGGGCAGCTCGCTGCGATCTTCATCGTGGCACAGGGGCTCGAGTTCAACGTCGAGATCGTTCCCTGCGTCAGCATCATCTTTCTGTCGGCAGCGCTCAACCTGGCGCTCCAGACCGCAGCCAATCCCATGCAGCGGCTGGAGCCGATGCAGGCGGCCGGGCTGCTCGCGCTGAACATCGTGGAGCTGGCCGGCCTGTTGTACTTTACCGGCGGATTGCAGAACCCGTTCTCCTTCCTGTTCCTCGCGCCCGTGCTGATCTCCGCCACCGCGCTGCCGGCCCGCTTTACGTTCGGCCTCGGCGTGCTCGCGGTCGCCTGTGCCTCGATCCTGTTCTTCTTCCATTTTTCACTGCCCTGGGATTCCGACGATCCGCTGGTGCTGCCGCCGATCTATCTCGTCGGCGTCTGGCTCTCGATCGTGCTCGCGATCGGCGTCACCAGCCTCTACTCGTTCCAGGTCACCGAAGAGGCGCGCAAGCTCGTGGACGCGCTGGCTGCCACCGAGCTGGTGCTGACGCGCGAGCAGCATCTGACCCAGCTCGACGGCCTTGCTGCCGCGGCCGCGCACGAGCTCGGCACGCCACTCGCGACGATCTTCCTGATCTCGCGCGAGCTGGAAAAGACGGTGAAGGACCCGAGCATCGCCGCCGATCTGAAGACGCTCCGCGAACAGACCCAGCGCTGCCGCGACATCTTGAGCAAGATCACCCAGCTCTCCTCCACCGGCGCGCCGTTCGATCGCATGAAGCTGTCGGAGCTGATCGAGGAGGTGGTGGCCCCGCACCGCGATTTCGGCGTCGAGATCAAGGTGCGGATCGCGGTGACCGCCGCGGCCGAGCCGGTCGGCTCGCGCAATCCCGCGATCCTCTACGGGATCGGCAACATCGTCGAGAACGCGGTCGATTTCGCCCGCACGACAGTCGAGGTGAACGCCTGGTGGAACAAGGATCATATCGAACTCGTGATCTCGGACGACGGACCCGGTATTCCCCCTGATATTCTGAACCGGATCGGCGAGCCCTATCTGTCGCGGCGGCGCACCCAGGATGACGGCGGCAGCGTACGCCGCGGGCTCGGGCTCGGCGTCTTCATCGCGCGCACCCTGCTGGAGCGCACCGGCGCCAAGGTCTCGTTTACCAACCGGACGTTCCCGGACCACGGCGCGGTGGTCCAGATCACGTGGCCCAGGGAGCGTTTTGAGGCTATCGAGAGCCTCGAAGAAACAATAGGATAGGCGCGACCTTGCGTCGCATAACGGGTCAGATCGACGATTTGTCGCCTTGGCACCGCCCGGTCGCGACGCCATATGTCAACGCGCTGGAGAGAGGACAACACCTTGAACGCCATCGCCGAACTGAACGAACAGACCGACCGCTCGCTGCTCATCGTGGAAGACGACAAGCCGTTTCTGGAACGCCTGTCGCGCGCCATGGAGACCCGCGGCTTTTCAGTGACGTCATGCGATACCGTTTCGGACGGACTTGCGCAGATCGGCAAGTCGGCGCCGGCATTCGCCGTGGTGGACTTGCGGCTCGGCGACGGCAACGGCCTTGATGTGGTCTCGGCGCTGAAGAAGAAGCGCCCGGACGCCCGCGCGATCGTGCTGACCGGCTATGGCAACATCGCCACCGCCGTCACCGCGGTGAAGATGGGTGCAATCGATTATCTCTCCAAGCCTGCGGATGCCGACGACGTGGTCGCGGCACTGCTCTCGACCAATGCGGAGAAATCCGAGCTGCCGAGCAACCCGATGTCGGCCGACCGCGTCCGTTGGGAGCACATCCAGCGCATCTATGAAATGTGCAACCGCAACGTCTCGGAGACGGCGCGGCGGCTGAACATGCATCGCCGTACGCTGCAGCGGATTCTGGCCAAGCGCGCGCCGCGGTAATCCCACCCTCACTCTGGGAAGCGCAGATCTCCAGCCTTCATGGCTGAGGCGGAGATGCTCGACGGGGTCAAAGCGTTGCCGCTTTGGCCCGGCTTGGCCATTTGGCGATGGACATCGGCAGCCAGGCCGAATTTGCCCTTCAGGCCGATGAGCTGCCGGGCTTCGCAGCTCCCGGCGCGTACGCTCCTCGCTCAACACGCCTGAAGCCGGTCTGCGGCTGAACGTGCCGGCCCGATGTCCCCTGCGCCATATCGACAAGGCCGGGTGCTGGCGTCGTGCGCCCCTGAACCCGACGTTAACCTCAGGCGGCGGATCATCGCGCCGACCTGACGCGTCGAATAGTCTCGAGAGAACGATGGTTCACCCCACGCCACTGCTTGCATTGCTTTGCTTCTGGACCGTACGCGCGATTGCCGTCGCCGTCATCGCCGTAGCCGCACCGGGTGCGGGGCGCGCGCAGCAAGCCTCCCCGCCGGTCTGGACGGTGCCGGAAGTCGGCGCGCTGCCTGATGACGCTCATGGCCGGCTCGTGCGGCGCGGGCGCGACCTCATCACGGCGACTTACGCCCATATCGGGCCGGAGGTGCCGGACCCAGCCAAGCGTTATGCCGGCAACAATCTCGCCTGCAGCAACTGCCATCTCGAAGCTGGCACGAAAAAATTCGGCTTGCCGATCTTTGGATTGGTCGAGCTCTTCCCGCAATACAGTGCCCGCCTCGGCGCCGAGATCACGATCGAGGATCGTGTGAACTCGTGCATGGCGCGCAGCATGAATGGCCGCGCGCTGCCGCTCGACAGTCCGGAAATGCAGGCCTTCGTGGCTTACATCAAGTTCCTCTCGTCCGGCGTGCCGGCCGGCAAGGCATTGTCAGGACTCGGCACCGGATCGATGCCTGAGCTCGATCGGGCGGCCGACCCCGTTCGTGGCAAGGCGATCTATGCGAACGCTTGTCTCTCCTGTCACAACGAGGACGGCTCCGGAATACGCCGCAGCCTGCCGAGCGTCGATCTCGGCTACATGGTGCCGCCGCTCTGGGGCCCGGACAGTTTCAATGACGGTGCCGGCATGGCGCGGCTGATTACCGCGGCGAACTTCTTGCACTTCAATATGCCGCACGGCACGGACTACCTGAATCCGCAGCTCACGGTCGAGCAGGCGTGGGACGTGGCCGCCTATATGATCTCTCAACCGCGTCCGAGAAAGGCCGGTCTCGACAAGGACTATCCAGACCTGTCGAAGAAGCCGGTCGATACGCCTTACGGACCGTACGCCGATGGATTCGATCAGCAGCAGCACACATACGGACCCTTCGGTCCGATCCGGGCGGCGCACGCCAGGAAGTAGCCGCGACCGTTGGAAACCGGCGCCTCACGCATCACGAGGACTCCCGATTGCGCCGCGCTTCGATCAGCGCGCCCCTATTCCCAGAAATCCGCGTGACCTTGCGGATCGACCAACCGGTTGATCCGCAAGGCTGCGGCCATCGCAAAGCGCACCGTCATCTGCTTGCGCGTGGCGGCAGCGAGCTTGTGCTCGGGCGCCTCGCAATGCAGGTGCGCGCCATAGGCGTCGGCGATGATCAGGCCGGTGTCTTCAGGGAAGATCTCGCACGGCAGATCCTGCGTGAAGGCGAAGAACAGCCGGTCGCAATGGGCGCGGTATTCGTGCCATTTCTGATCGGCGCGCAGATCCTCCACCGAGGATTTGATCTCGACGATCCAGATTTCGCCGCGCTCGTTCAGCGCCACGAGATCGGCGCGCCGGCCTGAGGGCAGCGGCAATTCGCTGATACAGGAGAAGCCGAGCGACCTCAATAGCCGCGCCGTGCCGCGCGCGACCGCAAGCGCGGTCTCGGATTGACGGCGGTCCGGAGGCGGCACGAGCGAGATGTTGCGGGCGGTGTTGTCCATGGAGGCAGGATAACCGATTCCGTCGGCGCGCACACTGCTCGGTAAAGGGAGATCGCATCCTCCCTATCGCCCGGGCTGGAGCGTGATGGCGCACCAGGCGGCGCGCAGGACAGCTAGCTTGGCGGCGCCACCACCACGCCCTCATTGCCGCGCAGATCCAGCACGCCTTCGATTCGCTCATCTTCGCGATCCAGGAACGTCGACAGCAATATCCTGCTGCCGAAACGCATCGCGCTGGTGGTCACCGAAACCGGTTCAGGACCGAGATTGAGTGCCACGATCACCGCGCGACCTTCGGCCTCGCGGCGGTAGATCAGGAGATCGCCCTGCGCGGCGATCGGATGATAATCGCCGGCGACCAGCGGTGGACAGCCCTTCCGCAATGCGATCAGGCGCTTGTAGAGATTGAGAATCGACCGCGAATCGGCTTCCAGATTGGCGACATTCTCGCTGATATGATCCTCCGGCAGCGGCAGCCATGGCCGCACTTGGGAAAAACCGGCGAAGTTCGACGAATCCCATTGCATCGGCGTGCGGCAGCCGTCGCGGCCGACACCGATGCCGGGCACGTTCTTCTCGAATGGATCGCGCACGTCCTCGGGCGCGATCACGAGCTGATGCATGCCGATCTCATCGCCATAATAGAGTGTCGGCGTGCCGCGCAGCGTCAGCAGCAGCATCGCGGCGACACGGGCCTGCTCGGGACCGACGCGGCTCGCCACGCGCGGGCGATCATGATTGCCGAGCACCCAGTTCGGCCAGGCACCGCGCGGCAGCGCCTTCTCGTAATCCTCGATGATCTTCTCGATCGAGCGCGCGCTCCAGAAGGTCGAGAGCAGCGCGAAATTGAACGGCATCTGCGCGCCGGTGAGATCGTTGCCGTAATAGGCCATGAGGCGATGCAGCGGCAGATAGATCTCGCCGATCAGGACGCGCGCGCCATAGGAATCGGTGACACGCCGCATCTCGGCGATGACATCGTGCACCTCCGGCTGGTCGGTCGAGTACTGCGTCAGGATTCTTTCGTTCGGCGGCCGGCCCTCGACGTAATGCGGGTTCGGCGGGTTGTCGCGGAATTCGGCGTCCTTGATCAGGTGCCAGATCACGTCGACGCGAAAACCGTCGACGCCCTTGTCCAGCCAGAACCGCATCACGTCGTAGATGGCGGCGCGGACGTCCGGATTGCGCCAGTTCAGGTCCGGCTGCCGGGCGAGGAAGGCATGATAGTAATACTGACCCGTGGTCTCGTCGAACTGCCACGCACTGCCGCCGAACTCGGACAGCCAGTTGTTCGGCACGCCGCCGCCTTGTGCCGGATCGCGCCAGATGTACCAGTCGCGCCTGGGATTGTCGCGCGAGGACCGGCTTTCGACAAACCAGGGATGTTGGTCCGAGGTGTGGTTCGGCACGAGGTCGAGGATCAGCTTCAGGCCATTGTCATGAGCGGCCGCGAGCAACGCGTCGAAGTCGGCCATCGTGCCGAACAGCGGCTCGATGCCGATATAATCGGAGATGTCGTAGCCGAAATCGGCCATCGGCGAGGGAAAGATCGGCGACAGCCAGATCGCGTCGACGCCCAACGATTTCACGTAAGGCAGCCTACGCAGGATACCGGCGAGGTCGCCGACGCCATCACCGCCGGAGTCCTGAAACGAGCGCGGATAGATCTGATAGAAGATGCCGTCGCGCCACCAATTCTCGTTGCCGTGAGCCATAGACCACCCGAAATCTGCCGCCTTGCGCGAGAGAACGCCACAGCAACGCCCCGGTTCAAATTGCAGGGCCAATTGGGACGGCCCTGTGACATTTGTTCCGGAAGAGCGGTCCGAATCTTTTGCTTGGCGGCCCGGCAAAAATCGGCATTGTGAGGCCATGACCGAGCAAAACGACACCAAAGCCAAGGCGGGCGCGATCATCGTTCCCGTGACGCTGTTCGAGCAGAACTGCACCATCATCTGGGACGAGCCTTCCAAGAAGGCCGTGGTGATCGATCCAGGCGGGGACGTCCCGAAGATCCTGGACGCGATCAAGCAGACCGGCGTCACCGTGGAGAAGATCTGGCTCACCCACGGCCATATCGATCATGTCGGCGGCGCGGCCGAGCTGCGCGATGCGCTGGGGGTGCCGATCGAAGGTCCGCATGCCGCGGACAAGTTCCTGCTCGACAATGTCGTCGCGAGCGGAGCGCGCTTCGGCATGACCGGAGGGCGCGATTTCACGCCTGATCGCTGGCTCGACGAGGGCGACAGCGTGTCGATCGGCGGCCTGCAGTTCGACATCCTGCATTGCCCGGGTCATTCGCCCGGCAGCGTCGTGTTCTTCAACAAGGATTTGCGCTTTGCCCATGTCGGCGATGTCCTGTTCGCCGGCTCGGTCGGCCGCACCGATCTGCCCGGCGGCAGTCACGCCACGCTGATCAACTCGATTCTCACCAAGCTGCTGCCGCTCGGCGACGATGTCGGTTTCATCTGCGGCCACGGCGCCGGCTCGAGCATCGGCCAGGAGCGGATGACCAATCCGTTCATCACCGGCGAGATGTAAGCGCTACGCGATGGCGGCCACCGCGCGGCCGTCTCGAACTCCGCCGTCATTTCGGGGCGACCTCGGGGCTACTTCATCAAGCCCGCTGCCGTCAGCGCCCGCGTGATGATCTGACCGATATCCAAGCCGCCTGTCTTCTCGCGCTGCGGCTCGACCGGCGCTTCGGCAATCGTGGTGCGGATCGAGCGGGCGAGATGCGGCGCGGAGGTCAGCGCCGGCTTGGTTGCAGGCTTTGTCGCGGGTTTGGCTTCCGCCTTTGCGGCGTCGGCAATCCAGCCGGTGAGGCCGAAGAACTTTGCGATATGGTAGGATGAGGAAATGCCGGCCTCGATCAGGAATGCGCCTTCGACGCCGTAGCGCTGATCGTTGTCGGCAAGGCCAAGCGGCGTGCCGTGCGCCATGTCGGTGATGGCATAGGACTCGACCAGCGTCTCGCCGTCCCTGTCCCACCACGCCTGGCGCGGATAGCCGTCGACGATCGTCTCCGCCATCGGCGCGTCAACGGACAGATCGTGCAAATCCAGCCATTGCTTGACGATCTCATTGGCATTGCCGGGATTGACGGTGCGGTCGGCGCTGCCGTGCCAGACCGAGACCTTCGGCCAGGGCCCCCGATGATCGGAGGCGCTGCGCACGAGGTCGCCGAGCTCGCGCGCCGGACGCGCGGGCGAATGGAACATGCCGTCGAGCGCCTCGCGCAGATTGGAGGCGATGCCATAGGGCAGTCCGGCAATGACCGCGCCGGCCGCAAAGACTTCCGGATAGGTCGCGAGCATCACCGACGTCATGCCGCCGCCGGCCGACAGGCCGGTGATGAAGACGCGCTTGGGGTCGATGCGATGCGCTTTCACCATGTACGCGATCATCTCGCGGATCGAGCGCGGCTCGCCGCTGTCCCGCGCGGTGTCTTCAGGATTGAACCAGTTGAAGCAGGTGTTGGCGTTGTTGGCGCGCTGCTGCTGGGGCATCACCAGCGCAAAGCCATAGTGTCTTGCCAGCGTCGACCAGCCCGCGCCGAGGTCGTAAGCGGCCGCCGTCTGTCCGCAGCCATGCAGCACGACGACGAGCGCGCGCGGCTTCTGCCATTCGGCCGGCACGAACGCGAACATGCGCAAGGCGCCGGGATTGTCACCGAAATCCGTGACCTCTTGCAGCGGACTGGATGAATCCGGGCTGCGGCCTGGCCCGGCAAAACGCAGTCCGTCCAGCCTGGGCAGGCGTCTCAAGAGATCGATGTTCTTGGCTAGCGACACGGCGGCTTCCTGGTGGGCGACGTTCAACGTCCAGCCCAAGCAGATAGTTGCTGCGCTGCAAAATAAAAAGGCCGTGCGCGGTCAATCGCGGCGAAAAGCGCGGAAATGGCGCCGAATCTGCACGTATTAACCGCAATGCCTCAACTTCTTGCTCCGGCGCGGCGAGTCCACAGCAGAAACGTGGCGCAGATCATGATGAATGTCACAAAGAGGGCGAGCGATACCAGGAATCCCGCGCGCGCTGATTGCAGCGCTTCGCCCGCGAAGAACACCGCGCCGATTGCGGCCACACCGGCCGCATTTCCGATCTGCGCCGTCGTGCCGTACATGCCGGAGGCCGAGCCTGCGGCACCAGGTTTTACGGTCGAAAGCACGGCCCCGGACAGTGGCGCCATCACCAGACCCTGACCATAGCCGAAGATGATCATGGTAAGCGCCAGCGCAAGCGCCGTCGGCTGCTCGGCATGGACCGAAACGATCGCGAGCGCCGCGAGGCCTACGATCTGAAGTGCGCAGCCTTCGAGCAGAACCTTGGTGCCGCGATGGCGCGCCCGCACCCCGCTGTGGCGCGAAGCCGCGACGAATGCAATCGCGAGCGGAATGAATGCCATGCCGGCTGCGAGCGGCGGGATGTTCAGGCCACGCTGCATGAACAGCGTCATCACCAGATAGAACGAGAGATTGGCGAAGAAGAAAAAGAACACGGCGCCGAGACCGCGCATGAAGGCGGCGTCCGCCAGCAGCGCGAGATCGATCAGCGGCATGCCGCCGGCGCGTGCGACCGCCTGCTCCAGCTTCAGGAACGCAATGAGAATCAAGCCGCCGATGGCCATCATCGCCCAGAGCCAGGGCGCCCAGCCGACATCGTGCCCGAACAGCAACGGACCGATCAGGCACAACAGTCCCGCGAACAGCACCACGCTGCCCTTGATGTCGAGCTTCGTGTCGGCGCGGCGCGATGTCGATGGCATGATGCGCCAGGCCGCGGCCGCGATGACGAGGCCGCACGGCACGTTGATGAAGAATACCGAGCGCCAGCCGGTGCCGGCGAGATCGACCGTGAGCAGAAGGCCACCGAGCAGGAAGCCCGCGGCGCCGGCAAGCCCGAGCACGATGCCGTAAACGGCGAAGGCGCGATTGCGCGCCTCGTCAGTGAACAGCAGATGCAGCATCGCCAGCACCTGAGGCACCATCAGCGCCGCGGTGGCGCCCTGCGCCAGCCGCGCGATGATCAGTTCGAGGCCGGATTGCGCGAGGCCGCACCACAGCGAGGTCAGGGTGAAGCCGAGCACGCCCGCCAGGAACAGGTTCTTGGTGCCGTGAATGTCGCCGAGGCGGCCGCCGGTGACGACGAGGGTTGCATAGGCGATCAGATAGATCGCCACGACGGACTCGATCTCTGCCGACGTCGCGTGCAGGTCGATGGCGATTGTGGGAATGGCAACGTTGACCACGAAGGCATCGACGCCGAACATGAACTGGGCGGCCACGACGATGGCCAGCACCCACCAGCGGCAGGACGAATCGATTTGCCTTGTGACGATCTGGTGCATTGGCGCACGGCTCTGGAACCTGTCTGTTCTCAGGATTTCAGATCGCACAGGGTATCGCGATTACCTCGCAGGTAAGGACGCTGCACGCATGACCGCATTCCGCCGCACGGGACATCGCGCGATTGCGTTCGTGCCATGAGACACGTAGCCTCATCGGCTCAACAAACAGAAAATCAGCCGGAGAGAACCCCATGGCGCGCCTGAAGTTCGGAGCCTTCCTTGCCCCGCATCATCCGATCGGGGAGCATCCGATGCTGCAGTTCCGGCGCGATCTGGACCTCGTCGAGCAGCTGGACGCGCTCGGCTATGACGAGTTCTGGTGCGGCGAGCATCATTCCTCCGGCTGGGAGATGATCGCCTCGCCCGAGATGTTCCTGGCTGCGGCCGGCGAGCGCACCAAGCGAATCAAGCTTGGCACCGGCGTGGTGTCGCTGCCCTATCACCATCCCTTCAACGTCGCGCAGCGCATGGTGCAGCTCGACCACATGACCGGCGGCCGCGCCATCTTCGGCTCCGGACCGGGCGCACTCGCCTCGGATGCGCACACGCTCGGCATCGATCCGATGACGCAGCGCGACCGCCAGGACGAGGCCATCGGCATCATCCGCCGCCTCTTCAACGGCGAGCGCGTCACCGCCAAGAGCGACTGGTTCACGATGAACGACGCCGCGCTGCAGATCCTGCCCTTGCAGGAGGAGATGCCGTTCGTGGTCGCCTCGCAGATCTCGCCGTCGGGCATGACGCTGGCCGGAAAATACGGCATCGGCATCATCTCGCTGGGATCGATGACGACGCAGGGGCTGATGTCGCTGCAGCAGCAATGGCAGTTCGCCGAGGATGCCGCCAAGAAGCACGGCACCACGGTGAGCCGTGCCGACTGGCGCGTGCTGCTGACCTTCCACATCGCCGAGACCCGCGAACAGGCACGCAAGGAGGCGGGCGCCGGGCTGATGCGCTGGCACAACGAATATAACGTCGGCACGCTGCAGCGGCCGGGCCTCACGGCATTCTCCTCGCCCGACGAGGCCGTCGACAAGACCGCCTTCGTCGAAGGCGCGGCATCCACGATCGGCACGCCCGACGATCTCGTCAAGACGATCAAGAACGTGATGCAGGTTTCCGGCGGCGTCGGCGCCATCATCGGCTTCGTGCACGACTGGGCCAATCCGGAGAACACCCGCAGGAGCTGGGACATGGTGGCGCGCTATGTCGTGCCGGAGATCAACGGCTACATCGACGGCCTGCGCAGGTCGCAGAAATTCGTGATCGAGAACCGCGCGATCTTCGAACGCGCAGGGCAGGCCGTGATGGCGAAGATCATGGAGAACGAGAAGGCCGCCGAGGCACTGAAGGTCACCGGCCCCGGCCGTGTCGCCATTCCCGCCGTCAACGCGCCGGATCTGCAAAAGGAAGCGGCGAAGCGATAGGGAGAATGCCCGGTCGTCATCCCGGCAAAAGCCGGGACGACGATGGTGAGGTGACGTTATCGTACACGGGAGACCGCCGCGCCAGCCTGCCCGGATGTGCTATCCTGGCAAGGCCAGCCAACCGGAGCAATCGTCATGTCGATGCAGAATGTGGCCGCCCCTGCGTTTCCGTTCACCCCGCCGCGACGCAATGAGCTGACCCACATCCCCGGGGACGAAGGCTGGCCGATCATCGGCAAGACCTTTCAGGTGCTCGCCGATCCCAAGGGCCATGTCGAAGCGAACGGCGCCAAATACGGCCTGGTCTACCGCACTCACTTTTTCGGCGAGACCAATGTCGTGCTGCTCGGGCCCGAGGCCAACGAGCTCGTGCTGTTCGACCAGCAGAAGCTGTTCTCCTCGACGCACGGTTGGAACAAGGTTCTCGGCCTGCTGTTTCCGCGCGGATTGATGCTGCTCGACTTCGACGAGCACCGGCTGCATCGCAAGGCGCTGTCGGTCGCGTTCAAGTCGGGGCCGATGAAATCCTATCTCGGCGATCTCGATCGCGGCATTTCCGCGCGCGTCGCGAAGTGGAAGGCACGACCCGGCGAGATGCAGCTCTATCCGGCGATGAAGCAGCTCACGCTCGATCTCGCCGCGGCTTCGTTCCTCGGCACTGATATCGGGCCGGAGGTCGACGAGATCAACCGCGCCTTTGTCGATATGGTCGCCGCCTCCGTGTCGCCGGTCCGCCACCCCTTGCCCGGCACCCAGATGGCGCGAGGGGTGAAGGGACGCAAGCGCATCGTCGCCTATTTCCGGGAGCAGATTCCGCTGCGCCGCGGCAATCACGGCGGCGACGATCTGTTCTCGCAGCTCTGCCGCGCCACCCATGAGGATGGCGCGCTGCTCTCGGAGCAGGACATCATCGATCACATGAGCTTCCTGATGATGGCGGCGCACGACACGCTGACTTCGTCGCTGACTTCCTTCATCGGCGAGCTCGCCGCCAACCCTGAATGGCAAGACAAGTTGCGCGCGGAAGTGCTCGCGCTCGGCCTTGCGCCGGATGCGCCGAGCAGCTTCGACGATCTCGAAAAGATGCCGCTGACGGAGATGGCCTTCAAGGAAGCGCTGCGGATCAAGCCGCCGGTACCCTCGATGCCGCGGCGTGCGATGCGCGATTTCACCTTCAAGGGCTTCAAGGTGCCGGCCGGTACCGCCGTCGGCATCAATCCGCTCTATACACACCACATGAAGGACATCTGGCCGGAGCCGGAGCGCTTCGATCCGCTGCGATTCACCGAGGAAGCGCAACGCAACCGTCACCGCTTCGCTTTCGTCCCGTTCGGCGGCGGCGCGCACATGTGTCTCGGCCTGCACTTCGCCTATATGCAGGCGAAGTGCTTCGCGCGGCACTTTCTGCAGAACATGGAGGTGTCGCTCGCGCCCGGCTACAAGCCGGACTGGCAGATGTGGCCGATCCCGAAGCCTCGGGATGGGCTGCGGGTGAGCGTGAAGCCTGCTTGAGTCAACTCCGTCATTCTGCGGCGCACGAACTGCGAACCATGGTGCGCAATTGCGCACCTGAGAATCTCGAGGTTGCGGGTTCGATGCTTCGCATCGCCCCGGAATGACAGCAGATATCGACTACGCGCCCTGATCGAACGCCTTGCGCAGCGCCACGTAACCCTGCTGCTGCTGGCTCCAGTTGCGGCCGCCGGTCATGGCGCCGTCGACGACGAGGTCGTGGCCGTTGACGAAGCTGGACTCGTCGCTGGCCAGGAACACCGCGGCATGGGCGATGTCGTCGGGAAGGCCGGCACGCGGGATCGGCTGCGCGGTCTTGTAGACCTCGCGCATCACCGCCGGCGTCTTCTCCGCTGCATCGGTCGAGAGCCCCAGCGCCTTGCCGAAGATGCCTGTCGCAATCGCGCCGGGCGAGATCGAGTTGACGCGCACGTTGGACTCGCCAAGCTCCATGGCCACGCATTTGGTGAGATGGATCACCGCTGCCTTCGCCGCGCTGTAGACCATTGAGGACGAGAAGCCGGCGAGGCGGCCGGCGATGCTGCCATTGTTGATGATGCTGCCCGCCCCCTGCTTCTTCATGTAGGGCGCGGCGTGCTTCATCCCGAGCATGACGCTGCGCACCAGCGTCGCCATTGCCGCATCGAACCGCTCGGCCTCGAGGCCTTCGATGCCGCCGGTCTGCGCCGGCCCGCCGGCATTGTTGAACAGGCAATCGATCCTGCCGAATTTATCCACTGCGATCGCGATCAGCGCCTGCATCTGCGCTTCGACCGTGACATCGGTCTGACGGAAGATGCAGTTGGCTCCGAGCTGCTTCGCCAGCGCCTCGCCTTCCGGTAGACGCCGCCCAGCGATCACAATTTTGGCACCTTCGGCAACGAAGACTTCCGCAGTGCGCAATCCGATCCCGCTGGTCGCGCCCGTGATCACCGCAACCTTGCCGTCCAGCCTGCCCATGAGATGTTCCTGTTTTGAGCGATTGATGTCGAGTGACGAATGTCGGCCATCGCCAGAGCAACCACTATCCCTGTCCGCGTCCGCCAAGGCAAGCTATGCTTGTGCAGGCGGCATGCGTAACATCCTCACGGGCCGCCCGATTTTCGAACGCCTCTCGCGAGCGGGCTGCGCATGGGGAAGCTGATCGAAGAGTTTCGCAAAGGCTGGCAGGGCGCCGCACCGCCCTCGCTCGGTTTGAGCATCTCCTTTGCGGTGATCTGCCTGTTGGGCGCGACCCTGGTGCGCTGGGGTCTCGCTCATGTACGCCCCGACATCTACTTTACGCCGTACTTCCCGGCCGTCTTCTTTGCCGCTGCGCTAGGCGGATTCCGTATCGGCGTGGTGACGGCGCTGGTCGGCGGCGTGCTCGGAGTCGTCCTGAATTTCGGTGATGCCTTTGCCGATCGTGCGCGGTTCGCTCTGCTCGCGCTTTACTGGGCCGTCTGCGCGATGACCATCTGGGGAGTCGAGCACTATCGCACCATGCTGGCTGAGCAGCGCCGGATCTCCAAACGCCTGATCGAGGAGGAAGAGTATCGCAAGCTGCTGGTCGACGAGCTTCAGCACCGCTTGAAGAACAAGCTGTCGACGGTGCATGCCGTGCTGCATCAGGTCCTGCACGACCAGCCGCAGGTCTGGGCGCGGATCGATCCCCGGCTGCGCTCGCTGGCCGCAACCGACGATTTGATCTCGCGGATCGACAAGGCCGGCTGCGACATCCGCGACCTCCTGATCTCCGAGCTCGGCCCTTACGGCCATGTCCGCTTCACGCTCAACGGCGATCGATTGTTCCTGCCGCCGAAGCTCGCGGTCACGCTGTCATTGATGTTTCACGAACTCGCCACCAATGCGGGCAAGTACGGCGCATTCTCCTCTCCGCGCGGTCTGCTGCAGGTGTCCTGGACCGTCAGCGAGGACCGCCTGACCATCACCTGGGACGAAACAGAGGGGCCGAGCGTGGACAAGGTGTCCGAGCCCGGCTTCGGCACCAAGCTGCTGAAGTCGGCGCTTTCCGCCTTCGAAGGCAGAACAGAGATCTCCTACCTGAAGACCGGGCTCCATTGCATCATGCAATGCCGGATCCCGCGAAGCGGCTAACGCAAGGCCGGTCGACCGGACCACCGGAGTTTCCGCAGCGTCACGGCCAGGCTGCATCCGATCGACCTCTTCAAATGCTACCCACGACGCCAACGAAAACCAAGCGCGCGCACGTCACGCAGTTTCGTTATGCGCGTTGACCCTCTGTTAATGACGATCGTCGGCGCGCATCGCATCGCCGCAAGTTTTCTCCAAAACACCCCCGTATTTCTCCGGACCCCTTAACCAAACTTAAGAGGGAACCGCGGAAGATCGCGCCCATTGCAAAGGCGCGCTGAAACAACAAGATTCATGACTTCTATGAACGACAATAGCTATTCCGGCGCGACCGAAGCCGAACTCGGTTTTCTCAAGGAAATCGTTAGAATGCTGCCGGCCGGCCTCACCGTGCAGGACGCGCAGGGTGAGCTTCTGCTGGTCAACGATGCCGCCGCCGCCCAGCTCGGCATCGACGGCAGCCGTCCCTTGGCCGACCTCGCACCGCGACGCGAAGCCTGCCGGCAGGCACTGAGCGCCGGCCAGGCGGTCGTGACGGAGGAAGCGCTTCACGCCGGCGCCGCGCGGCAGGTGCTGCTCACGACCCATCGTCCCGTTCGCCTCGCCGGGCGCGAGCTCCTGATCTCGGCATCCTCCGACATCACCGAGCAGAAGAATTTCGAAGACCAGCTGTTCCGCTCGGCATATTTCGACGAGTTGACGGGATTGCCCTCGCGGCGCGTGATCGAGCATCGCGCCAACAATCTGCTGGCGAGGGATCGCGGCGGGGAGCGATTCGCGCTGGCCTTTCTCGACGTCGACAATTTCAAGCACATCAACGACTATTACGGTCACGCCGTCGGAGACGCGCTGCTGGTCGAACTGTCGAAGCGGCTCGGGCGCGACCTGCGCGATTCCGACATGCTGTCGCGCATCTCCGGCGACGAATTCCTGCTGCTGCTCTCCCCGATCCAGAGCCAGGAGGAAGTCGCCGAATTCATGCAATCGACACTGGAGCGGCTGACCGCGCCGTTCTTCATCGACAATTCGGAGATCTTCGCCTCGACCTCCGTCGGCATCAGCCTCTATCCGGACCACGGACGCAGCTTCGAGACGTTGCGGCAGAACGCCGACATCGCGATGTACCGCATCAAGAACAACGGCAAGGGGCTGGCGGCCTTCTTCGACGCCAGCATGGAGCGCGAGGCGCAGGCGCGGATGAAGGTCGAGCAGTCGCTGCGGCTCGCCATCCTGGAAAAACGCTTCTGCTGCGCCTTCCAGTCCAAGGTCGACATCCGCACGCAGGCCGTAAAAGGCATCGAGGCCTTGGTGCGCCTGCGCGACGACGAAGGCGTGATCCAGGCGCCCGGCTCGTTCATCAATCTTGCCGGAGAGCTCGGGCTGATCGACGAGCTGACCCATCTCGTGCTCGCCGAGATCGTCAAATCGATCGACCTGATCAACGACACATTCGGCGCGGAAGCGACCATCAGCATCAACGTCGCCGCCAAGCAGGCCGGCAATCCCGAGTTCATGCGCAGCTTTGCGCAGGCGCTGGACGAGACCGGCTTTCCCCAGCGTTTCATGATCGAGGTGACGGAAGACGCCTTCGTCGCCAAGAATCATTTCCAGACCGAGATCCTGCCGATGTTCCGCAAGCTCGGCGTCGGCATCTCCATCGACGATTTCGGCACCGGCTATTCCTCGCTCTCCGCGCTCGCCGACATCACCGCCGACGAGATCAAGATCGACCGCTCCTTCATCACCGACATCCATAAGCGCCCGCGCAGCCAGGGCATCCTGCGCGCGATCGAGTCCTTGAGCGAAGCGCTCGGCATGACGGTGATCGCCGAAGGCCTCGAATCCCACGAGGAGCTCGCCTATCTCCAGGCGGCAACGAAGATCCGCTACGCGCAGGGCTATTACTTCTCCCGGCCGATCTTCCTGGAGGAGCTGAAGCTCGCAACGCCGGCCTCCAGCGAGGCGCGGATCAGCGTGGCGAGCCGGCCGGTGCAACACAATCGCCAGGGCTATTCCCGGGCGAGCGGGTATCGAAGGTAGGACGCGGAGCGGCGCAACACACACCATTGTCGTTCCGTGGCGCGAAGCGAACCCGGGACGACCGCGATTGCGGAGCTGGCTTCAGCGTCATTTCCTCTTTGAAATTGCTGGCATTTTGCTGATACACAGGCGGACGCCGCCTGGGATATGTCATGTCCGCTCCCTCCTCCTCGATCAGCGATCCCGCCTATCTCCGTGCACGCGCGATGGAGACGCTGTTCGAGCGGCTGGAGAAGCTCTGCGAGGGCGCGATTGCGATCGATCGCAGCGGACGCGTCGTCTACGTCAACGAAAAATACCTTGCTGCGCTCGGTCTCAAGCAGACCAGCGAGGCGATCGGACGATCGATCGAGGAGGTCATCCCGAACAGCTTGATGCGGAAGGTGGCCGAGACCGGCGAGCCGATCCTGCTCGACATCATGGAGCTCGGCGGCGAGCAGCTCGTCGTCACGCGCATGCCGATCGAGGACGAGAACGGGACGGTGATCGGCGCGATCGGCTTCGTGCTCTATGATCACCTCGAAAGCCTGAAGCCGCTGCTCGCCCGCGTCACCCAGCTCGAGAGCGATCTGCGGCTGGCGCGGCGGCAATTGTCGAGCGCCCGCGCCGCGCGTTTCACCTTCGCCGATTTCGTCGGCTCAACGCCGGGAATAGCGCGAGCCAAGGAGCTCGCGAGCCGTGCGGCGCGACAGAGCGTCACCGTCCTGCTCACCGGCGAGACCGGAACGGGAAAGGAGATGCTGGCTCAAGCCATTCACAACGCCTCCTCACGTGCAGACAAGCCGTTCGTCAGCGTCAACGTCGCCGCCATCCCTGACACGCTGATCGAGTCGGAGTTCTTCGGCACCGCGCCGGGCGCCTATACCGGCGCCGACCGCAGGGGGCGCGAGGGCAAATTCCGCATCGCCGACGGCGGGACGCTGTTCCTCGACGAGATCGGCGAGATGCCGCTGCAATTGCAGGCCAAGTTGCTGCGCGTCCTCCAGGAGCGCGAGATCGAGCCGCTCGGCTCGGACAAGATCACCAAGGTCGACGTCCGGGTCATCGCCGCGACCAATGTCGACCTGCGCAAGCGCGTCAGCGACGGCGCATTTCGCGCCGATCTCTACTACCGTCTCAACGTGCTCTCGATCGATCTGCCGCCGCTGCGGCACTGCCTCGGCGATCTCCCCGACATCTGCGCCCGGCTGCTCGACGACATCAGCGCGTCGGGCGACTACGTCAAGGCGAAGATCACACCGAGCGCGCTTGCAGCGCTCGCCCGCTACGACTGGCCGGGCAACGTCCGCGAGCTCCGTAACATTCTCGAGCGCGCGCTGATCCTCAGCGACTCCGGGCGACTGACCGGCGAGGATGTCGCCCGCATCCTTCCTGTCGGTGCCGAGGTCAGGCCGGCGGCGCCCGCACGCTCCGCGGCGGCCGTCGTGCCCTATGCCGAAGCCGAGGCTGAGTTCGAGAAGCACACGCTCGAGCAGGCGCTCGCTGCCAGCAACGGACAGATCACCGAGGCCGCCAGGATGCTGCGGATCTCGCGCGCGACCTTTTACAAGAAGCTCGCCAAGTTCGGCCTCGCCTCCGGGTCGGCTCCCGTCTGAGTTTTGAGACATGAAACTGTCCGGAGTCTCGGAATCCGGACACGGTGCCGGGCTACTCTTTGACGCCGGCATGTGGGAATTGCCGCAACTTCGGCCGCTTTCCGCGAACCAGCGGCATCTGGCGCGGACCTTGCTATCTCCGTCTTCTCGCGCGGGAGCAAGCTGTTCCAGGGCAGCTCCCCACGCTAAGATCAACGCACAAGAACAACGGCATACGGTCGAGGGATCGGGAGGAACGCCGTGAGCCATCACCCAGCTCTGCCCTATCTGCGCAATTCCGAGAAGGGCAAGGTCGTCTCGGCGGCCGAGGCCGTCATGCTGATCCGCGACGGTGACACCGTCGCGACCGGCGGCTTCGTCGGCATCGGCTTTGCCGAGGAGATCGCGATCGCGCTGGAGGAGCTCTATCTGTCCCATGAGGGCGATGCGCCCTACACGCAGGGCAAGCCGCGCAATCTGACGCTGGTCTATGCAGCCGGACAGGGCGACGGCGGGCAGCGCGGCCTCAATCATTTCGCGCATGAAGGACTGGTCCGGCGCGTGATCGGCGGGCACTGGGGCCTTGCGCCCAGACTGCAGCAGCTCGCGATCGCGAACCAGATCGAGGCCTACAACCTGCCGCAGGGCGTGATCACGCATCTGTTTCGCGACATCGCCGCGCGCCGGCCCGGCCACATCACCCGCGTCGGCATGGGCACCTTCGTGGATCCCCGGCACGGCGGCGGCAAGCTGAACGCACGCACCACCGAGGACATGGTGGAGCTGATCAAGATCGGCGGCGAAGACTGCTTGCTCTACAAGACGTTTCCGATCCAGGTCGGGATCATCCGCGCCACCACGGGCGATCCCGACGGCAATCTCACCATGGAGAAGGAGGCGCTGACGCTGGAGGCGCTGGCCATTGCCATGGCGGCGCATAATTCCGGCGGCATCGTCATCGCCCAGGTCGAACGCGTGGCGGAGGCCGGCAGCCTCAATCCGCGCCAGGTGAAGATTCCCGGCATCCTCGTCGACTGCGTCGTGGTGTCGAGGCCGGAGAACCACTGGCAGACTTTCGGCACGCAGTACAATCCGGCTTTTTCGAGCGAGATCCGCGTCCGCGCGGCCTCGCTGCCGGTGATGCCGATCAGCGAGCGCAAGATCATCGCCCGGCGCGCCGCGCTGGAGCTGAAGGCCAACAGCGTCGTCAATCTCGGCATCGGCATGCCCGAAGGGATCGCCTCCGTCGCCAATGAAGAGCGGATCATCGATCTCATCACGCTGACGGCGGAGCCGGGCGTGATCGGCGGCATCCCGGCGAGCGGCATCGATTTCGGCGCGGCGATCAACACGCAGGCGGTGATCGACCAGCCCTATCAGTTCGACTTCTACGACGGCGGCGGTCTCGATGCCGCGTTCCTCGGGCTTGCCCAGGTCGATCGCGCCGGCAACCTCAATGTCAGCAAGTTCGGGCCGAAGCTTGCGGGCGCCGGCGGCTTCATCAACATCAGCCAGAACGCCAAGGAGGTCGTCTTCGTCGGAACGTTCGGCGCGGGCAAGCAGCGCATCAAAGTGAATGACGGCAAGCTCGTCATCCTCGACGAAGCCAAGTCGCGCAAGTTCGTCGATCGCGTCGAGCACGTCACCTTCAGCGGTCCGTTTGCCGCCGCGCGCAAGCAGCGCGCGCTGTACGTCACCGAGCGTTGCGTGTTCGAGCTCAGGGCGGACGGGCTCGAGCTCACCGAAGTTGCGCCGGGTATCGACATCGAGCGTGACATTCTGCGGCTGATGGATTTCAAGCCGCTGATCCCGCGCGACCCGGCTATGATGGACGAGCGCATCTTCCGCGAAGGCCTGATGGACCTGCGCGAGCGCCTGCTCACCATCCCGCTCGACCAGCGCTTCACGCTGGACGAGCAGCAGAACCTGTTCTTCGTCAATCTGGAACGCTATCCGCTGCGCAGCAAGGCCGAGATCGACACCATCGCCGCCATCGTCGAGGCCCGCCTGGCGCCGCTCGGACGCCGGGTCTACGCCATCGTCAATTATGACAATTTTTCCATCCTGCCGGAACTGATGGACGATTATTCGGCGATGGTGCGCAGCCTCGTCGATCGCTTCTATTCCGGCGTGTCGCGCTACACGACGTCGGGCTTCCTGCGCATCAAGCTCGGCGAAGCTCTGGAGAAACGCGGCGTCGCGCCGCACATCTTCGAGAGCGCGGAAGAAGCGCAGTCGGACTGGCGCCAAGTCGAGGCTGGCGCAGCGAGGCAGGCCCAAAGATGATGCATGCTAAAAAGCCAGCGCCCGCTCCACCGCAAGGTTCAATTGCAATGTTCGTAAGCTTGTGCAAATCGCTGTTGCCGAGAAACTTTAGATCAGGAGGACCATCGTGCGTCGATCACTCATCTTAACAACAACCATTCTCGCGCTCGCCGCGGGCTCCTCCGCACGGGCCGAGGATCTCAAGATCGGGCTGATCTATGGCAAGACCGGCCCGCTCGAGGCCTATGCCAAACAGACCGAGACCGGCCTGAAGATGGGTTTCGAATACGCCACCAAAGGCAGCATGACGCTCGACGGCCGCAAGATCGTCATCATCACCAAGGACGACCAGAGCAAGCCGGACCTTGCGAAGGCCGCACTCGCCGAAGCCTATCAGGATGACAAGGTCGATATCGCGATCGGCACGACCTCGTCGGCCGCCGCGCTCGCCATTCTCCCCGTCGCCGAGGAGAACAAGAAGATCCTGATCGTCGAGCCCGCGGTCGCGGACCAGATTACCGGCGAGAAGTGGAATCGCTACATCTTCCGCACCGGGCGCAACTCCTCGCAGGACGCGATCTCCAACGCGGTGGCGATCGGCAAGCAGGGCGTCACCGTCGCGACGCTGGCGCAGGATTATGCCTTCGGCCGCGACGGCGTCGCAGCCTTCAAGGAGGCGCTCGCCAAGACCGGCGCAACGCTCGCAGCCGAAGAATATGCCCCGACCTCGACCACCGACTTCACCGCTGTCGGCCAGCGCCTGTTCGACGCGCTGAAGGACAAGCCCGGCCGCAAGGTGATCTGGGTGATATGGGCCGGCGCCGGCAATCCGCTGGCCAAGCTTCAGGACATGGACCCGAAGCGCTACGGCATCGAGCTCTCAACGGGCGGCAACATCCTGCCGGCGCTCGCGGCCTATAAGAGCCTGCCCGGCATGGAAGGGGCGACCTACTACTACTATGAAATCCCGAAGAACCCGGTGAACGACTGGCTGGTCGCCGAGCACCAGAAGCGCTTCAACGCACCGCCGGACTTCTTCACCGCAGGCGGTTTCGCCGCCGCGATGTCCGTCGTCGCCGCCGTCACCAAGGCGAAGTCGACCGACACCGAGAAGCTGATCACCGCGATGGAAGGCCTGGAGTTCGACACGCCCAAGGGCAAGATGGTGTTCCGCAAGGAAGACCATCAGGCGCTGCAGAGCATGTATCACTTCAAGGTCAAGGTCGATCCGAACGTCGCCTGGGCGGTGCTCGAGCCCGTGCGCGAGCTGAAGATCGAGGACATGGACGTTCCGGTCAAGAACAAGCGGTAATTTGGTCACCTCTCCCGCGTGCGGGAGAGGTCGGCGCGAAGCGCCGGGTGAGGGCTTTCTCCTCTCGGGGATAGTCCCATTGCGGAAACACCCTCTCCCTACCCTCCCCCGCAAGCGGGGGAGGGAGCGCACCGCGACTGCGGATAAATCTAGCTTCATCATTTCCAGACACCCATGCCGCTCACCCTCGAAACCCGCGACCTCACCATCCGCTTCGGCGGTCATGTCGCGGTCAACAATGTCTCCTGCACGTTTCGACCGGGCGAGCTCACGGCCATCGTGGGGCCGAACGGCGCCGGCAAGACCACCTATTTCAATCTGATCTCGGGCCAATTGCGCGCCTCGAACGGCAGCATCCTGTTCGACGGCGCCGACATCACCCAGCACTCCGCGCCGATGCGCACGCGCGCGGGCCTCGGCCGCGCCTTCCAGCTCACCAACCTGTTTCCGAACCTGTCGGTGGAAGAGAACGTGCGCCTCGCGGTGCAGGCCGCTAGCGGTACTCACTACGACATGCTGCGACCCTGGATGGTGCGTCGCGACCTGATCGCACGGGCCGACGCCATTCTCGACCAGGTCGCGCTCGGCAGCCGCCGCGGCGGCGCCGCAACCGCACTGTCGCATGGCGACCAGCGCAAGCTCGAGGTGGCACTGATGATCGCGCTGGAGCCGAAAGTGTTCATGTTCGACGAGCCGACCGCCGGCATGAGCATCGACGAGGTGCCCGTCGTTCTCAACCTGATCGCGCAGCTCAAGCAGGACAAGAGCAAGATCATTCTCCTCGTCGAGCACAAGATGGACGTGGTGCGCTCCCTCGCCGACCGCATCATCGTGCTGCATAACGGCCAGCTCGTCGCGGACGGCAAGCCTGCCGAGGTGATCGCCTCGCCGATCGTGCAGGAAGCCTATCTCGGCGTCGCACCCAAGAATGCCACCGAGGGTGCAGCATGAGCGATCTGTTGAAACTCTCCGGGGTGCACACCCATATCGGTCGCTACCACATCCTTCAGGGCATCGATCTTGCAGTGCCACAAGGTCAGGTCACGATGCTGCTCGGCCGCAACGGCGCCGGCAAGACCACGACGCTGCGCACCGTCATGGGTCTCTGGCAGGCATCAAGCGGCGAAATCAGCCTTGCCGGCAAGCGCATCGAGAGCCTTGCCACCCCGGACATCGCGAAGCTCGGCGTCGGCTATGTGCCGGAGAGCATGGCGGTGTTCTCCGACCTCACGGTCAGGGAGAACCTGTTGCTGGCGGCACGCGACGGGCCGCTCGACGATGCCCAGCTCGACTGGATCTTCGGCTTCTTCCCGGCACTGCGCCGGTTCTGGCTGTCGCGCGCCGGAAGCCTCTCCGGCGGGCAGAAGCAGATGCTGTCCATCGCCCGCGCGATCGTCGAGCCGCGCAAGCTCCTGCTGATCGACGAGCCGACCAAGGGGCTGGCGCCGGCGATCGTCATGGCGCTGATCGAGTGCCTGAAGGAGATCAAGCGCAAGGGCGCCACCATCCTGCTGGTCGAGCAGAATTTCTTCGCCGCCCGCGAGCTTGGCGACAATGTGCTGGTCATGGACAACGGCACCATCGTCCATCGCGGCGAGATGGCGGCGCTCGCCGCCGACGTGCCGCTGCAGGAGCGGCTGCTCGGCCTGAGCCTGGAGACGCATCAGTGACTGAACTTGCCGCAACCGATCCGCTGCCGAAACCGAAGCGCGATCTCGCGCCGATCCTGCTGCCGGTGGCGCTCGCGCTTCTCATGATCCCGCTGATCGGATCGCCGAGCTCCTGGCTGACCTTGACCGCCGCCAGCCTTGCCATGGGCATGATGATCTTCATCATGGCCTCGGGCCTGACGCTGGTGTTCGGCCTGATGGACGTGCTCAATTTCGGCCATGGCGCCTTCATCGCCGTCGGCGCCTATATCGCAACCCTGGTGCTGGCCCCGTTCGCGGCTTCCGTGCAGGCCGACTCGCTCTGGATGAACCTCGCGGTGCTGGGGCCGGCCGCGCTGCTCTCGATGGCGGTTTCGGGCGCGCTCGGCCTGGTCGTCGAGCGCGTGTTGATCCTCCCGGTCTACGGCCAGCATCTGAAGCAGATCCTGATGACGACGGGCGGCCTGATCGTCGCCGAGCAGACGCTGTATGCGCTGTGGGGGCCGCAGATCATCCCGATGCCGCTGCCGACGTCGCTGCGCGGCTCCTTCATCATAGGGGACGTCGCCATCGCCAAATACCGGGTGCTGGCGATGCTGATCGGGCTCGCCGTCTTCATCGCCATCCAGCTCGTGCTCAACCGCACCAAGCTCGGCCTCCTGATCCGCGCCGGCGTCGAGAACCGCGAGATGGTCGAGGCGCTGGGCTATCGCATCCGCCGGCTGTTCCTCGGCGTGTTCATGACGGGATCGGCGCTGGCCGGCCTCGGCGGCGTGATGTGGGCGCTCTACCGCGAGCAGGTGCACGCCTCGATGAGCGACGAGCTCACCGTGCTCATCTTCATCGTCGTCATCATCGGGGGGCTGGGCTCGATCGGCGGCTGCTTCATCGGCGCGATCCTGGTGGCGATGGTGGCCAATTACGGCGGCTTCCTGGTGCCGAAACTCGCCCTCGTCTCCAACATCCTGCTGATGGTCGCCATTCTGATGTGGCGGCCGCGCGGCCTCTATGCGGTGACCAGCCGATGATGATCCTCTCAGGCGATCCGCCGCGCAGCCGCGTTCTGACGCTCGTTCTCATTCTCATCATCCTGGCGCTGGCAGCGACGCCGTTCCTGTTTCCGGGGGCCAAGGCCCTGAACGTCGCGGCCAAGATCTGCGTCTTCGCCGCGCTGGTCGCCTCGTACGACCTCCTGCTCGGCTATACCGGCTCGGTGTCGTTCGCCCACACCATGTTCTACGGCATCGGCAGCTACGCCATCGCGATCGCGCTGTACGGAATGGGGCCGAACTGGGCGGCGGTCGCCACCGGCATCGTCACCGGCCTGCCGCTGGCCGCCCTGCTCGCGCTCGCGATCGGGCTGTTCTCGCTGCGGGTGGCCGCGATCTTCTTTGCCATGATCACGCTCGCGGTCGCCTCGGCTTTCCAGGTGCTGGCCTCGCAGCTGTCCTGGCTGACTGGCGGCGAGGACGGGCGCAGCTTCCAGCTGCCCGAGCTGCTTCGCCCCGGCACGATACTGATCTCCAAGAACCTGTTCGGCTTCGAGATCAACGGCCGCATCCTGACCTACTATCTGGTCTTCGCCGTCTCGGCGCTGATGATCCTCGCGCTGCTGCGTGTCGTGAACTCGCCATTCGGGCGCGTGCTCCAGGCCATCCGCGAAAATCGTTTCCGCGCCGAGGCGCTCGGCTTCCGCACCGTGTTCCACCTCACCTACGCCAATTGCATCGCGGCCCTCGTCGCCGCCAGCGCCGGCATCCTGAACGCGCTGTGGCTGCGCTATGCCGGCCCCGATACGTCGCTGAGCTTCTCGATCATGCTGGACATCCTGCTGATGGTCGTGATCGGCGGCATGGGCACGATCTACGGCGCGATCATCGGCGCCACCATCTTCATCCTGGCCCAGAACTATCTTCAGGCGCTGATGGGTGCCGCCTCCACGGCAGCGGGCGAAGCGGGCCTGCCGCTGCTGCCGGGGCTGCTGCATCCAGACCGCTGGCTGCTGTGGCTCGGGCTGCTGTTCATCGCCAGCGTCTATTTCTTCCCGACCGGCGTGGTGGGGCGGCTGCGCAATCCCGCCGGAGACAAGAGCGGCGGCAGATCGCATTAAGCGGGGATTCATGATGCAGCGCGTCGGTTGCCGCGCGCGCCGCACAACCGTGACGCGTCTCCCGCTCCGATGCATGCGGCCAGGCTGCGCAACTGGATTAATCCTTAGGTAACTGGTTTTCCTAAGGTTTGCGCCATTTGTGCGGTGTATTCCTCTCCCTCCAAGGAGAGGGAATGCGCCAGGTCTTTTCCATGGTGACCGCCGGAATGTCTCTAGCCGCGAGGAACGGCTGGGAGGCCTTGACGCGGCGTGGTCCTGTCCTGTGGCTGACCCTGTGCGGCGTATTGCTGGTCGCGGGCATCTTCACCGTCACGGCCATGGCCGTCGGCGAATTCCGAGAACGCACCCTCGCCAACCGCGAACGCGAGCTGGAAAACACGGTGCAGCTGATCGCGCGGCACTTCGATCAGCAGTTCGAGGATTCCGACGTCGTCGCCGCCGATCTGATCGCGCAGATGAACCTTGAGGAGATCACCTCGCCCGCAATGTTCCGCGAGCGCATGTCAGGTCCCGCCACCAGCCAGATGCTGCGCAGCAAGATCAGCTCCGTATCCTATCTCGGTGACATCGCCATCTATGACGCCGATGGCGAGCTGATTAGCTGGTCGCGGGCTCAACCGCTGCCGAAGATCAACGTTTCCTCCCGCGGCTACTTTCAGGCCTTCAAGACCAATCCGCAATCCGAACCGGTCATTCTGGAGTCCGTCCGCAGCTTCATCATAGGCAAATGGACCACCGTCGTCGCACGACGGTTGAACAGCGCCGACGGGTCGTTCCTGGGCGCAATGGTGCGCCGGATCGATCCGGACAGCTACCACAAGTATTTCGCGTCCGTCGCGCTTGCCGAGGGCACGGCAATCTCGCTGTTCGACCGCGAAGGCAAAATGCTGGCGCGCTATCCGCACGTCGAAGAGCTGATCGGGCGCAACTTCAAGGATGGGCCGCTGATGCAGAAGGTGTTGGCCGAGGGCGGCCAGCACACGCTGCGCGGCAACAGTCCGGTCAATGGTGAGCAACGGCTCGGCTCGGCGGCGTCGCTGAAGCACTTCCCTCTCGTCATCATCGCCACCACCACCACCGACGCAGCGCTCGTCGACTGGCGGCAGCAGACCGGCTTCCTGGTCGCGACCGCCGGATTTTCGGCGGCGGTGATCGCACTGATCCTCTATTTCATCATCCGCCAGATCAGCCGTCAGAATCGTGAGGCCCGGGAACGGATCGAAGCAAAGCGGATGCAGCTCGACACGGCGCTCAACAACATGTCGCAAGGGCTGATCCTGTACGACGCCGCCGGCTACATCGTCATCTGTAACCGCCGGTACGCCGAGATGTTCGGCCTGTCCCACGACGTCATCAAGCCTGGCTGCCACATCCGCGAGGCGATGCGCCATCGCAAGGAGCGTGGCGCGTTCGACGGCGACGTCGAGGCATTCTGCGCCGAGGTCATGAGGATCGTCGCGGAGGGCAGGGTCTCCACGAGAGTTCATCAGCTCGCCAATGGCCGCGCCTTCCAGGTCATCAACACCCCGCTCGCACAGGGCGGGTGGGTGGCCACGATCGAAGACATCACCGACCGCCGCAAGCTGGAGCAGGAGCGGGATCGCAACCACACCTTCCTGCGCGAGATCATCGACCATATCCCTTCGCAGATCACCGTGAAGGACGCACGCACGCGCCAATATCTGCTGCTCAACTGCGTCGCCGAGCAGCTCTTCGGCCGGTCTCGCCAGGAAGTCGTAGGCAGGACTGCCTTTGACGTCTTCCCCGAGGCGCCGGCCGCCCGCATCACCGAAGACGACAGCCGCGCGCTAAATTCGGCCAAGGGATTGTTCAAGGACGAGCACGCCTGGCAGATGCCTGGTACGGGTCTGCGCTACATCACCTCGACCAGGATCGGTATTCCCGACGAAACGGGAGAGCCGCGCTACCTCATCCATGTCATCGACGACGTCACCGAGCGTCGACGCGCCGACGAAAAGATCGCGCATATGGCGCATTACGATGCGCTGACCGACCTGCCGAACCGCACGCTGTTCCGGGAGCAGATCGAACGCGAGCTGGCAAAGGTCGCCGACGGGGATCAGTTCGCGCTGCTCTACATCGATGTCGACGAGTTCAAGGGCATCAACGATTCGCTCGGCCACCACGTCGGCGACGAGCTGTTGAAGGCCATCGCAGGCCGCATCCGAAGCTGTCTCAAGCAGGGCGACCTGATCGCGCGGCTCGGCGGCGACGAGTTCGCGGTCATCCAGACCGCGGTCCAGTCACCGGCCGAGGTGGTCTCGTTCGTGAAACGGATCTATGGGGCAATCCGACAGCCCTATCATTGTTCCGGCCATCAGCTCTCCACCGACGCCAGCATCGGCATCGCGCTCGCGCCGCAGGACGGCGACGATCTCGACCAGCTCGTCAAGAACGCCGATCTTGCGATGTACGGCGCCAAGGCCGAGGGGCGACGCACGCACCGCTTCTTCGAGCCCGAGATGGATGCGAGCGCCAAGGCGCGATTGAGCATGGAGCAGGACCTGCGGCAGGCGCTGGTGGACGGCGGCTTCGAGATTCACTACCAGCCGCTGGTCGACCTGCGCTCGGGCGAAGTCTCGGGCTGCGAGGCGCTGCTGCGCTGGCGTCATCCCGAGCGCGGCATGGTTTCGCCGGCGGAGTTCATCCCGGTCGCCGAAGACACCGGCCTGATCACCGAGCTCGGCGACTGGGTGCTGCGCATGGCCTGCAACGAGGCCGCGACCTGGCCGACGCATGTGCGCGTCGCGGTCAACGTCTCGCCGGTGCAGCTCAAATGCGACACGCTGGCGCTGCGGATCGCGGGCGCACTGGCCGCTTCCGGGCTCGACCCGCGCCGGCTGGAGCTCGAGATCACCGAGGCCGTGCTGATCCGCGACGACGAGGCGGCGCTCTCGATCCTGCATCAGCTCCGTTCGATCGGCGTGCGCATCGCGCTGGACGATTTCGGCACCGGCTATTCCTCGCTCAGCTACCTCAAGCGCTTCCCGTTCGACAAGATCAAGATCGACCGCTGCTTCGTCGCCGATATCGCGGAGGCGAGCGGCTCGCCCGTCATCGTGCAGGCCGTGGTGAACATCGCCGCGGCCAGCCGCATGACCACCGTCGCCGAAGGCGTCGAGACCGAAGCGCAGCGCGAGATGCTGCGCACGCTCGGCTGCACCGAGATGCAGGGTTATCTGTTCAGCGCGCCGAAGCCGGCCAGCGAGGTGCGAAAGCTGTTCGGCGGCGATACCGGGCCGGTGGCGGCGGTGGCTTGATGACAAGATCACGCAAAGCGGTCGACGTCGCGGATTCCTACGCGGTGCGGCTGATGCAGCACCTGGTGGTGCCGACTTTCGTGATCGACCCGCAACGTCGCGTCGTGATCTGGAACAGGGCCTGCGAGCGGCTGACCGGCGTCGCCGCGGCCGAAGTGATCGGCACCAGCAAGCACTGGCAGGCCTTCTATGAGACGAAGCGCCCCTGCCTCGCAGACCTCGTCGCGCTCGACCGGCCCGAGCAGCTCCCGGAATACTATTCGGAATACGCTGCGCGCGGCCATAACGGGCTCGGCTTTTCCGCGGAGAATTGGTGCGTGATGCCGAAGCTCGGCAGCCAGCTCTACCTCGCCATCGACGCCGGCCCGATCCACGACGAGGCCGGCAACCTGATCGCGGTGGTGGAGACGCTGCGCGACCTCACCGACCAGAAGCGCGCCGAGATGGCACTGAAGGAGCTCGCCACCAAGGACGGATTGACCGGCCTGTCGAACCGCCGCGCCTTCGACCAGATGCTGACGAGCGAATGGGCCCGCGCCCAGCGCACGCAGAAGCCGCTGGCGCTGCTGTTCGTCGATGTCGACCATTTCAAGCTGTTCAACGACCACCACGGCCACCAGAGCGGCGACGAATGCCTGCGCGCGATCGCCGCGGCCGTGAGCCGGCACGCCATGCGCCCGCTCGACTTCGCCAGCCGATACGGCGGCGAGGAGTTCGCCCTGATCCTGCCGGACATGGATTGCGACGCCGCCTGCAGCGTCGCCGAAGCGATCCGCTGCGCCGTCATGGCCTTGCAGATCGCCCACGGCGCCCTGGGCGCCGGCGACCATGTCACCCTCAGTGTCGGTGTCGCCAGCCACATTCCCGTTAGCGCCGACGGCAGTGCCGACCGGCTGCTGGGCGCCGCCGACGAGGCGCTTTATGTCGCCAAGCGGCTCGGCCGCAACCGCGTCATCTGCGCCGAACAGGTCCTGGCCGAGTTCGCCGCCATCGGCCGGGAGGCCGCAGCGGTTCCGGCGCCCTTCCGGCGCAAGATGGCTTGAGTCCGATCCGGCGAGAAGCGGTTGCCCGCCCCGCGCCAATCGGCTACATGAAGCCTCTCTGCACCCGTAGCTCAGCTGGATAGAGCGTTGCCCTCCGAAGGCAAATGCAAGCTCTTTCTGATGGTCGAGGGTGTCGTAAAAAACGAGTGAAACCAAGCGATTGGCGAAACTCGAAGGAAGCACGAAAATCGCATTCGAGGTCGCGGAAGCACCACGGAAGCAAACCGAAAGGAGGTTGTGGAGTACGAATGGCGATGATCGGCGAGGCTTTAGCCCGCGTCGTTTGAGCCATGTCGATTCTAGAATTCGCGATTGACCGTGGTCGATCTCGGACACTATCTGAATATCGATGCGCCCGTAGCTCAGCTGGATAGAGCGCCACCCTCCGAAGGTGGAGGCCACACGTTCGAATCGTGTCGGGCGCGCCATTTGCGTACAAAACCACGAACATTTCCGTTCTCGATCTGTTTGCCGGCAATGGCGGCTTGGAGAATATCCTTACTGCCCAGAATCCGGATGGCCTTGTCGTCGACTTCGACAGCGTCGATGATCGAATGGATGTAGCCCTTCCGGGCGTTGGTCTCCGCGGTATCAAGCTTCTCGTTCATCAGCCGCGTGAACGCGTCAATCTTCCCGGCATCGATGGCGGCTGCGGCGCCGCATTGGGCGCGGGCTCGGTCCAGCGCCGATTTGGCGCGTTCCCGCTGGGATTTGAGGGTGGCGGTACGTTCCCGCAGAATGTCGTCGAGTTCGACGATGCCGTCCTCGATCGAGCGGTAGAGCCGCTTCAGCCGATCCTCAGCATCGCTCAGCTCCCGCTGCAGGTCAAGCAACCTCTGGTCGGCGGAGGCGCTCTTGGCCGTCTGCCGCTCGATCAGCGATGTCAGGAGGTCTGCGATCCGGTCGGGCGCCAACACGCGCTGCTTGAGGTTGGTCAGGACGATCTCGTCCAGAGTCCCCACGGGAATGTGCCGCCCCTTGCAGACGGTCTTTCCCTTTTGCTGCGCGCCCGCGCAGGAATAGTACGAGTACGACCTGCCCTGTCGGTTGGTCGTACCCGTACGCGTCATTCCGGCGCCGCAGGACGCACAGACTGCGATCCCCGTCAGGAGCGAGGGGCCGTTGATCACGCGCGGCGGGGTCGTCTTCGGATTGCTCTTAGCCAGTTTCGCCTGCACCCGGTCGAAGTCGGCCCGTTCGATCAAGATCGGCACCGGAATTTTGATGACCGTCGAGGGGTCGTGCTTTCGGCCATCGCGCGAGCTGCGCACCCCATACGGCCATTCACCGGTCGCGTAACAGGCATTGGTCAGGATTTTGTGCACCGGCCCGACGCCGAAGGTAGCACCGCGCCGCGTGCGGTAGCCGCGGCCGTTCAACCATTTCGTCGTCTCCTTGACGCCGAGCGGTCCAGTCGTGCCGTCACCATCAAGATAGAGCGCGAAGATGAGACGGACGGTTTCGGCTTCGACGGGATCCGTATCGAGCTTCTTCTTAATCTTCTGGCCGCGGCGCTCCGCTTCGACGATTTTGTAACCGAGCGGTGGAGTCGCTCCGTTCCAAAACCCCTGCCGGGCCGACTCCCGCATCGCCCGGGAAGTGTTCTTGGAGATTTCGCGGGAGGTGTGTTCGTCGAAGGCCCCGATAATCTGGCGCACGAGAATTTGGCTAGGATCATCGCCTGTCGGCTGGGTCACCGAGACCACCTCGACGCCGTTCTTGCGCAGCTTGCGAATGGTCAATTCCATCTCGGCGACGTTGCGGAAGAACCGGTTGAAAGCATAGAAGACGATCGCATCGTACGGATGATCTGGCGCGCAAGCGCGGTCGATCATCTCCTGCAGCACCGGCCTGCGATCGTCGGTCGCGGTCTTTGCCTCGACGAATTCTTCAACAACGATGTAGTTGTTTTGATCGCAGAAGCTTGATGTGATTTTTCGCTGGCTCGGGATGGACGCCTCGTTGGCATACTGTCGTCCCGTGCTCACACGGTAATAGGTTGCAACACGCTTCGTTGCGTCGGGCTGCTTCGAGATCGAGTTGCGAAACATGTGCTTGTTCATGGAAGATATCTTCGATCAGACAATGATCATTGCAACGATTTGAGACTTGATTCGACCGCTGACGAGGCTCTCTGTCAACGTTTACTTTGCTGTAAAATCAATCTTCGCTATTCATGCTATCCGCGAGCAAATCCCGCAATTCGCTTCCGAGCAAGATCTCGACGGCGCGCAACTCCTTGTCTGAGATCGGCGGCAGGTGCGGCAACTCGCATGACACTTGGAAGTCGCCGGCTTCCGGCTGACGACGTCCTCGCTTCTTCGTTGGCGGAAGAGTCGAAGCTACACATCGACGACCATCCGGCGCAGCTCTTCCTGGGTTCCGACCCCGCGAGTCGGGCAATGGAGAAGCGCCTGTTCGCCTAGAGCTCATGGCTGAGCTCCCGCCGCGGTTGGCGCGCCTGCTCGACTTTGCGTTCGAGTGGCTTTGCGCCCTCGATCACGTCCAGTGTAGAGATTTTGGGCACCGCCCGGGAGAGGCGTTCGGCCAGCCAGGAGCGTCGCTCAGCGTCCGCAAACACGAGGCTGTCGCGTTGCCGATCGAACGGCAGCTCACAAGCCAACTGTCGATCGATGGCCTTGGCATCGACCACCAGGATGCTCTGATCTCGCGCCCGGCTCGAGGCGACGAAGGCATCGTAGCGATTGCAATTGCCATCGACGTAGATGACCGCGTTGTCGACGGTCAAGCCTTGTACGCCGTAGACGGTTGAAGCATAGGCCCAGCCGAGACGCGGTCGCCCCTGCGCATCGGCCAACTGCATCGGGTCGAAGGCGACGCAGCGTTGTCCGATCCTAGCCTCGACGCGGATGGAGCTTGCTCCTCCAGAGGAGCAGGTCGCTTCGCTGACCCGCACCACCGTCGCAGCAGTGCCGTTGACGACGCCGAGTTCGTCGTTGCGCACGAGAAACCTGACCTGGTCGCCCGCGGCCAACGAAATCTCCGTTGCATGACCCGATGGCGTGGCCGCTACGAAAGAGACCTCGTGGCCCGAGATGAGACCTGCGGCCTTGCGGCGCTCGCGCGCTCCGCGCGAGATCGCCGTGACGGCCGCGTTGGACTTGGCGACAATCAGGACCGAGGCGCTTGGATCATCCGCCTGGACTCGATCTGCCGCGTCCAGCACTGCGGTAAGCGCGGCTTTGCCGCCGTGCGCCTCGATCAGGAGGCCGCGGTCGGCAAAGGCCTGCAGTGCGGTTGCGGCTTGGCCTTGCCCAAATGCGGCAATCGCTTGGCGGGCCCAGGGTTCTCGCTGGCGAACAATGGTGTCGACCCGCGCGGCTTCGACCGCCCGTGTGACGAGGTCCAGACCGGGTCCGGCGCCGATTGCCTGGAGCTGCCGGCGGTCGCCGACCAGGACGATCTTGGCGCCAGCGCTTTCCACGGCCCCGAGCAGAACGTGCATTTCGCGCGAGGATAGGAGGCCGGCCTCGTCCGCGATCAGTACGGTGCGATCATCGAGGACTTTCTCGCCGGATTTGATTCGCTCGATCCAAGACGCCGTGGCGCGCGCCTCGATACCGAGATCGTCGCGCAACATGTTGGCGATCCGCCACGCCGTAGCGGTCGCGATGACTCGGCACCCAAGGTTCGTGTAGGCGTCGACCACTGGCACCAAGGTGGTGGTTTTGCCCGAGCCAGGGGCACCCGCGACAACGGCGATCGCGGAGCTGGAGGTCGCAGCAAGTACAGCGTCGGTCTGTTCAGCCGTGAGTCCCCTCGACTTGCAGCTATCGACGATCTGCGCGGGGGTGATGGTGAGCCAGGAGCGTGCCGCAAGACGCTGCGACCGATCGACGATCTCGCGCTCAATGGTGAGCATCTCGGGAGTGGAGTAGCAGGGCAGGCCCAGCGGATCGCGTCCGATCTCGACGGCCTGACCCTGGTGCTGGAGGCGATCGACCTCGGTATCGGCGCGTACTGCGGGCAAACCGGTGCCCACCAGAACGGCGGCGACGGCGCGAACGAGCTCTCGGCGCTCGATCACGCTCTCATGCTCGGTGAGAGCTGCGGGCAGGACCGCCAGCCGCTCCGAAAACAACTGCTCAGCGGCCTCGCGATCAAGCGCCCGCGTCGGATCCCTCAGGGTCTCGGTGAACGTCTCGACCTCGATGCCGAGGGCTCGCGCGGACTCACGCCAGATTTCTTCCCGCTGATGCGGTTTGTTCTCCTGCTTCGCGCTCCGCGTCGCCTTCGTGATGGCGGCGGCCAGCGCCGTCGCCTGGCTGCTGACGACACCATGTTCAGCGAGTTCGCCTTCGATCTCCTGGCGCCGCGCGCTGAAATACTTGATGATCGTGTCGTCGACGCCGGCGATCTCGAACACGCCGTTCTTCCCGATGCGATCAATCTGAAAGCCGATCGCCTGCAGTTCATGCGCGAGCGCGGCATGATAGGTGGCGCCCGCCGCCATCTTGAAATCGCGGATGATCTTGGAATGCAGGCCACCTACGGTCAAATCGCTACTGCGAGTTGCGAGGTTCAGACACACACAGTGCGTGTGCAAATTTGGATCGCCGAAGACGCGGCCATCTGCGTGTTCAGCCGGTCGGCTCTCGCCATGCCGAAACGTTGCAGAGGTGAGCGCGACCTTTTCCAGGAAGGCGCCGTTGCGCGAGCGCCGCGCCCAAACCGCTTCGCGCTCCAGCATCGCGAGCGTGCTTCTCGCGGCATTTTCCTGTGCTGCTTCGATCAGGCGCCTTGTATCGTACGATGCAAACGCCCAGACGAGCGACACCGAGCGCGGCGCACTCAGCGTGACGTCGAAACCGGGCGTGCGCTCTTTGTGCCGGCGAACCTGGTCGAGGAGCGGCCGACCATCCTTGTCGACGGCGTGGTACAGCCGCTCGAAGGTCTCAGGTTCGACCGGCGCGCGGTCGACAACGCCGAAGTCCCCCGCCGGGGCGTACCAAACACCGGGCGGCTCGTTGCTGCCGGCGTAATAGCTCGTCTCACGCTGGCGCGTGTAGTACGAGCTTGCCGCCGCCGGATTCCAGGTCGCAACCAAGAGAAAGCCCCCATGAGGAGGCTTTCCAATTAGAACTGCTGGAACTCGCGGTCTCGGAAATGAATGAACTTTTCGCGCTTCACCCGCACTCTGCTTCGGTCAGCGGCTAAGCTCGGTCAGGCTTCAGTCATCCATGCCGCCGGAACGTGCGCTTCCCGGCGGTCCGCCCAGGTCGTCAGCGGGACGTCGATGATGGCGAGCGTCGGAAATCCGGTCACGAGAACCCGGATCATCTTGCCGTCCGAGGTATCGAAGACGCCGAGGCCGTCCGACAGGAAGTCCGGAGTGATCGTGTCTTCCCAAACAATCTCCATGGGTTTTGTAATCCCTCTTGCGAGTTCGTCGGCCGTGGCATCGCGGCGTTTCCGGACCTGACGCCGTCCGACCCAAACCTCGCAGATTCGCCTCGCCGTCTCGCCGGGCTCGAGGCGAAGAACGAGCCGGATTCCGAACCGGCTCTCGACGACGGAGCCTTGCTCCGGTCCGAAGAGCGCTGTGATCTGACCGAGGTCCTGGACGGTGGCAATGGTGGTCACGTGCATCTCGCGGCCGAGCGCGAGGAGGCGGGGCAGACGCTCGATCGGCACCTCCGGAAATTCGTCGAGCAGCATGGTCAGCGGTTCTGTCCTGGCGTTGCGGCGAACGGGGGCGAGTGCGGCGGCTGCCACGCGCTCGGCCAGAAAACTGCCGACCGTCGAGGATAGCTCCGGAAAGTCGCTCGACTTCTGGAACAGCAGCGTGCGCGGCAACTGCGAATGCGTCGCCAGCCAGTCGCGCACGGTGAAGCGCTGCGACGCGTCCACATCCGACCACGCGCGCGCGAGCGGCTCGATGACCGACAACACGGTCACCCACAGCGTAATCAAGATGGACATGACGGTGCGATTCTCCTCGGGATCCTGTCCGAAATTCAAGAGCGAGGCGCTCTTGCCGCCGGTCGCAACCAGCATCTGCCGGACTTCTGCGGCAGAAGAAAGCCCAGCCTCGGCGAGGTCGCCCCAGCCCCACGCCCCGCCCGAGCGCGCGCGCAGCGCCATCACGATGTCGGCGAGCACGCTCCGCGTGCCGTGCGCCCACATCGGGTCTTGCTCGGAGATGGGAACGCACTTCGCGGCGAATTCCATTGCAACGAGCGGGTTCGTGAGTTCGCGGCCGATGTCGATCGCCCAACTGCGCGCATCCTGAGGAGCAACGAGGATCATCGGCTCCCCCGGCCAGCCGGCCAGCATATCGCCCTTCGCGTCAAATACGAACATTCGACCGGAGGAGTTGTTGAGTTGCTGCGCAGCGAAGGCTCTTAGTAAGCCAGTTTTGCCCGAGCCCTGAGTTCCGGCCAGCAAAAGGTTCCGCGCAGTCGAAGCCGCATTCAACTGCACCTCAGGAAGAAGCCACAGATCGTTCTTCTGCGGTTTGCCGAGGCGCCGGATCGCATGTCGCAGGGCGCGGAGCGCGTAGGCTCCGGTCTGGACGCGGCGACCGCGCATGACCGTGAGGGCCTCGACCGTCGGCGTGTCGGCGTAGGCGAAGACAAAGGCAAAGCCGCTTGCAGCCGCAATGCCAAGCCCGATGGTGGCAAGGCGATTCGCTCCCATCGGCGAATCCCAGAGCTGCTCGGCAATCGCCTTCACCCAGTGCAACCGGCACACGACCGGCCAGCTCAAATGCGTGCAGCGGTGACCCCAGAGGTTCTGGAGGATTTCGTGAAGTGCGACGTTGCTCGCAAGGCTGACTTGGCCATGAAACAGCACCTCGACGGTCGGCGGCGCGATCAAGAACAGCGAGAAGAAACCGGCGACGAAGGTCAAGATCCCGGCACCGAGCGCGGCCAGCAGCGCGGGCCGGAACGGCCGAATAGAATCGGTCATTGCTATCTTCCTTGTTGTCAGTGCGTGAACAGGAGCGCGCAGCCGAAGATGACGCCGATCCCGCCCATGGATCCGAGCAGGAATGCGGAGATCTCGAAGGGGAGCGGCACCATCTGCTTCCCGGTCCAGCCACCATCGACGTCGTTGGGATCTCTCGCCTCGACCGGCGGTTCATTCGGCAATTCCAGCCCACGCGTCGGCAGCTTCATGCTGGCGGCAAAGGACGATAACCCCTCGCGGCCAAGTGCGATCAGCTTGCGCGGATCGAACCAGTCCGGGTTCTGCCTGAACTCGATGGCATAGTTGCAGCCGAGCTGTTTGCGGCTGCCAGACGCCTCCGCCGTGGCCGCAGCGACGGCTTCATCAAACTCCTGACTAGCCATTCTTTTCCCCCTCGAACACGATCAGCTTGTCGAATTCGGCGAACATTTCGGCGCACCAAGCTGCGACGTCGCCGCGGACGATCTTGGCCTCCGGCCGCGGCAGGCCCGTCACCTTCATGATCTCGTCGACCGTCATCGTCACCGCATCGACGAGGCGCACGCCGAGCGCCTCGAACGGCCGCCAGCTGCCCGCCTCGATCATCGGCATGCGGATTGTGGTCGCGTTCTTGGCGAGCGGCATGATCAAGCTGCGATAGGCCTCTGCGGCATCGCTCGCGGGATGCAGATCGTTCACGGCGCCATCACGCTGATTCTCGACCAGAACGAGGTGCGCCTTCGGCAACACCTCAAGAAAGCTCTGAGCCGACTTCGCGCCCCGCCGCATCGACTCTGCCTGGGCGGTGAACGGGGTCACGATGAAGACCTCGACCCCAAGGGCATCGAGGTCTTCCTGCAGGTCCACCATTCCCGCCCACAAAGCGCCTCTTGCAGCCTCATTGGCGCCGAACTCGACCACCGCGAGCCCGCCCGCCTTGGCCGTGGTCTCGAGGGTGTCATAGAGCGGCGTCAGGGCGCGCAACGCGGCGCCAGGATCGCGCCGCGCCACCTTGGCGTCGGTCGCGATCGACACCACGTGCGGACCCAGAATCGCCAGCGATTTGCCTTGGGTGTCCACCTCGACGACACCGATCGGGACGCCCGCGACCCGCGCGCGTTCCGACATAGCGTGGCCGATCAGGCTTTTTCCGTCGCCGCCCTTGTCCTGTGTAATGACGGTGGCCGCCGGCAACCTCATCGGCAGCGGCAAGCCGGCGGCGCGATCACGAATCTTCTTCGACATGAGCTCCTCTCGGCAGGGATCACTAGCGATCCCAGCCCAAGGGAGCTCCTGCGAGCGGGCGTGTCTCGGAAATGAATGAACTAATTGCGCGGGAGCTAACTCAGATCATCCGCCTCAGAGCTAGTCGTTGCACTTCCGGTAATAGAATCAAATGGTTATGAGCCGAGTTCGAGCTTCCCTTCCGCAATCCGCTTCCCCAGATTGGGGCAATAGCCCTGGGGAATTTTCGGAGGACATCCTCGGCTAATGGTCGTCAGGTTGCCGGTGCCGAAACGGATCCGCGGCTTCATCGTGACCGGAGCGGCTGCTGAAGAACATCAGCGCCATGAGTCCGCAGCCGATGAGGAGCGAGAAAAAGGTCCCAAGACCCAGCGCGATCCAGCCGTGCTTGCCCATCTCAACGCCGGTGCTGGCGCTCCAGACCGAAAAACCCCAAACGCCCGTCAGGATCAACACGGCGCTTAAAACGACCAGCAGGATGATTTGACCGGTACTGATGCCTCGCATGACTGCTCTCGCTCTCGTACCCGAACTAAGTGAACCGGAAAGGGGGACGGCTGTTCCAGAAATTCGCCTATCTCCGTCGCGATGGAGGGCGCTCCTAAGGGATGTTCCGTTTCATGATCACCGTAGTTCTCCGAAGTAGAACGGAGGCCTCCCCAAACGTGAAAGGAGCCGCTGGCACGGCTCCTTTGACGCTCAAGCCCACTGCCTGCCGACTACGATCCCCCACCTGCCGTTCGCATTAGGTCTCCGCCAATGGGGCTTGTTCATCAAGTTGAGCGCCGCCAATGCATCGTCGTAGCGCGCGAACTTGTACTCTCGTCCTTTGGGCCCGACCCAATAACCTCCCGCTCGGCGGCAGGTGACCGGATCGAAAACACTGCCGTCGGCAGCAACTGGAATCGCCATATCTTACCTCTCGAAAACGAGCAAAATTGCTCACATACCCCAATATAGCGCGAGAGCGCTGGGTTGCGCGAAGAAGGCTGGCGGAACGGCAAATGGCAGAATCGGCGAGCGAGAGGTTAGGGATGGCAGATCTTGTTTTTACGATCAAAGAGGTCAATCGAGGCGGGATGATCGCTTGGGACGCGATCGAAGAGGGTACCGGTCATGAGATCGAGCTTACGAGCGCGACCCTGATCGCAGGAACCTATCCGGAGATTACGGCCCACCTGAAGGCCAAGCATAGCTTGAGTGTGGTCGTCGCTTACGACGCCAGCAAGGGCGATCAGCTCGTAGGCCAGACTTGGACCTATCCGCGTGGTGCGAACACGATCATCATTCGCGACATCCCTCGTACGATATTCCGCCTTTCGGGCCTGACACCCTGAGTCTATTCGACCCCGCCCAGGGCGGCGGGTTCTTACATTCTGTGCGCCTGGTCTGGGGCCAGGCCGGAAGGTCTCAGGCCCAGCTCGACGACCTTAGTCGGTGAATTCGGGCGGGCCAAAGATGTCGGTAAACAACTCGGTTACATCGCCGAAGCCCTTGCCGCCACTCAGATGCGGCACAAGCGCCATCCGCAACCGCGACAGCGCCACCTCATAGGGCATGAAGCCTGTGTCTTTCGACGCCGCCGCATCACGGGCGGCACGGTAATGCTGGTTGAAGATGCTGAGCTGCCCGCTGGCGCGCAGGCCTTCCATCGCCGCGTCGAGGCGCCTGATCGCGTCGGTGGTGCGCTCGATGGCCAGGTCGTGTGGAGTCAGCATCTCGTTCCAATGCGCGGCCGCCCGGCGAAGAGCGCTCATGATGGTCGCAGCATCGGGCCGTTCTCCAGCTTCCCTGCGAGCCTGCCGCGACACAGCGATAGCGTTTGGCTCTCGCAGCCAAACCACCGAGATGGCGTGTGGATCGATTTTGGTGCCTACACGGATTTCGCAAGCGCCGTCGCGCGCCAAGATGCTGATCGCGGTGGCGCCGGTCGCAACCAGATACTTGATTGCCGCTTTCGTCTCCGACGACGTGGTCATCTTCGCGCGGTCGGCATCGACATGCATAGCCATAGCGATGAGATAGCTACGATCGGCGTCGCAGTCCAGTCATCACGCATGACCCTGGATCACGCTGTCACTCGCGCTGTAGAGTTTCCCCTTCCACAGCACGGAGATCTCTTTGAAATACTCGCCATAGCGCATCATCGTCTCGACGATGACCTGCTCGATCTCGCGCTGCCGGACGCCCCATTCGTCGATATTCAGATATACGACGAGCCAGCAGTCAGCGTATCTCGCGCCATACCTGCTGACTTTCTCGCGGATGGCGATGTCCAAATATCCCGGGATCGAGTCCGCGCGGGCATGCCAATCGTCGATCGGGTCGAACCGCATGCCGCGCGGCTTCCTGTATTCCTCCCCGAGCTTACGGTCGCCGTGCGTGCTCGTCACCTCGACGCTGATGGCGCGCTTGTTTATTCGGACAAAACCATCTGGCCACTGGTTGCGACGATCTGCAAGACGGACCTGATCGGCACCGATCTTTGCCCCAAGCTTCGCGATGACATAGGCGTCGTGAAGGAATTTGAGCTGAGGCTGTAGAAAGAAATCAGGGCTTGTGTTACGGAGGCGAAGTGACTTTTCGATGCTCTGGAAGGCATCCACCGACTGCCACCGCGCCAACTCCACGCATGCGGAGTCGATCTCCTCCCGGGTGAGCGGGGGGCCTGCCGCGATTGGTTCGTCGTCGAGGTCCAGGTTGTCCGGGAGCGGCTCGGCCTCGCAGACCTCATTGACCCATTCGTCGGGAAAATTCTCGATCACAGGACGACTCATTAACGATTTGCAGCTGAATTCGAATTGTGAGCCGGTTCGCGCGCATGTTCAACCGATTGCGGTTGCCGGATCATCCAGGTTGTCCACACCCACGAGACGTAGTGGCCTCCAGTCGCCGCAGGACCCGAGGGATCGATAGCTTGCCGCGATTCTGCGGACAGCCTTTGTGCGGCTATGTGTTCTCTCTCGCACCGTCGCGATCGGAACCGTCAGATGAATGCTGGCTGATCTTCCAAGCCAATAAACGTCGTGAAGCAGTTCCATCGTGCTCCCCGGGGCTGTCCAATGCCCCGCCGCAGCGCTATCACCACTGCATTCACGCGACGATCAGGAAGTAGAGCCATGAACGAAGAAAAGAAAATGCCATCGGCAATTCTAAGAGGCAGAGGACTGCGCCTCCTCTTCGCTGAGGGATGGCCGGGCGATCCCAGCGTCGATCAGACCGAGGAGCAGGTCAGGGAATACTACACTAGTGCAAGTGAAGGTGATGTCGCTGTGATTCGGCAGACCTATGCCAATCGCCTGTTTTTCATCGTGAGCAAGGTAACCGGCAAGAATGGCAAGGGTAGAGTCTATCTCGCGAACGAACCGGCGTCCGGCTATGGCGGGAGCGCCTTCTGGATCAAGAGCGGAAAGAATTGCTTCTCGCCGAAGGGGCAGGCGCGGCTCGTGGTTCCGACACCCGAGGTCCTCGTGCACGCGGAACAATACCCGGCCAAGGATTTCGGCATGCGGCTCGAAATCGATGTGGCCGACGTTCCCGGGTTGATCAAGCAACAGCGCGGCGAGAACTGAATCCGCTGGCGCCGCGTGAGAAGGGCGCCCACGCCTATAGAGTCATGGATTGAACGGGAGTTCGAATAGACTGAGGCGTTGCGGTACCACAGTCGTCTTGTCCGGTGAGACGGGTGGCGTGGAAACCACATGGACAACCGTTGCGGCGACCTGCAATGCAGCGGAAGCGCACGCCATCCAGGCCGCGAGCTTGTTCCAATGACTTTGCTTCTTCACGGACCGCTGAAGCTCGGAAGCGACTGCGGAGCGTTATAGTCGATGCCAGCTCGATCGGGTGGCACAAACTCAGCCCCACAGATTGCCCAAAATATCGCGGCGAGAGCAGCAAACCCGGCCACTCCGATTTCTAACCATAGTTGAGCTGTCATTTTTGACACCTTCCAACTGATGGCTCCCTTCTCGGATTAGCCTCGAATGCGGTCAAGCCGATGGTGGGTCGTCGGTCTCTCGATCTCGACTGGGGTTTCCCGGTCGTCAATGGACGGCGACTCGGCCTATCGACGGGAGCACTGAAGTACGCCCCCTGCCGTCCCTACGCCGATTCGGACGCCACCACTCGCACGCTGGTCGACATCGCAAGCGGCATCGAGCCAGTCCCAAATGGACGCATCTGCATCGATCCGGTGAATGCGCCGTTCTTCAGGTCCGGCGCCAGCGGTCCGAAATTCGGCGTGGGGGTTCAACTTCGCCGCCAAGTGCGGCTGGCTCGAACTACGTGAGTCCAGGACTTGCGTGCGGACACCAAGGGAAGCCAGGGCCTCCCGTCAACTTGAAGGCTGTGACCGGTGGTTGCATCGGTGCTATTCTGTGTCAGGATGCTGAACGGACCGAGCTGGGGGTGGGGCATGTTCGCAATCTCGATCACGATTCCGCCTGTTGCAATTGCGTGGGTCGGACTCTCGATCCTGATCGGATTCTTGGCGCTGGCGAAACGGAGGTCGTTCATCGGCTGGATGGCGGCGAGCATACTCTTCACCCCGTTCGCCGCAGTGGGGCTATGCTTTCTTCCGCGTGCTGACGCACCAGCAAAGCCAAAGGCGCCATTTGCGCAGCCGCTATCGCTTCCGCCACCGCTTCCGTCGCGACCTTCGCTATTCCGGAGGGTGGCCCGTGCAGCCAAGTTCCGGATGAAACAAAACCCTGCATCAAATGCGATCGCCGGGGCCGCAAGCGCAGCTCATCGTTCGTTGGAGAACTTTGCCAACCGTGCCGAGCTTGAGCGAGACATCAAACAATCTGTTCGAAATCGGTTCGAGCGCGACGCGACCTGAGATGCCTTAAGCGTTGTTCAGCGCGGGCCGATGTGCCGCGTCACATTGATGACGAAGCCGATAGGGACGCCGAGCAGCAGCCCGATCGTGCCGTAGCCCATACCGGAGAACACGGGCGCCGAAGGTGCCGGAGGCCGTCATCGCGCCGAAGAAGACGCCAAACAACCCATCGCAGGCTCAGTCAATCCAAGTCCGAAGTATCGGGGGACCGGTAGAAAGATCCGTAGCACTTTACGGGTGGGCCGCAGCAACGCAGCCGAAACACGGGCGCCCCCCGCCGGCAAATGCTGCACAAGCAACGATCCTTCCAACCCCCTCTTTCGAATTCTGGAAGATCGTCAGGCCCAATCCGGAAGCGTGAGTTCTTGCTCATGAAGGATGGCGTCGTCCAATCGATCGGACCATTCTGCCAACGGCAACAGCTCGAACGCGCACTCTGCCAGATAGCCGTGGACCTCCCGAAACATCGCGCCCTCGGCATGGCCCTGCTCACCCAAGATGAGCTCTTTCAAATCCCTCATCTCTTCCAAATCGAGGGAGGCCCTATGTCCTCGGCCGATCCGGCCAAGCTTTCGCGCAACGCGGAACTCCGGCGTCGCCAGCACGTGATTGATGGTAACGAGGTTCGGATCGATGTCGGCCGCAACAGCAAGGAAAGTCAGATCGACCGCCGAAAACTCATTTCCGGTGAACAGCGCATGCTGCTGATGAGTCATCGGCTCGGAGCGAAACGGATTGTTGTCCTTGGGCGGGCGGCGCAGCGTCTCGACTTTCTTCGCGCGCTTTGCAAGCTTATGTTTCTCTTCTGCCACCTCCGTTACGTGGGCGCACGCTCTCATCAGCGTGCGGACCCATCTCGCAGACGCCTTGATAGCATTCTCGAACTCCGTCTTCGATCGCGACAAGTAGGCGCGATCGAAGATCTGCGCGACGATAGTCGCCTCCGCTTCACTGGGTTCAGCGAGACCAGGCAGCCATTTCACTGCCAATTTTTCGCCTTCCGACCGAAGTGTCTCGAACAACGCCAGACGCCGGTCCGACTCACTAAGTGTTTCGTCCGCAGGGTGTCCTTTCGTCGGGACGCCCGGCACCCAGGCAAGCTCTGCGAGCGAATCCAGGCCGGTCCCCTTGGTCACCGCCAAGTCAACGCGGTCGAACCGCCCGCGCATGCAGGACAGCAAGGCGCCGATTTCCGGATCGCGCCGAAATACCTCGAACTCTAATGCCTCCCGGATGGCGATTTCAACACCCCGCTTACGTCGACCACCCTGAGAACGAGCGAGTCGTAGATCAATCAGCGACATCATCCGAAGCAGTGGACCATTCCGGAATTGTTGCAATTCCCCGTGCGACAGAGCGAACGGCGTCCCTTGCAACTCCGCTTCCGGAATGACGAGCAACTCCGGCTCCTGTTTCAGACGATGAATCCGCTCCCAAACCTCTGGCCCAACCCTTTGCCACCAGCCCGACGCGTGGTCCGGGTGCACGAAAAAGAACGGCACCACCCGCTGCACGGGGAAAGCGTCCAGCGGGCGGTCCGAAGCCTCAATCTCGGCGCGGCACACGGCGGCCAGTTCTTCGATCTCTTTGAGAAGCCTGGGAAGATTGTGCACTTGGATGCCGTTGCCTGAAAGCCAATTCCTTGGAGGTGCCTTGTTCCCGGTTCTTGTGTGCGCGCGCCGTTACTTGCGGCCGGAGCGCGACTGGACCTCTTCCAGGGTGGGACACGCGACTTCGATGCCGAAATCGGTGAAGAAGTCCGCAGCAAGCTCTGCTTCGGCAAGCCTTTCGCGCATGAACTGCTCGCTGCATCCAAGCTGGCCAAGTGTCTTCTTGCAATTGGCGAGCGCGATCAGGTTTTGAGCGATTTCGCGATGAGCGGGAAAGGCGATCTTGCGCAGAATGAGGATCGTTCCGGTAAGGGCGACGACTTCCTCGCCATAGGAGGCGATCACTTCGTCCGGCTCCGGGCTGCGCGGGAGCCGCTCGAGGAGCCGGACGGTGGAATGGACTGCCTCGTGGACGACGGTGTCGACGAGAGCAGCGTCGCTGTCGTGCTTGAGCAGATTGAGCCAGATCAGCGGCGCGCGTTCCGGGAGAACCAGCGTCAGCCCAAATCTGTCATGGCGGCGGGCCATGTCCCTGGGGAGGACGGCATCGGCGCCGAGGATCACGCCGTTGTCCTCGAGTTGCGCCAGCAGCCCCTGAAATCCAGCGTTCTCGATCGCGGCGAGCCTGCTCAGCGCCTCCGTCACGTCCATGTGGCTCCGGATGTGCTGATACCGCTCTGCGAGATTGCGCTCGCGAGCCTCGGACTGATCGAACCTTCCATGAAGGATCGTCAGTTCACCTTGGTCGGGCGTACCACTACGTTTTGCCATGCTGTCTACTCCTACTGAATTCCGTATCCGTAAAGCGCACCGACGTGGCTCCTGTGCAGGTGCGTAGCTCGCCCGCGCAGTCCCGATCAGTTCACGACACCACGGCGCGACGGAGCGTCTCGAGCCCGTCCGCGAGATGAGAGCGCCCGACCCTGTGAACCTCCAGGGTGAACTGCTCCAGCGCTTGCTTGGACGCCGTCGGCGAGGCCAAGGTCACGCCATCGACAGTGTCGAGCGTGATGATGAACATGTCGTCGTCGACCCACACGACATTCTGAAAAGGCCCGCCCGGCAGGACCGGCCAGCCCTTCACCGCCACCTCGATGCTGGCCACGAGAGATTCGATCGCGATTTCGATCCATTCGGCGCGCGCTTCCGCATAGTCGGCGCTGTGCTTGGGCACGCCGATCTTTGCCATGACGGGGCTGAGGCCGTCCGCCAGCAGATCATACATTTCATCGATGGCGAGGTTCGGATTGCGCTCCCTCGCACGATTGACGTGCGGGATGGGAATCGCCAGCACCTGCGGCTTGCCGGTGACGGTTTCGTTCCCGTTCCGCTCGATGCCGTACCACCAGCGATCATACGGCTTCATGACCGGGTCGTCGAACTCGTGGTCCTCCTCCTCGAGGCTGCGGCCGACCGGCTGCTGCTCGGCGAGGCTCTGGAGCGCTTGCCGGACCTTGATGCACTCGGCGAGAGTTCCGCGATCCACGATGGCGGCGCAACGCAAGTTGACCAGTGCCGCGCGAAGGGCGCCGCCGACGGCCAATTCCTCACGAAACAGCGTCATGTTCATGGCCTCGGGCGCGGCAATACGGATATGCTCGGGCGTCACGATGAGCCAATCCGGCATCGCGGCGTGGATAAGCTTGAGGAGCCCCGATCCGTATGCCAACTCGAAGCAAGCCGGCAGAGAAGGACAGCCCTTCTTCTGGATCGGCCAGAGATCGACGGCCGTAGCATGCAGGATGGTGTGATCGAAGGTCAGATCATTCATTATGGTCGCCCTGTTTAGAAGCCGTGACGCCGCCATTGAGCTCGGATCTAGTGAGCCTTCCGCCTCGGCAGCGTCGGCAGGAGGTGCAGATGGAGCCGCTCCTCGAGAAAGGCGCACGTTGCGTTGATCGTCGCGCGGTCACGTTTCTCGAACACGGCCAAGCCATCGACCTCGAAGCGGACGCTGTCGTGATCTGCGATGGCTTCGATCGTGTAGCGCGTGCGCGCAATGGACAGCGCTTCCATCGCGATCGGACCCTCTGCGCTCCGTCCGGCGCCGATCATCCTGCCGACCAAACGTTCGACCAGGCGGCCGAAGATCGGATCGAGCACCCTCTCGAATTCGGGATGCTCGAGGGCATAACCGCACCCGATCTCCTCGGCCTCTGTGGCGGGCACGCGAGTGATCGGCACGTACTTGATGTCCGGATGAGCAGTCATGCCGCACGCCGCATCCCGATCGGCCTTCGACGCATAAGCCTCGATGGTGTAGTAGTTGAGCGCGATCGCCAGGCTTCCGCCGGGGGTGTCGAGCGTGAACTTAGCGGGGAGGTTCGCCAAGTACGGGAAATCCGGACTGTCTTGCCGGAACAGCGGCTGGGCGAGATACACTTTGCTCATTTGCGTGGCTCCTTGTGACGTGAAGAGAATCTAAAGCTTCAGCAGTGCCCGGGCCTGATCGGCCTCGCTGCCACGCAACCGCCTTACCCGCCGGGCGATCTTCACGAGATCGCGGTCGGCGAGAACGGCAGCAATGTCGCGGCGAACCGCCTTCGATCCGACGGCCTTCGCGACCTGCATGATGAGGGCGCGGGCATCGTTGTCTTCAGGCGCGACGACGTTGATCTGCCTTAGGCCGTCGGCATGCTGACGCCGGCGCTGATCAGCCTTCCTCTCGCCGTCGGTCCGAGCTTCCGGCTTCTCCTTCTTCGTGCTGGCCGCCGGCTCGGTCGGCTCGATGAACGCGCGGACCTCCCGCCAGCCCTCTCGCTTCAACCGGGCCTTCGAAATGCAGGGCTCTGGCTCGCCGGGCTGCTCGATGTGCTCGGAATTGGAGTTGAAGTTCGTGTCCATGTGACTAGCTCGCGTGTCTAGACGGCCGGCGCTGCCGCAACGTTGTCGTCGGCGGTGTTGCGGACCTCGAAGGTGCGCAGCGCCGTCGCGACGATGTGGTCGCGCTGGGCGGTGGAGATGCCGATGCGATAGCGCTCGCTCTGCTGCGGGTAGACCCCCACACGCTTCACCTCGGTCAAGAACCAGTCGCGCGTACCCCTCGTCAGCGTCAGGTAGGTGCGGGTCATCTTGTAGCCGTAAGCCTTGGCCATTGGCCCGGCCGCGTGCCAGACCACCTCGGCGCCGGCGCGCGCCCGCCCGGGAATTCCCGCCGCGATCAGCGACCGTTCGGCTCTGTTCGAGAGAGCCAGGATGTCGGCCACCACTGCTGTGTGCTTCTGCGCCTTGCCGTTAGCGCCGTTCAACGCAGCCCTGAGCCGCATGACGTTGCCGTCGTTCACCCTAATACGCATGTGCTAACTCCTCATGCCGCATCATGGGTGAAGGCCTCGCCGGTCCCAAAAGACTGCTTACGCCATCCGGTGGGGTTCACCTCGTCGAGCACCACCCCAGCGATGGCGGCAAACCCAGCTTCGGCCATCACGCACTCCTGGTGCTGGAAGCGGGCCTCGACAGCCTCGTCATCGGCGTCCTCGTCGAACGTGCTCAACGGACCGTCCAGTACCGTTCTCTTCCACTCCTGAAAGTGCGAAAAGCCGTGCAGCCGCGCCATCAAGTCGAGGCATTTGGTGTACTTCAACTCCTGGCCATGCCGCGCCAAGGACTTCATGAGGCGCTTGGCGTCCCGCTTAATCCTCGTTTCGCTGGTAAAGAAACGCATGATGTCACTCACACTCGTGCGGCACTCGAATGAACGACGGGTCGAACGCCATTGCCCGGGCCCAACGTTACTTCGCTCTGGCCGCGAAACTAAGGAAGTGACTTCGTGAGTTTTGAGGTCTGGCCCTTGTGCCGAGATGCGGATCTCGCCCAGCGCCGGTCAATCAGCGCACCGCGCGCACCTACAGGGGTGCGAACGCTCGTGCGTCAATCGCCAAAGCCACTAGCAAGTCGTGCGTAGCCTTGACCGGCGCGATGCATCTCACCCCCAAAATAGACTTTTATTGATCTGCGCAACGATCGATTGAAATGTCCGCGCTATTGGACTGTATTCAGTCTCGGATGGATCCCGTATGAGCAGGCTCGCTGACGACGCTCTCGCAACCCAAGTACGTGCAGCTCTCCCGGAGACCATCCTCGGAACTCCCTGGGACGTGCGCATTGTCAACCACATCGAGCAGTCGGGCGCTGATTTCTATTCGGGCGTGGTGCGCGTTCATGAAACTTGGCTTCAATCGATCCATAAGACGCGCCTGTCCTACGTAACCAGGCATTATCCATTGGCAATTGGACCTTTCGAGGAGGCTGAGCCTCAACTCGTCCCACACAGTGGTTATACCGAATGTCGATGCCGACCGGTTACGGCCGCGCGAGCCATTACAATCCAGCGCTCATTTGCCGGCGGTCAGTTTACCGGTGCGTTGACAGTAGGCGAAGCCTTCGTCGCCAGAAGCAAGGAAGGGCACGACGTGTTTGCCGACCGAAATTGCGAAATTGCAATCAGGGGTGTCATGACTGCTTATCATTCCAGAGCTTGGAGGCGGCTGGCAGATGTCCGAGCGTTGGCCGACTTGCGAGATCGGGCTTTGGGCATCCTCACCACAATTGGATCGCGTCGTCCTTACGACGCCGACACCTGCATCTCGTTGCTGCCTTACGACGATCTACTGCCGAAAGCGATCTCCGGCAGACTTAGATATTATGAGAAGCTGGGTATCTACCCGCGCGAGGGCGTCCCGTTCCCTGTTCTCAAGCAAGAATGCGCCGACGCGGTCGTTGTCATGCAGCGAGATGAAATCCTGAGCCTCCTGCTGCGGCTGTCCTTTGATATCTCCGAGCTACAGAACTCTTTAGCTGAGAATCGCGCGGCCAGCGGCAACTCGATTAGCAATGGCCTGACTGACGAGGAGTTCGCGCTCTTGGCTTCGGCAGATCTGCTGAGTCAGTGAGCATTCACCAATCGGTCAGGTGATGTTCAACGACTAATCTTTTGTTGAAGAGTATTTGTTAGCGATCGCGCCGTAGGCGCTGCTTTGGGAGAGTACTATGGGATTGTCGGTTCCCCTCTACGGTTACCACTCCGCAAAAGGTGCCGCAAACAAACAGAAGAAGGGTGATGGGAAATACAACGAGGACAACAAGAAGGATATTGAGGCGTTCTTCAACTTACTCCGGCAGCCATTGGTCAAAGACATCGGCGTCAAATGTGGCGCAATTTATCCTCGGAAGGAACACGAAGATCCTCGCGAGATAGACTGGATGGCGAAGATCGCTTACGAGACAGAAACCGAGGGACGGCCCGAACTGGAGGCTCTTCTGAATGAGCTCGAGGATGATCGCGGCACGATCGTCGTTCCGAACCGCTGGCATCTTACGGACAACGGCCTCTACGCCAAAGAGCTGATCAAGCGTCTGAACTACGGATCGATCGCGCCCATCGCGCTCGATTACGAGGCATTGGTGGAGGCCCGGCAACCGCTCGAGAGACACTTTGGGGGGAAAATGCGCATGACCGATATCGAGCAACGCATACGGCAGTTCTTTAAAGTGTTAACGAGCGATCCGGTGCGCGCGCGCGTCGAGATCGCAAATTCTACCCCGCGAAAGCCCTTTGAGGACCCGCCGCCGGCGGAAGTGATCTAACCAGCATCGGACCCGCCTTTCCAAACTCGCGAGGTGACTTGCTTAGTTTTTTCTCGGCTTCGGGCTAGGGCTTCCACGAACCCGGTCGCCAGTCGGTTCGCTAACAAGGGAAGCACATGTCCAACAAGAATTCGAGCCGTGTTAGCGAGAACCAGCATCCGAATCCGTCAGATTTCCGTCAGTCGTCTGCCGCCGACGGGCGCCCCGATCTGATCATCGACCAGGCCGATTTGCCAGCCGCGGCCAGCAAACTGGCTGAGCATTTGGCGAACTCGCCGAGCCTGTTCCAGCGGGGTTCCACCCTCGTGAAGCTGGTGAAGACCGACGATGGCTTTTCGACCCCTCTCCTCAACGTGCATGACGTGGTCACTTACAGCCATGAGGTGTGTCGTCCCGTTCTGCAAAAGATCGTGCGTGGCGAGATCATGCGCGAGCCCGTCACGCTTCCGGAACGTGTCGCCAAGCTCTACCTTAACCGGCACGACGCTTGGGGTGTCCGTCTCTTGGACGGTATTTGCCGCGCCCCGATCCTTTCTGATGGCGGCTCGATCCGCGCGACGCGCGGTTACGACAGCGAGATGCGCTTTTGGTGCACAGGGGTGGAGTTGCCCCGCATTCCTGATCGCCCGACGCGAAGGCAGGCTGAGAAGGCGCTCGATAGTCTTCGCAGGCCCTTCGCAACATTCCCCTTTGCGGACGCGCCCAAGACCGCCGGTTCAGGCGGTAGGCTGACGGTCGACCTCTCGCAGCCGCCGGGGGTCGACGAGGCGAGCTACTTGGTCGCCATCCTGACCGCCATCTGCCGTCCCAGTCTCCCGCTCGCTCCCGGCTTCATCATTCGCTCCCCGCAATACTCTGGTGCGGGGACTGGAAAGGGAAAGCTCATTCGCGCTGCGGCGCGCATCGCATTCAACTTCGCGCCCAAAGCGTTCACGAGTACGGGTGATCGCGCGGAACTCGATAAGCGTTTGACTGCGGCGCTGGTCGCCGCGGACCCTGTCGTCTTTCTCGACAATGTCAACGCTGAGATTGTCCGTTCCAACCTCCTGGCGCAGATCGCAACCGAAAACCCGTGCGCGATCCGACCCTTCCGGGAGAACACGAAGATGGTCTCGATCACCACGAACGCCTTTCTCGCCATCACCGGGAACGCCATTGCCGTGTCCGAGGATCTTGCACGGCGCTTCCTTATCGTTGGGCTCGATGCCGGTTGCGAAGATCCCGAACGGCGCGAGTTCAGCGAGGAGTTTGATGCCCTGATCCAGCGGAAGCGGCTCGACCTTCTCGCCGCGGCACTCACGATCTGGCGGTGGGGTCGCCAGAATCGCCTCAAGCAGGGTCAAGCGCTTGGTAGCTTTGAACAGTGGGCGCGTTGGTGCCGCGATCCGCTGCTGGCGCTCGGCTGCGCCGACCCGGTCCAGCGGATTTCCGATATCAAGCGTGACGACCCTCGCCGCGTTCAGGTCGTCGAGTTCTTTACGACCTGGCATGAGCTTTATGGCGATCGCGCAATCAAGGTCAAAGAGCTCGACATGCGCCTTTCGCTACTGGCTCATCCGCACGGTCGCGGAAGCCGGCAAAGCCTTGCGGGCTTTGTGGCCAATCTGGAGGGAACGCGCGCGGGCGGGTTCGTCATGTTGCGCAACAAGCCGCTCGGAAAATGGGGCACGTCTGCATACGTCCTGCAGAAGACTGATTTGCGCCCCAATGGCGTGTTGATCCGGCATGGCGAAGCTCGCGGACGTCCTGTGCCGACGCCAAAGGCATAGGGAGCATAGGGGGCATAGGGATCATCGTCCGATGCATCGGCATGCTCACCGAACGCGAACTCATAGGAACCATAGGGGGCATAGACCGCTCGGCAAGGGTAGTCACAAAGCCTTGCCAACGAACCGCGAGAACGCGATAGCGTGGCTCGAAATCCGGAGATCGCAGTCGACGACCGCCAGCCTTGATAGTCGTTGAGGTTTGGCCTCCCAGGTATGATCGTGCGCGAGATGTAGTTAGCCCGCCGCGCCTTGGGCGGGACCGTCGTCCACTCCAACGCCGCAACTCACCGCGATGGATGCTCAGGTGCCGCGCGAGCGCGCCTGCGGTTCCTAGAGTTCCTGATCCATGAGATTCCGGAAAACCCGCAGAGACTTAGTCATCTCATCGCAGATCACCCGCAACTTCGGTCTTGCGATGTTTCTGTCTCGTTCCGTCAGCGTCAGAATTGTCTCAAAGACCTCATCTGAATAGTACGCAAGCAGCAGCAGGTGCTCGCCCCTGGGGCCGCAAGTTCCTTCAAGCCAGTTCTTGATGGTGCGTTCGCCAGCCCCCGTCCACTGCCGGATCTTCTTCGTCATATGGGGCGTCGACCTGGACCCCTTCTTCAAGGCCTCGCTCACGGCCCGCGCGTAAACCAGACGGGGCGCATTGTCACCGCTTCCATTGCGAAAAATTCTGCCTGTCTTTGGCAACATTTTTCCAATCCCTTCTAGTTAGATATTCGACACACTCGCGGAGTAGCGATCCTCAGCACCCTTCAGCTCGCACCACGTCCAAGCCCAAGACCGGTTAGTATCGTGGAACGCAAAGACACGCCGAGAACGCCGCCGCTCAGCCAGCGGACGGAGGACCCACATTCCCTTCGATCGCTTCGCGCGGCGCAGTATGTGCGCATGTCCACGGAGCACCAGAAATATTCGACGGAAAACCAGTCTGATGTCATCAAGCGTTATGCGGCACAGCGGGGGTTGGAGATCGCCCACACCTATATCGACGCCGGTCGGAGCGGGCTCAATATCGAAGGGCGGCCCGGTTTGCAAAGATTGCTCGCCGACATCGAGGGCGGAGAGGCCGATTTCTCAATTGTTCTCGTCTATGATGTCAGTCGCTGGGGACGGTTTCCTGATTCCGACGAGGCCGCGTTCTACGAGTACCGCTGTCGCGCCGCCAGCGTGAAGGTCGCCTATTGTGCCGAACAGTTTGAGAATGACGGTAGCATCGGCTCCGACGTCCAGAAGGTCGTCAAGCGTCGCATGGCGGCCGAATACAGCCGCGAACTCTCAGTCAAAGTGTTCGCCGGCCAAAAGCGCCTGATCGAGTTAGGCTTTCGCCAAGGCGGTCCGTCAGGCTTCGGCCTGCGCCGTCAACTCGTGGATGACCGCGGCGAATCGAAAGGAATCTTGCGGCGCCGACAACACAAGAGCATTCAGACCGATCGTGTCATCCTGGTGCCTGGGCCGCAAGAAGAAGCAGAGATTGTTGTCGGGATATATCGCGATTTCGTGGAGCGGCGGCTCAACGAGGCGACGATCGCGGACAACTTGAATAAGCGAGGTATCCGGACTGATCTCGATCGGCCGTGGACCCGCGGTACTGTCCATCAGATCCTCATCAACGAGAAATACATTGGCAACAATGTCTGGAATCGTGGTTCGTTCAAGCTGAAGCAGAACCGCATCCGAAATGATCCGCAGTCTTGGGTGCGAGCCGACAATGTTTTTCAACCAATTGTCGACCGGATGCTTTACGACGCTGCTCAAGCGATCATCGACGCCCGCTCACACCGGATGACCGACGAGGAAATGCTTGTCTGCCTTCGTCAGCTACTACTTTCCAAAGGAGCTCTTTCCGGGCTTCTGATCGATGAGACGGACAGCTGCCCGTCCAGTGGTGCATTCCAGCGACGCTTCGGCAGTTTGATCCGTGCCTATCGTCTGGTTGGTTACACGCCCGAAAGGGACTTCAACTACATCGAGATCAATCGAACGCTTCGAAAGCTCCACCCAGCCGTCATCGAGGAGGTCATCGGGGGACTTGAGCATTTTGGCGGGTGCATCAGCCAGCAGGCATCCTCCGAATTGCTGATCGTGAACGACGAGTTCTCCGTCTCTGTCGTGATCGCGCGCTGTCGCGAGACAGCCGGAGGTGCCTTGCGATGGCGGGTTCGATTGGAGCGGAGCTTGATGCCCGATGTCACCGTCGCGATCCGGATGGACAGTTCAAATATCTCAGCTCGAGACTACCTCATCTTGCCAACCCTAGACATGGACGAGCGAGTGTTGCGGCTGCAAGAGCACAACGGCATCTCGCTCGATGCTTACCTGTTCGATTCCATGGAGCCGCTCTTCGAGATGGCAGAAAGAGTCCCCCTCAGGGAGGTTGCGTGATGGCAGAATCCAGTTCGCTCGCCGTGCAGATCGTTCCTGTCTCCCAGGTATCGGTCGTTAACCCGCGGATACGCAACAAGAAAAGCTTCCGGGAGCTGGTCGAAAACATTGCTGCGTTGGGCCTCAAGAAGCCGATTACGGTCACCAGGCGAGAGGAGCAGCAGGGTGTCAGATACGACCTGGTCTGCGGTCAGGGGCGCTTGGAGGCGTTCATGGAGCTGGGGGCCAGCGAGATCCCGGCGCTTGTCATCGAAGCCAGTGTTGAAGACTGCATGGTCAAGAGCCTGGTAGAGAACTGTGCCAGGCGCCAGCATCACGCCATCGACCTGCTCCATGACATCGGTGGCATGAAACAACGTGGCTATACCGATCCGGAGATCGCAAAGAAGACCGGATTGTCGCTCGAATATGTTCGCGGCGTCGGCCGTTTGCTCGCGCAAGGTGAGCAGCGTCTGCTGAGGGCGGTCGAAGCTGGACATATTCCAGTGAGCGTCGCCGTACAAATCGCGGACGCCGACGATATCGGTATCCAGGAAGCGCTTCATCAGGCCTACGAACGAAATCTCTTGCGGGGCCGAAAATTGATGATCGTGAAGCGCATTGTCGAGAGCAGGCGGCGTCGCGGGCGAGCAATTCGTGGGAGGGGTCCGAAAGAGGCGTCACAGAAGCTATCCTCCCGCACCCTGCTACGTGCCTATAAGGAGGATACGGACCGCAAGCGTCTCCTGATACGCAAGGCGGACGCGACTCGAAACCGACTGCTCTTCATTGCTCATGCGATGCGTGAGCTTTTTGGAGATGAACGATTTGTGTCCCTCCTGAAGGCGGAAAAGCTCGATTCCGTGCCAAAGAAGTTGTTGGGACGGATGGAACGTGGAGACGTCGGATAATGCCCCACAAACCTGATCGGCGTCCCATCACAATGGCGTTCGAGAAAGAGCGCGTGAATCTTCCTATTGGCACCATTCAGCCGCTTCGTCTGATCAACGATGCGGTCAAGAAGACCCCGAAGTATAGCCAGATACAATCCTCCGTAAGAGAGATCGGGCTTGTAGAGCCGCTCGTTGTCGCGCGAGATCGAAGCGAAAAGGGCAAGTATCTCCTCCTCGACGGACATTTGCGGCTCGCCGTCCTCCAGGAGCTGGGGACCACGGAAACGACGTGCCTGGTCGCGACCGACGATGAAGCATTTACATACAACAAGCGAGTTAGCCGGATCGCGACCGTTCAGGAACGCAATATGATCCTGACCGCGATCAAACGAGGCGTCCCGGAAGAACGCATCGCGAAGGTGCTCAATGTGAACGTGGCTCATGTCCGGCTAAAGACGCGCTTGCTGGACGGCATCTGTACGGAAGCGGTCGAATTGCTCAAGGACAAGCACGTCCCGATTGCAACATTTGCGGAGTTGCGGAAGATGCAGCCGATGCGACAGATAGAGGCGGCCCAACTCATGGTCGCCATGAACAAGTTCTCTATCACGTATGCGAAGTCCCTGGTGGGAGCCACTCCGCAGTCGCAATTGGTTGAAACGGCAAGACCAAAGCATGTCGAAGGCCTTACGGATGAACAAGTCGCATTGATGGAGCAGGAATCCGCGAACCTGGATCGCGAATTTCGTCTCATGGAACAGTCGTATGGAGCCGATCATCTCGATCTTGTCGTCGCGACTGGCTATCTTCATCGCCTGCTTGAGAACGCCCGGATTGTGCGTTACCTCGCTCAGAACTTTCCTGAACTCCTCGCCGAATTCCAGAAGATCGCCGAACAGCAGAAATCAGCGGCCTAGGAGCTTTCCCCGTTGCAGGTCGCTTTGCTTACTGGCGGAGCCGCCGTGTCACTGGGCCCCATGCCTTGTCACCGCCGGCTTCTTGATCTCGTTCCATTCTGCCTGGCTCCTTACGCCTGCCGGCAGCAACCGGCGACCTTCACCAAAAGTTTGCCCTTCGATCGCTGCGCGTCCGACAGTCCCCCGCGGCATCACAGAGTTAGAGTTTGGCAGGAATTTCCGTGACGGGTTAAGAGCCGAGAGAAGAGTCTCGCGGCGCCCGTCATGGAGATACCCCATGACCCAACTCAATGTTCTGGATGCCGCGCGCGGCGAGCGCGGCGGCTATCGGGTGGATGTGAGCCGTGGTGAACGCGTCGGCCGCGTCGCTTCGGAGTGGTTTTCCCGGCCGGCGGACGAGCGGTTTTTGTCGCTCTCGGAGCTTCACGCCGCCGTGCGCGGCCGTGCCGAGCGAAGCCGGACTCGGACAGTCGAGAGCCCGGCGATCCGGGTGGAAGCGAATCGTGATGACGCGGAGCGTCTGACGCTGATGCTGCCGGGCGAAGATGTGCCGCTTGCGCCGACTCATTGGAGCTTCGGCCAGCTCTCAACGATGGTCGGAGCGCCGTCGTCCTATTTGCGGCAACTGCCGGCACCACTCGCCGCCATAAATCTTCAGTACGGACTGAGTTCGAATCGTGCCGAACTAATCAAGACGCTACAGGTAGAGGAGGGACGCGTCGAGTTGCGCGCGGTCACCAGCCCCGACTATGGGCGCATCTTTGACCAGGAACTGGTCGCCGCCGTGCAGCGCATCGCCGGCAATGGCACCGGCGACACGCGCTGGAAGGTGCCGGGCGTGCTCGACTGGTCGACCGGCATCTACAACCCGCGGGTTGATATCACGAAAGCCACGACGACGTTGTACGCATCAGATCGTGACGTCTTCCTGTTCCTGGTCGACGACCTCAATCCGATCGAGGCCGGCAAGCTGCCGGACGGCGCGCCCGACCTCTACTTCCGCGGTTTCTATTGCTGGAATTCCGAGGTCGGCGCCAAGACGCTTGGGATCGCGAGCTTCTATCTCCGCGCCGTGTGCCAGAATCGCAATCTCTGGGGTGTGGAGGATTTCGAGGAGATCACCATCCGCCACTCCAAATACGCAGCGTCACGGTTCGCGCACGAGGCGGCGCCGGCGCTCACGCGCTTCGCCAACTCCTCGCCGGCGCCGTTCGTCAATGGCATCAGGGCGGCGCGGGAGCGGATTGTTGCGCGCACGGATGAGGAGCGCACCGAGTTTCTGCGCAAGCGTGGATTCGGCAAGTCGGAGACGGCTAAGATCATCGAGACGGTGCTCGCCGAGGAAGGCCGCAAGCCTGAGAGCATCTTCGACTTCGTCCAAGGCATCACCGCCGTGGCGCGCGACAAGCCGTACCAGGACGCCCGGTTGGATCTCGAGGCGAAGGCCAAAAAGTTGCTCGATCGGGCTAACTGAGGCCGTTCGCGCCGCCCCGATGGAGCGCGCGTGACGAGCCTCAGCTCTCGGTTTCTCCGGCTGGCGCCGCCCTTCAGAGTTAGAGGGCGGCGCTTCGCTTCGTGACGGGCCAGAAGGTCGAGAGAGGTTCTCGACCGCCCGTCGCGGAGAAACTTCAATGGCTAAATCTGTTCGGAAGATCGTCCTGAGCCAGTCACGCGATATTCCTTTCAACCGGCTGGTGTTGAGCCAGTCCAATGTCCGCCGTATCAAGGCGGGCGTCTCGATCGAGGAGCTCGCGCAGGACATCGCGCGGCGCACCCTGCTTCAGAGCCTCACCGTCCGGCCGGTTCTCGACGAGGGGGGCGCCGAAACCGGCGTGTTCGAGGTCCCGGCCGGCGGGCGGCGCTATCGCGCGCTCGAGCTTCTGGTCAAGCAGAAGCGGCTCGCGCGCAACGCACCGGTCCCGTGCGTCATCCGGACCGATGGCCTCGCCGAGGAGGATTCGCTCGCCGAGAACGTCCAACGCGCGCCGCTTCACCCCCTCGACCAGTTCCGCGCGTTCCGCGACATGAGTGAGAAGGGCATGAGCGAGGACGAGATCGCTGCTGCCTTCTTTGTCAGCGTCCAGGTCGTCAAGCAACGGCTCCGGCTCGCCGCCATCTCGCCAGCGCTGCTCGACGTCTATGCCGAAGACGGCATGAGCCTCGACCAATTGATGGCGTTTGCGGTCAATCCAGACCACGAGCGCCAGCAGCAGGTATGGCAGGCGGTGCAGCGCTCGCACAATAAGGAACCGTATTACATCCGGCGTCTGCTCACTGAAGGCGCCGTGCGCGCCTCCGACAAGCGCGCCCAATTCGTCGGAATCGAGGCTTATGAGGCCGCCGGCGGCGACATCATTCGCGATCTTTTTCAGCAGGATGACGGCGGTTGGCTGCAAGAGCCGATGCTGCTCGATCGGCTCGTCGCCGAGAAGCTGGAACGCGAGGCCGGTAACATCCGCGCCGAAGGTTGGAAATGGGTCGAGGTCGCGGTCGATTTTCCCTACGGCCACATCTATGGTCTGCGCCGCATCTCCGGCGAGTCCGTCGTGATGACCGACGAGGAGGAGGCTGCGGCCGTAGCGCTGCGCGCCGAGTACGAGCGTCTCGAGCAGGAGCATTCCGACGTCGACGTCCTTCCCGAAGGGATCGATCAGCGCCTTGGCGAGATCGAGACGGCCCTTTCCGAACTCGATGAGCGACCGGTCCAGTACGATCCTGACGAGGTCGCGCGCGCGGGTGCCTTCGTCAGCATCGATGCGTCAGGCGCGCTTCGGGTCGAGCGCGGCTATGTTCGTCCCGAGGATGAGCCGGCAGTTCCGCAGGCGGAGGGAGAAGCTGACGCCGAGCGGGGTGCCACCTCAGCGGCGACCTCTGCGTCCGGAAATGCGACCGAAGGGCAGACACGCACCTCGGCGAATACCGAGGCGCCCAACGAAGAAGAGGGCATCAAGCCGATTCCTGACCGGCTGATGACCGAACTCACGGCGTATCGCACCCTGGCCTTGCGCAATGCGCTGGCAGGGGATCCGGACGTTGCGTTCCTGGCGGCACTGCACGCGCTTTGCCTGAAACTGTTTTACCGCTACACGCCCGAATCCTGCGTCGATATCGACGCCAAGAGCGTCGTCTTCGGCAGCCAGGCGCCGGGCCTCGGCGATGCCACGATCGCCAAGTCCGTCGACGAGAGGCACCGGCAGTGGTCGGAGCAGTTGCCGCGTGAATCAGCCGAGCTCTGGGATACGCTCGCGACCTTCGACCGGGACAGTCGCGATGGCCTGTTCGCACATTGCATCGCGCTGAGCGTCAATGCGGTGTACGAGCCCTGGAATCGGCGCCCGCGTGCGCTTGGCCATGCCGACCGCCTCGCCGAGGCAGTCGGGCTCGACATTGCTGCCGCAGGCTGGACGCCGACCGTCGACAACTACTTGGGGCGGGTAACCAAGGCGCGCATCCTGCAAGCCGTCCGCGAGGTCAAGGGAGAGACTGCGGCTCAGCTCATCGAGCACCTGAAAAAGGGCGAGATGGCGGAGCGGGCACAAGAACTCCTCGCTGGCTCGGGCTGGCTTCCGGAGCCGCTGCGCACGCCCGGCCAGGCCATCAGCACCACTTCAGTAGACGTGGAATCTGACCAAGTCTCGTGGTCCGATTCGAGCAGTGAGGACACGAACGCCGCCGAACGCGAAGCGACCAAGCTCGGCGCAGAGCATCTCGGCCAAGATGACGCGATTCTCACAGACGAGCCGCTTGCCGCGGCCGAGTAGGCGAGCAGAAGCATCACACTCGAAGGCCCGCCATCACAGGCGGGCCTTCTCTTTGGCGGGGATCAGTTATGTCAGCCCAAGTATCCGATCTCGCCCGCCGGCTGGCCGAGCGAGCCGAACTCGTCTGCCGGCACTATCTTTCAAATGGCCGGCGCGTTGGCCGCTATTGGGTTGTCGGCGACGTTCACAACACGCCTGGTCGATCCATGTTTGTTCGGCTGCGCCGCCACAATGGGGGTAAGGGAGCGGCCGGCAAGTGGACCGATGCTGCGACCGCTGAACACGGCGATCTGCTCGACGTCATCAGGGAAAGCTGCGGCTTTGCTGAATTCCGCGATGTCCTTGCCGAGGCGCGGCGTTTTCTCTGCCTGCCGCAGATCGAGGCGGAATCTAAATCGCCGCTCCCATCCGTTCCCATCGGTTCGCCGGAATCGGCTCGGCGCCTGTTTGCCATGTCCAAGCCCATTCATGGCACGCTCGCAGAAACATACCTCCGGACCCGGGGCATTTTGGGCTTGCATGAGCTTACCAGCCTTCGGTTTCACCCGCGTTGCTACTACAGGCCGGATCATGACCTCCCGACTGAGACCTGGCCGGCCCTGATCGCCGCCGTCACCACGCTCACTGGCATCGTCACCGGCGTCCACCGTACCTGGCTCGACCCCTCCGGTCGCAGCAAGGCGCCGATCGACACACCACGCCGCGCAATGGGCCTCTTGCTCGGCAACGCTGTCCGATTTGGACGGGCCGATGATGTCCTCGCCGCCGGTGAGGGCATCGAGACCATGCTCTCCTTGCGCTGTGCCCTGCCGACCTTGCCAATGGCATCAGCGCTATCGGCCAACCATCTTGCGGCCGTGTCGCTTCCACCCAACCTGCGCCGGCTTTACATCGCCTGTGATGCCGATGCTGCTGGAGAGGCCGTGGCATCCACGTTGACGCAGCGGGCCGAAGCCGCCGGTATCGAGGCGATCGCACTATCGCCCCTGCTTGACGACTTCAACGAGGATCTGCGCACCTTCGGCGTCAATGAGCTCCGGGCAGCGCTGCGCATTCAGCTTGCGCCTGCGGATGTCGTCCGCTTCTTGCCGTCGGCGGTCGCGGTCACGGCATGAGCGCCTGCGCTTCGCAATCGAGGTCGGCAGCCCGATCAAGGCGAGGCGTCGTTGTGAGAGGGCCGCGCCCGGCCTTCTAGAGGGCGATCGGACGGCAAGCGGACCGCACCGGCAATGGCAGGGGCGCGGCTATTTTCCGCCGGCGGTGGTCATCGCAGATCAACAGCGATCAGTCCATCCCGCCTTTGCATCGCGAAGCAAAATAGCCGCGCCCTGCCATCCTCCGCTGTCGCTTCGGCCCTCCGCGTTGCTTCGGGTTCTGGTCCGGTCCGCCCGCCGCCTGAGTGATCGCCACGAAGGCCGCGATGGTCGCGGCCGATCCACGGAGGGCCTCATCCCATGACCGATCGTGACGACACCGCATTCGAACCGCAGCACGGTTCATCCCCGCTTCATCACGTTCTGACCGAACTGCAACTCTACGGCTACCAACCATTCGGCGACGAACCCGATCCGAGGCCGTTTCCCGAAGCCAAGACGATTGCAGCGGCCGTTGCCGACATCTTCGATGCCTTCGTGGCAACCCTGAGCGACAGCCGCATGGAGCCGGACCTGGAGGACCTGCTCTGGTCGACGGTCAATCTGTTCCATCGAGCCGTCAACCGGATCGAGCGACAGCTCGACGACAACGAACAGGCGCAACGCAGGAGCCAACACGAGCAGGATGGCTCCGAGGTGCGGTCGGTCGAACTCGAGCGACTCGTCACGGAAGGGCTTTCGCTGATCGAACGCCGCAACTGCATGGAGCTGTTCCGTGAACAAGCCATCGCACAATTCGAAACTCACACTGGTTCGCTGTGGCGCCCGCGATCCGGGTCGCTCGTCGGCCATCGCTCGGTCACTTCGGCGGTGATCGACTCCCGAGACTTTCTCGCCGCAAAGCGTCGCGCCGAGACTGAGGTGCTTGTTCCGGTCGGACCCAAGGTCGCACTGACCGGAGGCCTCGACTTCGATGACCATCATCTGATCTGGGATCGCCTCGACAAGGTTCACGCCAAGCACAGTGACATGGTCCTGTTGCATGGGGGCTCACCAAAGGGCGCCGAGCTGATTGCGGCCAAATGGGCGACGAACCGCAAAGTTCCACAAGTCGCATTCAAGCCGGATTGGTCGAAGCACGCTAAGTCCGCACCTTTCAAGCGCAACGATCTCATGCTGACGATGATGCCGATCGGCGTCCTCGTGTTCCCGGGAACGGGAATTCAGGACAATCTCGCCGACAAGGCGAGGCGGATGGGAATCCCGGTCTGGAAATTTGGCGACGGCGGCGCATAGCGCCGCGATCGAGTCTCGCGCCTCATGCCGTGTATTACTCAAGATCGCTCCGAGAAGTCAGCGGGCTTTGCGAACTGTGCCGATTGTCGCCGTCACACACGGCCTCCGTCTGTATCCAGCCGGCCTGCATTGACGTCACCGTGCGGTTGTCGATTGCTGTCTCCCCAGAATGCGCCCGACGAGACCGGAGCGGGTTTGAACGAGTCTTCGATTGCGCTCGCAGCCGCAAGCAAAACAGCGTATAACCTTCGCTTCCGTATCGATTGTTGCTTCGATCGTTACGCGCGGTGATGTCCGGTCGATCCGATAGGCGGGACCTTCCTCGCAACACTTCGTAACCGCCATTCGCAACGCTTCGGCGCGCTATGTGCTGGAGCGGAGCCTGCTTGCAGGTGCCCTTATGCTCGGCAAGTGATTCGTCCCTTCTGCATGTGCGCCTCTCTTTTCCCACCTGAAAACGAACCGACCTCTTGTATCGTACGACCGATGGCCGTCACGTCTCCTCTCAATGTTGTTCAGCACGCGAAAACCTCGCCTCTTTGATGGCTTGATCTGGCCGAAGACCGGCTGCGCCTCGACCGTCTGAGACGCAACGCCAGTCTTGCGACTTTCTTCCCCTGGGCAAGCCCATTCCTCGCGCGACAAGAAAGTCTCAGCCTTGGCGTCCTCCGCGGTGCTTCGGCCCGCAAGCGGGTGCGTCGCCGATCGTCATTCGGCCTGGTCATCGCCATCGAGGCCGCGGTGGTCGCGGTCCGAAACAACGCAAGGAGACTTGATATGGCTACCATCGGTTCGTTCAAGAAGGTCGGCAACGATTTAGGTCATGCGCTGAGAAGTGTCCTTTAGCGCCATTGTCTGAGGGCTTGGCACGCAGACGTCCGAGTCAAGCGTTCCC